>JASLFR010000062.1 GCA_030150565.1 Cardiobacteriales bacterium | reverse complement strand
ATAACATCAAATCCTACAAGCATAAAGGGAACCATGATGAGAACCGCAATCGTCCCTTTAGCGCCCCCAACGAACATTGGGCCAAGATCTTCCGTTGTCCCTTTAGTGAAAGCACCAAATACAAGGAGGAGCCCCACAGCGACAATCGCAACCGTAAAGACTGATTGAAAGATTGTAGCGGTACGAATCCCCACATAGTTGAGCACACCGATCGCTAATGAACCGAGTGTTCCGATAATCGCCCATGTTAGATAGACTTGCGAGCCTGCAATATCCCAAAGGAATATTTTATGATTGATAGGAGCGATATAGTCCAGAACCGTTGGAAGCGCTACCGCCTCAAACGCAATGACAGAGACATATCCAAAAAGGACGGACCAGCCTGCAATAAAGCCGAGCTTTCGCCCATACGCCCGTAGGACAAAGACAACGCCCCCTCCCGATTCAGGCATCGCTGTGGCTAATTCAGCGTAGGTAAGGCCGATGAGGATCATCAGTAATCCTCCCCCCGCAAATGCGAGAATTCCCCCTAAAACACCAGCAGTTGCAACCCACTCTCCGGAGAGTATCACCCAGCCCCATCCGAGCATTGCGCCCATAGAGAGGAAGAGGACGTCCATGGTTGAGACGCTCCGTTTCAGTTCATTATTTACACTCATAATTTTTAATCTCCACCCCCAATAATTAAAAGCGGGGCAAAATTACATCATTCATCGATCCAAGGAGTGATTACCCGCATCGATGCCTCCTGCGCATTTTTATTTTCATATCCATATAATTTGCGCACCCATATAGATGATGGGCTTAGCAATTAATAGCACACTTTTATAAGAGAGGGTAGCGGGAATGCTCTCTTATACTCTTCTGTTTTCATTTAGGAAAGCGGGGAGTGAAATGTAACATGCAACAATCTCAATCACTTAATCTTGATAATGATTCAGTTGCCTCTCTTTTGAGCAAAAGAAAAAGGGATCAAATAATTTTGATCCCTCTCTTAATTTTATCTCTGCTTAGAGATGATTGAGCAATTAACTGATGATTTTACGTTCGCGACGTTGATTGTTAATCATCTGCATCATGAGGATTAATCCTAATCCATACCACCCTAGGAAGAGCATCCACTCAACAGGGAAGATGAAGCCAGAGACCTCCTGTTTTGGCTCACGCTCATTGGTAAGTGAGCGGGCAAGATGATCCAAACTCGACTCAACGGTAAAGATCTCTTTTGCAGTCGCTTCGTACTTAAAGCGTTCAGCGACTTCAGCCACTAATAGATGGCGCATCTCCTCTTCTGAGAGGCGGTTTGCATGAGCTTCCTGCTTAATTTTGCGCAACTGCTCAACATGCTCAGTAACCCGCTGAGGAGTGAGCGATTCATAATGCTCGCTTGAGATGATCGATTCGATGATCTCATTTTGAGTGATTGTCGCTTTCTGTGCTGCACGGCTCTCAAGATAGGGGTTAATCGCTGCAACAACGAGTAAGAAGATACTCATCGCTACCGCTGCATAACCGACAAAGCGAGGGTGCTTAATGCGGTAGGGGCGCTCTAAATTGGGCTCTGTTTGGCGCAATTTAAGGAACGCTAATGTGATGATGAGATAACCACCAACTACCCCAATTCCACCCGCTGTTGCTAACCATCCGAGCGCTTTCACACCTAAAAGTGGAGCGAATACCGCCAATACTGTAAGGAAGATGATTGCATTTGAAGGGGTATTATATTTTGGATGTAACACTTCAAACCATTTAGGAAGCATTCCCCGTTTTGCCATCGCATAGAGGATTCGGCTCGCACCGATTACGAATGCGTTCCAGCTGGTGATGATTCCTGCAACACCGCCGATCACTAAAATCTTTCCAAAAATTGCACGGTTATAGATATTAGACATCGCGTCTGCCGTTGCTAATTTAGAATTTTTTAGCTCTTCAGGTGTTAAGCCGATCGCCACTCCATAGATAATAAGGATATAGAAGAGAAGTGCACTCACAATTGAGATTACGAGGAGTTTACCGATCACTTTCGGTTGCTTCACCTCCGCTGCGATCTGTGGAATTACATCAAAGCCCACAAACATGAAGGGAACTACAAGAAGAACAGAGAGCGACCCTGAAAGTCCCCCTTTAAAGAAGGGCTTCAATTGCTGGGTTTCACCTGTATAGAAGGCTCCAAATACGAGAAGGAAACCGACAGAGACGATTGCGATTGTGAAGACGGTTTGGAAAATCGTTGCAGAACGAATGCCTACAAGATTGAGTGCACCAAGTGCAACAGCCCCAAGTGAGCCGATAATGGCCCAGCTAAAGTAGACATCATCACCAAAGATTGTCCACATCTTTCCAATATGATCGAAGGTGACGAGGTAGTCGAGAACGGTTGGGAGTGCTACTGCTTCAAAAGCGATAACAGAGACATACCCAAAGAGAATCGACCAGCCAGCAATGAAGCTCAACTTCTTCCCAAAGGCGCGTAGAACAAAGATTATGCCCCCACCTGTTTCAGGAAGTGCTGTTGCAAGTTCTGCATAGGTTAAACCGATTAAGATAATCAATAATCCGCCCCCTGCAAAGGCTAAAATCGCCCCAAGTGAGCCAGCATTATCCACCCAACTTCCCGATAGAATCACCCAGCCCCAGCCGAGCATTGCGCCCATCGCTAGGAAGAGTACATCTAGCGATGACACACTCTTATTTAACTGTTGGTTACTCATAAAAAAGAATCCCCTCCAAAGGATATTCATCTTTGCGTGCGTTCATTTGTTATGACCGCATCCAGTTAATGGCCCTTTTTTTGTTGTAATAAAATCGAGCCAGTTTGAACTAAAAAACTCTACTTTTTAAGAAATAGAGCGCAATAAAAAACGGGCTTCCTAAAAAGCCCGTACATATATTTAACACGGTTGCATGCTAATTACTATTTTCAGCGTTAATTTCTTGCTCTCATAATCCTTAGATTATTTAACTAAACGTCTGTTAGATAATGAGTATATCAACAGATTTCAGAAATTATTGCTTACTAAAGATGCCTCTATTTTTGCTTTAAAAAGAGTTGATTTAGCACAAAAAGAAGAATCCCTAAAATGTACCAACCAAAGACAATCGACCACTCAATAGGGAATTGGAGTGCAGAAGGCATTCCCGGCATATAGAGAGCGATAAAGCTGATGCTTAAGATAATCGCGGAGATGCCGATCACTTTTGGATACTTGATGCTGTAAGGGCGCGCTAATGTCGGCTCCGATTGGCGCAGCTTCATGAAAGCGAGTGTGACGATAAGGTAACCGATCACAATCCCAATTCCTCCAGCATTTACGATCCAAACAAGTGCAGGACGCCCTAAGAAGGGGGCGAAGAATGCTAATCCTGCTAAGAAAATTACGGCATTAGTTGGTGTGTTGTAACGTGGATGAATCACACCAAACCAGCGAGGTACCATATTGCGGATCGCCATTGCGTAGAGAACACGGCTCCCCCCAATGATAAAGGCGTTCCAGCTGGTGATGATTCCCGCAACACCCCCAACAACTAAGATCTTCCCGTAGATGGGATTATTAAAGAGCGTTGACATCGCTTCAGCAGTTGCGAGTGCAGAATCTTTCAACCGTTCAGGCGCAAGACCGACCGTTACCCCATAAACGATGAGAAGATAGAAGAGAACAGAGGTAACAATTGAGATGATAATAATTCGTCCAATCGCTTTAGCAGGCGCATTAACCTCAGCTGCTACTTGAGGAATTACATCAAAGCCTACAAAGAGGAAGGGGATCATAATCATAACGCTCATCGTTCCCCCAATACCATTTCTAAAGGGGGGAGAGAGGTACTCTTGAGTCCCATTCGTGACCGCACCATAGACAAGGATAAAGCCAACAATCACTACTGTAATTGTGAAAATGGTTTGGAAAATTGCAGCAGGCTTAATACCAAAATAGTTGAGCAAGCCAAGAAGAAGCGCTCCAACAGAGCCGATTAGTGCCCACGAGAGGTAGACCTCTGCCCCCGCTTCTTGATCAGGATCTCCAAGCGTCCAGAGATACCCTATATGTTCAACATCGATAATGTAATCGAGTACTGTAGGGAGGGCGACCGCCTCAAAAGTGATGACCGATACATATCCAAAGAGGACCGACCAACCTGCAATAAACGCGAGCGGCCGATATTTAAAAGCGCGCTCAACAAAGACAACTCCACCCCCTGTTTCGGGAATCGCAGCGGCAAGCTCTGCATATGTTAATCCAATGAGGGTGACTAAAGTTCCCCCAATTAAGAAGGCGACAATCGCCCCTAAAAATCCAGCATCAGCAACCCATTCGCCAGAGAGTACAACCCATCCCCAGCCGAGCATAGCGCCCATGGCGAGGAAAAGAATATCCATTGAGGACATACTCTTATTAAATTTTTTACCACTCATAATATATTAATTAATAAACCTCTTAATTGATTGAAAAAGTTTAAAAAAAAGAACCCCAGCAATATTACCTGCTGGGGCTCCCTCTGTTACAGAGTCTCCTCTAAAGCATTATGCTTTGAAGGATTCTGTTAAGATTGCAAATCCTTTCTCGAGCTCTTCATCAGTGATGGTTAATGGAGCAAGGAAGCGGATAACGTTGCTGTTGATACCCGCAGAGAGAAGGAGAAGACCATTATCATTTGCATATTTAGTGATTGCATTGGTCTTTGCAGCATCTGGTGTGCGTGTTTCAGGATCTTTAACGATCTCAGCACCTACCATTGCACCTAAACGGCGGATATCACCGATAAATGCGTGCTCTTTTTGAAGCTCTTTCAATTTATCTTCAATTTTTTGACCAAGCTGTTCAGCTTTCTCGTTGAGGTTCTCCTCTTCGATAATCTCAAGAACTGCAAGCGCTGCCGCACATGCAACAGGGCTACCTGAGAATGTACCACCAAGCTCACCTGGAAGTGCTGCATCCATGATTTCAGCTTTACCGATCACCGCACTTAAGGGGAATCCTGCTGCGAGTGATTTTGATGCTGTTTGAAGATCAGGAGTGATGCCGTAGTGCTCCATTGCAAAGAGCTTACCAGTACGTGAGAAACCTGCTTGAATCTCATCTGCTACGAATACGATGCCATTCTCTTGACAGAAGTTATAGACGTGCTCCATGAATTTTTTTGGTGCAGGTAAGAATCCACCTTCACCTTGTACAGGCTCAATAACGAGAGCAGCAACACTCTTTGCATCAACTGTTGATTTGAAGAAGAGATCGAACTCAGCGATTGTCTGATCGATATACTCCTCTTCTGTCATGTGTGCGGGACGTTGATAAACGTAAGGGAAGGGCGCTTTGTAGACTTCTGATGCGAAAGGACCGAAACCGATTTTGTATGGGTTTACTTTACTGGTCATCGCCATTGTCATGTTTGTACGACCGTGGAATCCGCGATCAAATGTAACAACTCCTTGACGACCTGTGTAACGGCGCGCAATCTTCACTGTATTCTCAACAGCTTCCGCACCTGAGTTGAAGAGAATCGCTTTCTTCTCATGCGTACCTGCAGTTACTTCACAAAGACGCTTACAGAGCTGTAAATAGCTCTCATACATCATTACGTTGAAACCAGGATGGATATGCTCATCGATCTGGTTTTTAGCTGCTTCAACTACTTTAGGGTGGCAGTGACCAACGTTCATCACACCGATTGCACCAGCAAAGTCGATAAACTCTTTGCCTTCAGCGGTCATGATGGTTGCATTTTTTGCTGAACGCGCAATGTTTAAGTTACCGTTGCTAACGCCACGAGCAACATATTTATTGCGCATCTCTTGTAAAGATTTTGTTACGTCCGACATGTTTTCTCCTTATACATATAGGATGATTCATCAAGATTGTTACATTGAAAATTCAGTATATTCAGCCTGAAGTAAGCGAGTGCCTACGAATATTAATATTAGCACTTATTCCATCTTTCAGTAATCTTTTTTCCCAAAGAGGAAAATTGAGTAAGCCCTCATGGTAAAGCGCTGTTTCGACAATCTATTTTCGACTATTCTCTAACCGTTCTTCGGTTGCGATAATTTCTGCCCACTCATTATCGCTAATATAGACTCCATTTTTACTCCGCTCTTTATAGTGATTAATTTCAGGTTCTCCCGCCATTAAAAGAGGATCGAAAGGGGCGGGCGAAGATTTTATATAGTCGATCATCGCATCATACTCGTGGGTGAAGTGGGAGAGGTCGCTCACTTTTTGGGGGTCGATCAGAATCGCTGTCATATTATTGACGATTCCCCCCTTACGAGGATTATTTGGTTGATTAGTCCCTCCACGGGAGAGAAGCCCCGCCATAAATTCAGTTGCGCTGATTAAGGCCCCCCCTTTATGCTCTGCAATGGGGCGTAGTGCACCTAAAGGGGCTTCATGCATCACCGTAGGATCGTTGGTGGGGATTCCTTTATGATCTAAGAGATACTGATGCTCAAATTTATCTCCAGCAAGGTAGGCGACGCGAGTCTTTCCAAAAGCGACAGCACTTGTTGCAAAGTCGAGCAGAAAAGCGGGATGCTGCTCTGTTTTAGGGAAGGTGATGCAGATGGGATTGGTGCCAAAGCGCGCCTTTGATCCCCCAAATGGGGCAACAAGCGCTTCAGGAAAGTCGATCACATTGACAAAGAAGAGCCCCACCTTTCCACTCTGAGCAACCTGCTCTCCATATGTTCCGATTCGCCCCATATGGTGTGCATTTTTGATGGTAACGAGCGCAATTCCTGTAGATGAGACCCGCTCAATCCCCTGTTCAAGAGTCTCTTTCACAATTCGTTGGCCAAAGCCTCGTTGCGCATCAACTTGTAAAATAGCTCCAAAATCGTTAATCACTTTCGCAGTTTGATTGGGGATGAGTCGCCCCTCTTTTGCGCTCTCAGCATAGAAGGGGAGCATACCGATTCCATGGCTGTCATGCCCTTTAAGGTTTGCTCCGATCAGGTGCTCTGTCACAATATTCGCTTCATTCTCATTTGAACCGATGAGTGTTAAGATACGCTGCGCTCTTTGGCGTAGCTCTTCTTCAGATCTATGCATAAATAATTCTCCTCTTAATTACTTGCTCATGATGGGTAAGAAAGGTGTTTTATGATCCCTTTAAGTCTCTATATCCATTTTCCTTGGTGTATTCAGAAATGCCCCTATTGTGATTTCAATTCACACACCAATAATGAATCGCTCTATGAGCCCTATCTTGCCACGATGGTGGATGATCTGCTGGAAATTATCCCCATGATTTGGGGGCGCTCAATTCACTCCATCTTTATCGGAGGGGGGACGCCGAGTCTTATGCCTCCCCATCTCTTAAAAGGGCTCTTTTCAGAGTTACGCCAATATTTAACCTTCACCTCCCAATGTGAAATTACGTTGGAGGCAAATCCAGGAACAGTGGATAGTAGCTATTTTGAAGGGTATCGTGAGGCGGGGGTGAATCGGCTCTCGATTGGGGTGCAGAGCCTCGATAATGAACGGCTTAAAAAGATTGGTCGTATTCATGATGCGGCGGAGGCGATTGAAGCGGTAAGTATTGCTAAAAGCGTCGGCTTTGAGGAGATCAATTGTGATCTTATGTTTGGGTTGCCTGATCAGAGTCTTGAGGAGGCGATCTCTGATCTTGAGGGTGTTTTAGCACTCGAGCCGACCCATCTCTCCCATTATCAATTGACTCTTGAGCCTAATACTTACTTCTACCGCTATCAGCCCAATCTTCCTGATGAGGAGTTGATCGAGCAGATGCAGATTGAGAGTTACGCACGGTTAGCAGAGGCTGGTTTTCACCATTACGAGATCTCCGCTTTTGCAAAGCGTGGCTCTGAGAGCCGTCACAATAGCAACTATTGGAGTTTTGGTGATTATGTGGGGATTGGCGCGGGAGCGCATGGAAAGATCACCATGATGAATGAGAGAAAGATCTACCGCACCCAGATTGAGAAGCATCCCCGCACCTACATTGAAAAGAGTGGAGGGGAGCGTTTAACCAAGCGGATGATTGAGGCGGAGGATCTCCCTTTTGAATTTTTAATGAATGTGCTCCGTCTAAAAGAGGGAGTGCCCCAAGCGTATTGGCAGCAGCGCACTTTTTTAGAGAATGAGCAGCTCTTCCCAAAATTGGAGCAGCTTGAGGAGCGAGGATTGATCGATCTCTCCGAACAACGTATTCGGAGTAGCGATTCTGGATTTCTCTTTCTTAATCAGATTTTGAGTGAGTTTATCTAAGGCATTTATCTTTTGCCGATTCATAAAAAAGCCCCGCAAGAGATTCTCTTACGGGGCTTTTTTTAGCTCTCTTAAGGTTGATTCAGAGCACTATCCTTGATTGATTTCTCCTTTAAACGCCTCAGGAAATGCGTTGAGATCAATATCCCAAAGAAGGGGCATTAAGAGGTAGACAGAGAAGGTGATGAGTGTAACGCCAATCACATTTAACGCCATCCCTGCACGAACCATATCATTGATTTTTAGATATCCAGAGCCAAACACAACAGCATTTGGTGGCGTTGCAACAGGAAGCATAAAGGCGGCTGATGCCGTAACAGCTGAAACCACTAACACTGCATAAGGGTGGATATTTAAGGCGAAAGCAAGAGCCCCCATAATTGGGAACATCATCGATGCTGTTGCAGTATTAGAGGTGACTTCGGTTAAGAAGATCACAAGCGTTGCTACAATCAGCATAACAGTGAGAAGAGAGACCCCTTCAAGCGCCATCAAGCGCTCGCCAATCCATGTAGAGAGCCCCGATTGAGCAAATCCTGTTGCGATGGCTAATCCACCCCCAAAGAGGAGCAGAATACCCCAAGGGAGTTTAAGCGCACTATTCCAATCGAGCAGGCGGTCACCAGCACGATTTTTAGAGGGAATAATAAAGAGGATAAGTGCAGCCAACATAGCGATGATTGTATCGTCAAGGGTTGGGATAAATTTTTGAAGTAGGAATGAGCGGGTGATCCACGCAAAAGCTGCTAGTAAGAAGACGATAAAGACGGCGCGCTCCTCAAAAGAGGCTCTGCCAAGTTTCTCTTTCTCACTTCGAATAACAGCACGACCACCAGGGAGCTCTTTAAACTCTGAACGATAAGCGAAACGGGTGAGATAGATCCAGACCATTAAGAGAAACCCCCAACCAACAGGAACTCCAAAGAGCATCCAGCTAGCAAAGGAGATCTCAACGCCATACATATTGTTGATAGCTCCCGCTAAAAGGGTATTGGGGGGCGTTCCAATAAGTGTTGAGATTCCACCAAGAGAGGCGGAGTAAGCGATTCCCAGCATTAACGCTTTACCAAATTTGAAATTCTCTTTTGAGGTATCGATATGGGGTTGATCTTTTAACCCTTCAGAGACTTGATAGATAATCGCAAGACCGATAGGGACCATCATCATGGCGGTTGCAGTATTGGAGATCCACATCGAAAGGAAGCCTGTTGCCACCATAAATCCTAAAATAATGAGATTGGTATTAGTTCCAATGGCGGAGATGATATTGAGGGCTATTCTTCGGTGTAGATTCCACTTCTCCATCGCAAGAGCGAGCATAAAGCCCCCCATAAAGAGGAAGATTGTCGTATCACCATACGATGCTGCTGTGCTCTTTAATGGAGCCCCTTCCGTTAGAGGGAAGAGGATCAGGGGTAAGAGGGAGGTTGCAGGAATTGGGATCGCTTCTGTCATCCACCAGATCGCAATCCAAACCGTTCCCGCTAAAACGGCACGCCCTTGATGAGATAACCCTTCTGGATTGAAGAGAAAGAAGAGGATAAAGAAGAGGAGCGGCCCTGCAATTAATCCTGCTAATTGAATGCGGTTATAGGTCCGCTTAGGTTGCTCTTCGTTAGGGTGATCGGGGGTATATTGAACACGATCACCACTCTCCTCCTTATAGATGCGTGATTTGGAGCCTGAGGTGATATTGTCGTGAACCTTAGGGGCTTCTCCTTTAAAAAAGAAGCGGAAGGCTCCTTTAATCTCATCATGTTTCTGCCAGAGCCAATTCCAGCTACTGCTCACTATCATAGTGACTCCTTAAATGTCTGTTGCTTAATTTAAAATGTAGAGAAAAATTTAATCACTTAAGAAAAAAGTAAGATATAAAGAGATAGCCCATTTTCTCACTTGTTGCAAAGATTTTAAGTGGAATAGGGGGGAGAGTTTTCTTTTCTTGAGGAGGGTCATCTATTTTCAATATTTTCCCTCTCTTAAGGGGGAATTTTTCTCAAAGAAGATGTTTAAAAAATGATCTAAAACTCCCTATTTTTTACACAAAGGGTTGAAAAAATGGGATAGAGCGCCATTAAAATAGAGTATGTTTTCTTTTTTTAACCAGACTATAAAGGAGTCGATAGATGAAAATTGAGAGGATGAAGCGAGGTTTAGGCGCTACGCTAATCGGTGCTCTACTGATGGCGCAGGGTGCAATTGCTGATGCACTGCCTGATTGGAGCACTCTCTTTGAGAAGAATAAAGAGGCGGTTGTGAGCATCACTACAAAGGGGCGTGATGTTGTTGAGACTAACCCTTTTAGAGGTTTTTTCGATTTTCCCTTTGGTGATGATCCTTTCGGGGGGCTCTTTGGTGAGTCACCTCTACGTCAGGAGCGTCAAATTCGGGGCGCGGGTTCAGGCTTTATCTTAGAAGAGGATGGCTTAGTTGTTACTAATGCACACGTGATTGAGAAAGCGGATGAGATTACCGTCCATTTAGCAGATCGCCGAGAGCTTACTGCTGAATTAGTGGGTAAGGATGATCGTTCAGATGTTGCGGTCTTGCGTATTAAGGCGAAAGATCTTCCCGCTGTAAAGATTGGAGATGTCTCTGAATTAAAAGTAGGACAGTGGGTGATGGCGGTAGGTTCTCCCTTTGGATTTGATTACACCGCAACGCAAGGAATTATTAGCTCAATTGGGCGTAATCTTCCAAATGATCATTTAACTCCCTTTATTCAGACCGATGCTGCGGTTAACCCAGGTAACTCAGGGGGGCCTCTCTTCAATACTAAGGGGGAGGTGATTGGGATCAACTCCCAAATCTATACCAGCACAGGGAATTATGCGGGGGTGAGCTTTGCGATTCCTATCGATCTTGCGATGGAGGTTGTAGAGCAGTTGAAAACTGATGGTAAAGTCTCTCGCGGTTGGTTAGGAGTCTCTATTCAGGAGGTAACAGCTCCGCTTGCGAAGAGTTTTAAGATGGATCGACCAAAAGGTGCGCTCGTCGCTAATGTTGTTGCGGGGAGTCCTGCTGAGAAGGGGGGCATTAAAGCTGGAGATGTTATCCTGAAATTTAATGGTCAAGAAGTACTCACCTCCAGCCAAGTCCCAGCAATGGTGAGCCGTGTTCGCGCTAATCAAACCGTAGATGTTGTAGTGCTTCGTAGTGGAAAAGAGCAGACTTTAAAGGTTGAGATTCAAGCGTTAGATAGCGATCAAATCGCAACAGCTCTACCGCAAGATTCTGTGAAGAATCGTCTCGATATTGTGGTTGAGAGTGTGAAAGATGGGCAAGGGGTTGTGATTACACAAGTTGCTCAAGGAGTTGGCGCTCAAGCAGGATTGCGTTCAGGAGATATTCTCTTACAGATCAACGATACAGAGATTAAGAATGCAGCCGATTTTAATAGAGCGATGGAGCTCTATAAATCAGAGCCAGTTTTACGTCTCTTGATGAATCGTAATGGAACAACAACCTTTATTGCGATTACTCTACCGACTGAGAAGAAGTAGTAGAGATCGGTTCTCCTAAAAAGAGAAAAGCCTCCCAAAATTTGGGAGGCTTTTTTTATTTGAGTGGATCGATCTAAAACGATCAGACTCTACTGATTACTCTGCTGCTTCTACGTTTACTTTGATCTCTACAACAACATCAGGGTGGAGTTGAAGGGCAACAGTGTGCTCGCCAACTGCGCGAATTGAGTTGTTGTTGATACGTACTTCTTTACGATCAAGGTTTACACCTGCATCAGTGATTGCAGTAGCGATATCATTTGCAGTAACAGAACCGAAGAGACGACCTTCAGCACCCGCTTTAACTTGCATTGTGATCACTAAACCATCGAGTTTCTCGCCACGCGCTTGAGCATCTGCTAAAAGCGCTGCTTGAGCTGCTTCTAACTCTGCACGACGCTCTTCAAAGCGTGCAATATTTGCAGGAGTCGCTTCTGTCGCTTTACCTTGTGGAAGAAGGAAGTTACGTGCATAACCTGGTTTAACATCAACCATGTCACCAAGTTCACCTAAATTGTAAATTTTCTCTAAAAGAATAACTTGCATTTAATTTGCTCCTTAGTGATTAGTGTTGATGTGTGTAGGGAAGAAGCGCAATGTAACGTGCGCGCTTAATCGCTGTTGAGAGTTGACGCTGATAACGCGCGCTTGTACCTGTTACACGGCTAGGTACAATTTTACCTGTTTCAGTGATGTAGTGCTTAAGGGTGTCGATATCTTTATAATCGATCTCTTTAACGCCTTCAGCAGTGAAACGGCAATACTTTCTACGACGAACAAAACGTGACATATATTTATATCCTTTTCTGAATGTTTAGGGTGGGCGAGAAAGAATTAATCTTCTTGCTCTTCGGAATCATTATCTGATGCTTCATCATTACGCTCAGCACGTTGCTTAGGAGCAGCAATAACAGAAGGCTCAGTGATCGCTTCATCACGACCAACGATAAGATCACGAATTACCGCATCATTAAAGCGGAATGCACTCTGTAATTCAGCAAGCGCCTCTTCAGTACACTCAATATTCATGAGTACATAGTGAGCTTTGTGAATTTTTTGAATTGGATACGCTAATTGACGGCGACCCCAATCCTCTTCACGATGAATTTTACCACCATCTTGAGTGATAATATCGCGATAGCGCTCAACCATCGCAGGAACTTGTTCACTTTGATCTGGGTGAACGAGGAAAATTACTTCATAATGACGCATTAACATGCTCCTTCTGGATTTAATAAAGTACATTAAAGTCTTCGCTCTCTATTGATGAGCGTAAGACAAGGAGACAATAGCCCTAAAGTTAAGAATCTTGCTTAAACAGATAAGGGCTAAAATCAAGTGTGCAAGTATAGCGGTTTCTCATACTTTGAGCAATATAATATCGAACGCTCCCCTTATTGAGAGAGGGTAGGATCATTTTCTGCGGTTATTTTAGGATTCATAAGCTGCTCTCCTAATCTAATAGGAGCATTTTGAGCGATGGTACGGGCAAATTCGATCGCTTTCGCTTCTGTAATCACAATCGCTGTAGATCCCATATTGAAACGCCCCATCTCTTCCCCTTTCTCGATGATTATATCTTCAGCCTCATGATTTTTGTAGAGGGGAACTTTCGCATAAGGGGGAGTGACCAATCCGCTCCAGACAGTCTCCATACTCGAAACATTAATTGCCCCCACCAAAATGAGGATCATGCGCCCAATTTCAGTCTCAAAGATGGTTACTAAACGCTCATTTTCAGCAAAAAGAGAGGGGATGCGTTCAGCTGTTTTTAGAGAGACGCTATAGAGGCGACCTGGGATATGGACACTCTCAAGAAGGCGCCCCGTAATCGGCATATGAACACGGTGATAATTGGCTGGGGAGAGATAGATTGTAGCGAATGAGCCGTTGGCAAAATCTTGCGCCAGTTCTGGATTAGCGATCAGGGATGCAAGCTCAAAATGGTGCCCTTTCGCTTCAATAAATTGGGTCTCTTTGAGTTGCCCAAATGCTGCAATTTTACCATCAGCAGGGGAGACGAAGAGGCTTTCAGCAATCGGGCGTGCTCCCTCTTCCAGTTCACGGGTGAAGAAATCATTAAAATGGATAAACTCTTCAGCCTTTTTACGGCGACTCTCCGCCCAATTGATCTTGTAGAGTTTAGCAAAAAGGTTGATGAAATTATTTTTAAACCATGGGGCTTTAACGCGGGTTAATTTACGAAAAATCCATGAGCTGATGCGTTGTAGCGCAAAAAATCGGGTAATCATAGGGTCTCACTCTTAAGTTTTAGATAGTTAAATTGAAAGGAGAGGGGAATCGTAGCGGATTATCTCTGTTGAGAGAACCATTCGATAGCATTCTCTAGATCTTCTGCTGTATCGATGCCATTAGGTGGAGTCTCCTCTGTCACTAATACTTCGATTTGGTAGCCATTTGCAAGGGCTCGTAACTGTTCAAGACGCTCAAGCTCCTCTAACGGGGAGGGTGAGAGGGTAGGATACTCCTTCAAAAAGTGGGTGCGATACGCATAAAGTCCAATATGGCGGTAGTAATGCCCTTGATAGGGTGGGGGAATCGCTCCCTTTTGAGCCTCAAGATCGCGGGGAAAGGGGATCGGCGCGCGTGAAAAGTAGAGTGCTCGCTGATGATCCCCCATTGCGATTTTAACAATATTAGGATTATGAAGATCAGCCCAATTGGTGAGGGGGGTTGCTAATGTTGCCATCGCCGCATTGGACTCTTGTAAGCGCTCTGCAACATTGTCAGCAAGAGCTGCAGGGAGAAAGGGCTCATCCCCCTGCCAGTTGAGGATAATCTCATCATTATCGATATTTAGTGTTGTGACTACTTCACTTAAGCGATCTGTCCCCGTCTCATGGGAGGAGGAGGTCATAACGACTTTAGCACCAAAAGCTTTCATCGTTTGGTAGATCTCTTCATGATCCGTTGCGATGATAATTTGGTCTGCTGCTGATTTCTGCGCAGCTCTCCAGCTCCAGTAGATAAGAGGCTCTCCATCAATGGGGTGGAGCATTTTTTTAGGGAGGCGAGTGGAGTGCATTCGTGCAGGGATGATGATGGTATAGCTCATATTTGTGCGTTCCAAGATAGGGTCAATTGATCGATAAAATATTTAAGGGGCCATTTTATCATGGAGCGATTGGGAAAATACTCTATCGAGCATCACTTTATCTCAGGTAAAATAGCTCTTTTAAGATGAGTAAGGAGCGATTGATGAGTGAGTGGAGCCGTTTATGTCAGATTATTACCACTTTAAGGGGGGAGAATGGGTGTGCGTGGGATCGTGCGCAGACGCATCAATCCTTAATTCCCTATCTTCAGGAGGAGAGTGCTGAAGTGATTGCGGCGCTTATTGCTCAAGATTCAGAGAATTTAAAAGAGGAGCTAGGAGATCTTCTCCTTCAGATTCTGCTCCATAGTGAGATCGCTAAAGAGAATGCTCAATTTACGATTGATGATGTGGTGAAGAATCTCAATGAGAAGTTGATTCGTCGCCATCCTCACGTCTTTGCAGGAGCGGTTTACCATTCAAAAGAGGAGCAGAAAGCGGATTGGGCGCGAATTAAAGCAGAAGAGCGTCTTGAGAAGGGGCTTCCCGCTTCGAAAGGAATTTTAGAGGAGGTTCCCGCTTCTCTCTCTACGCTAAAGGAGGCGGAGGCGATTCAGAGAGCGGCAGCTGCTGTTGGATTTGATTGGGATAATCGCTCTGATGTTGAGGAGAAGGTGGAAGAAGAGTTGCAAGAATTTCTTACCGAAGTTGCTAACCAAGAGCAGCAGAAGAGTGAAGAAGAGTTTGGAGATCTACTCTTTGCGCTGGTCAATTTGGCGCGTCATCTTAACATCGCCCCTGAACGTGCACTTGCCCGCTGTAATGAGAAGTTTCGTCGCCGCTTTCGTTATATTGAAGAGCGGGTAGCGGGAGATTTTGAGGGGAGAACGCTGTTAGAGCTCGATCAATATTGGAATGAAGCGAAAGAGCAAGAGAAGAGAGGGGAAAAATGAATCATGATCTCTTCTCATCCCCGCAAGTAGCAGAGGGGGTAGAGAGTGTAACCTCCTTAACTGAAAAGATTCAGCAATTGATGGAGGAGCGCTTCTTCTATCTTTTAGTGGAGGGGGAGATTTCTAATCTTGCTCGACCTGCTTCTGGGCATCTCTATTTTCTCCTTAAAGATCGAAACGCCACGATACGAGCGGTCATTTGGCGATCAACCGCTGCAACGCTATCAGCTCCTTTGAAGGAGGGGGATACTATTCGGGTTGTGGCTAAATTATCGGTTTATGCTCCTCGAGGGGATTATCAGCTAATTGTGCAGAGGGTAGAGATTGGGGGCGTCGGTAATCTCTACGCAGAGTATTTAGCGTTAAAGGAGCGGCTCACAAAAGAGGGGCTCTTTGATCGAGAGCGAAAAGTAATTCCGAAACATCCTAAAAAGATAGGAATTATTACCTCGCCTACTGCGGCAGCTCTACAGGATGTGAAGCGTGTATTAACGCACCATCGTCCCGATATCCCTTACCAACTCTTTCCCGCCTTAGTGCAAGGAAGAGAGGCGCCTTCATCCTTAATTGATGCATTAGAGCAGGCAAATCAAGATGGGGAGATCGATCTCATCCTCTTAGTGCGAGGTGGGGGTTCCATTGAGGATCTCTGGGCGTTTAATGATGAGCAGTTAGCACGAAAGATCAGCGACTCCTCTAAACCTATTATTACAGGAGTTGGGCATGAGACCGATTACACTATTGCCGATTTTGTTGCCGATCTTCGAGCCGCAACCCCTTCTGTTGCTGCACGAATGGCAGCTGAAAGTGCTGAAGTTTTGAAACAGCGTCTCGACTCTTATACAACTCTTTTTACTCGAGCGGTGGAGAAGAGGCTTGAGTTTCTGAAAGGGGCTCTCTTAAGACGAGAAGAATCGCTTCAATATCTCTCCCCCTCTCGGGTACTTAAGCGTGAGCAGGAGATGTTGAAGCAACTTGAGGCGCGTCTACTCTACCATTCTCCCCAAGAGAGAGTAGAAGAGTTACAGGAGCGATTAGATGGCAGAAGGGAGGCGTTACGAGAGGCCTTAGAGCATCGCGTAAATACTCTTAAGCAGATGCTCGCAATACAGAGTGCTAAATTATCAGCTTTGAGCCCTTTCTCAACACTTGCTCGAGGATATGCAATTGTTGAGAGGGAGGGAGAGGTTATTGAAGCGTTTGAGAAGATTAATATAGGAGATTCTCTCTCCCTGCAGTTAGAAGGGGGAAGAATCGAAGTTGAGGTTAAAGCGAAGAGCGTGCAATAAAAAGCCCTCTATTAGAGGGCTCTCATATTTTTATCTCTTCGATGAGTGATTTGATTAATCGATAATACGTAAATTGGGTCGCCCTTTTTTACGCTTAGGAGTGTCAGAGTCTTTTTCTGATTGCTCCCCATCGCCTGTCACAATACTAAGTTTGTCGCTTAGTGATGTGGTCTTGCTACTCTTTTTGAGCTCTGTTGCTTCATCATAATCTTCAGGAAGAGCCTCAGGTTCAAAGCCCATTCCCTGCCCATTCTCTTGAGCGTAGATCGCGATCACTGCACCAACTGGAATAGAGATCTGCTCTTCTACGCCAGAAAAACGAGCAGAGAAGGTGATCCATTCATTTCCAAGATCGAAGTGGGCAATCGCTTGCGGGTGAATATTGAGAATAATCTTCCCCTCATTAATGAAGCGTTCAGGAACTTCTACATAAGGGAGGGTTGCTTCAACAAGAAGATAGGGGGAGCAACGATTATCTAAAATCCACTCATAGAATGCGCGAAGTAGATAAGGTTTATTGGATGTCATCATAATGAATCACTACAGTTTCTTTTTAGAGAGTGTCTTTGCAATCGCTTCAATCTCAAAGAGTCGATCTGCATAAGCACGAATATAGTTACTATTTTTCGGATATGGAATCTCTAATTGATCAACCCACCATAAGAAAGGGGCGATAGTTGCATCGATTACAGAGAAATCTTCACTCTGGAAGAAGGGGAGCTCTTTAAAGAGGATATTGTGCGTCTCTAAAATATCGGAGATCTCTTTTGCACTCTTCTTATCAACTTTCCCTTTTTCAATCCCTTTTTCGATAAGCGGATACCAATCTTTAACAATTTTTTTAAGCGTTAGGCGGAACTTTCCGCGAGTAATAGGATCGTTAGGGAGAAGGGGAGGGTGAGGAAAACGCTCATCAATAAACTCAAGAATGATGCCTGAGTAGTAGAGCGCTACTTCTCTAGTGGAGAGACAGGGGAGAATAACTTGTGTATTAACATCAAGTAGCTCCTCTGGGGGATCATTAGGATCAACAATAACAAGGTCGTAAGGGATATTTTTAATTGCGAGTGTAAGAGCGATTCGATCAGCATTGAGTGAATTCTTTTCACTAAAAAGTGCAAAACCTGTACGGCGTGTAGACATATATTTACTCCTTTTACAAAAAATGAAGGAGTAATAAATTATTACTCCTTTCACTATTTATTATATTTGACTCAATTTAGATGCCTAAATTATTTAACATCTCTCCAGTACTCGCGGTTAAGCGCGTAAGCGAAGAGTGTGAAGATAATTAAGAATCCAATGACCCAAGGGCCATATTTAGCACGATCAATCTGCGCAGGCTCTGATACGTAGGAGAGGAAGTTAACGATATCGTTAACCGCAGTACGGTATTCACCCTCATTATAGAGGCCCTCTTTCCCTTCGATTGCACGTGTGCCTACTACTTTCTTCTGTGCAACGCACTTATCATCATCTGCAACTGCACAACCCTTTGGAAGTACCTCTTCGATAATAGGCTCATATTCACCTTGAAGCTCAAGAAGTACGTGGGGCATACCCGCGTTTTCAAATGCGATATTGTTCACCCCAACTGGGCGTGTTGGATCGATATAGAATGAGCGAAGATATTGGAAGACATACTCAGCCCCTTTTGCTCGTACGATTGTGGAGAGATCGGGAGGTGCTACTCCTAACCAATACTCACCATCTTTACGATGCATTGCAGAGTACATCAAGTCACCCACTTTAGAGGGGATGAACTCCCCTTCACGTGTTGAGTAGCTACCCGTTAAAATAACGTCGCTCAACATCTCCTCTGGGAAACCGATATCACGCGCTGTACGGTTATAGCGTTGCGCTTCAGCTGAGTGACAGCCTGAGCAGTAGTTAACAAAGAGTCCCATACCACGCTGTAAAGATTCATGATCTTTAACATTGATTTTAGGAACTTCGCTCATTACTCGCTCTTGCGCATTCACAAGAGTGCCTGCGCTAAGAATAATGATTGAGGCTAAAATTGTATTAATTAATTTTCTCATTACATTGTCACCCTTTCTGGAACTGGTTTTACTGAATCCATCTTCGACCAAATAGGCATTCCAAGGAAGAATACAAAGTAGAAGATTGTACAGATACGCGATAAGAGCGTAAGTGTTGGAGTTGCAGGATGAACCCCTGTGTAGCCTAGGATAAAGAAGGCGATCACAAAGAGCGTAACCATAATTTTGGTGATTGGACCTTTATAGCGAATTGAGCGCACAGGGCTTCTATCTAACCAAGGTAAGAAGAAGAGAACTGCGATAGATGCGCCCATTGCTAATACACCCCAAATCTGAGTACCAAACCATGAAGGAACAGCTCTTAGGATTGAGTAGTAAGGGGTAAAGTACCAAACAGGTGCAATATGCTCAGGTGTTGCTAATGGATTTGCAGGCTCAAAGTTTGGTTTTTCAATGAAGTAACCACCCATTGTTGGTGCATAGAAGATAATCAACGCAAAGAAGATTAAGAAGACACCTACAGCAAAAGTATCATGCACTGTGTAGTAGGGGTGGAAGGGGATACCGTCAAGCGGCTTACCATCTTCATCTAAGTGCTCTTTAATATCGATGCCATCAGGGTTGTTTGAACCAACTTCATGAAGAGCAAGGATATGAGCCACAACAAGACCAACTAATACAAGTGGTAGTGCAATAACGTGAAGCGCGAAGAAGCGGCTAAGAGTCGCTTCAGAGATGATGAAGTCTCCACGAATACCAGTTACTAGAGTGTCACCGATGTAAGGAATTGCACCAAAGAGGGAGATGATTACCTGTGCGCCCCAGTAAGACATCTGTCCATAAGGGAGAACATACCCCATGAATGCCTCAGCCATGAGCACAAGATAGATCAACATACCAAAGAGCCACACAAGCTCACGAGGCTTACGGTGTGAACCGTAAATAAGACCACGGAACATGTGGAGATAAACAACGATGAAGAACATCGAAGCACCTACGGTATGCATATAGCGAATGAGCCACATCCACGATGTATCACGCATAATGGTAGTTTCAAGAGACATATAAGCGATAGGGAGACCTGTCGCTCCAAGTGCTCCATCTGGCTTATAGTGCATCACTAACCAAATACCACTTAGGATCTGGTTAACAAGTACAACCATTGAAAGAACCCCGAAAACATAGAAGATATTGAAGTTCTTAGGTGCATAGTACTCAGTCATATGAGTACGGATAGCCCGTGTAACAGGGAGGCGAGCATCAATCCAGCCCATTAATCCTGTGGTGCCGGGATGACGATTATTTTCAGCCATTACGCATCTCCTTCATTTTTACCCACTAAAATTAAGTGGTCGTTAATATAATAGTGCTCAGGAACAACGAGGTTGAGCGGTGCAGGAACGTTTTTAAAGACGCGCCCTGCAAGGTCAAAGCGTGAACCGTGACAAGCACAGAAGAAGCCACCCTTCCAGTCGCTACCTAAATCTGCAGGGGCAACTTCAGGTCTGAACGTGGGGGAGCACCCTAAGTGGGTACAGATTCCAACTAAGACCAAGAACTCTTCCTTAATTGAACGTAACTCATTTTGAGCGTAGTCAGGCTGTTGAGCATCCGTCGAATCAGGGTCAACAAGTGAGCTTTTAGGAATCTCATTCTTTAAACGTTCAATCATTGCATCAGAACGTCTTAAAATCCATACAGGTTTACCTTGCCACTCAACGCGAAGAAGCTCGCCTGGCTGTAATTTAGAGATGTCAATCTCAACGGGAGCACCTGCATTCTTAGCACGCTCATTTGGCATCCATGACTTGATGAATGGAACCCCTAAAGCCGCTGCTCCAATAGCTCCTACTGCGCTTGTGGCGTAGGTGAGCACACGTCTCCTTTTAAGATCAACTTCGTTACTACTCATGAGTTAAGTTCTCCATTTCTACTATAAAAATATAAAATTTGCGGTTAATTGATCGGTTTAATCATTAGCGCGCGATACATATTCGCCTGTGCGGGTGTCGACACGGATTGTCTCACCTGTTTGAACAAAGAGTGGGACACGGACAACTGCGCCTGACTCTAACGTTGCAGGTTTTCCACCTGTACCCGCGGTATCCCCTTTTAAGCCAGGATCGGTCTCAACAATCTTCATGACAACGAAGTTGGGGGGAGTGACCGTAAGGGGAGCTCCATTATAGAGGGTAACTGTGCAGGTATCTTGTTCGATTAACCACTGCTTTACATCTCTTACAGCCTCTTCACTTGCGCCGACTTGATCGAATGTGTCAGGATTCATGAAGTGCCAAAATTCACCATCTGTGTAGAGGTACTGCATCTCAGTATCCATCACATCGGCAGCTTCGACCGACTCTCCCGATTTGAAAGTGCGCTCTACGACACGTCCTGTTTTTAGATTACGTACTTTTACGCGGTTAAATGCTTGACCTTTTCCCGGCTTGACCATCTCATTTTCGATGATGTTGTAAGGGTCGCCATCAAGCATAATTTTTAAGCCGCTGCGAAATTCATTTGTATTATATGTAGCCATAGTTACTCAGCTCTAATCAAAAAATAAAGGGTACTTTCTCGCAAAAATAAAATGCATTGAGATTGTACCCTATCTATTATATTTTTTCAGCTCTTGAGCGCTATTTTCTACGGGTTTCGCTGAACATAAATTGTTGGAATATATTTTCGTTAATTCTGAACCACTGATACTCTTGATTGTGGAAAGCGCTCCAGTGATCATAAATTTTCTTAAAGTCTGGATTTTTCGCTGACTCCTCTGCGTAGATCTCTTGAGCCACTTTGTACGCTGCCGAGAGAATCTCTTTGGAGAAGGAGCGAAGTTTTGCCCCATTTTGGGTCAACGTTGCTAACGCTTTTGGATTTTCAGCATCATATTTAGCAATCATCCACTGATTGACCTCGGCAGAGACTGTAGCAAACGCATCTTGGTAGAGTTTTGGGAGTGTCTCCCACTTCTCTTTATTGACGTAGAAAGAGAGTCCAGCAGAGCCCTCCCAGAATCCTGGAACATAGTAGTAGGGGGCGACTGCTTGAAGGCCGAGCTTTTCATCATCATATGGGCCTACAAACTCTGTAGCATCGATTGTCCCTTTCTCTAATGAGGAGAAGACATCACTTGCAGGAATACTTTGTGGAATCACCCCAAGCCGTGAGAGAATCTCCCCCCCAAATCCAGGAATACGGAATTTAAGCCCTTTAAGATCCTCTAAGCCCTTCACCTCTTTACGGAACCACCCTCCCATTTGAGCGGTAGTATTCCCTCCCATAAAGTTGATGATATTGTATCGAGCGAAGAGTTCTCGCATAAGCTCTAATCCGCCCCCTTCGATCAGCCAAGCATTTTGCATGCGGGTGGTCATCCCAAATGGGAGAGTAGTGTCGATGGAGAGCGCCTTATTCTTTCCATGAAAGTAGTAGGAGGCGGTGTGCCCAATCTCAACCGTTCCTTGTTGAACAGCATCAAAAACTTGCGTTGCAGGGACAATCTCATTTGCAGCGAAGACCTGAATCTCAAATTGACCATTGGTCAGAGCAGAGATTCGCTCAGAGAGCATTACAGAGGCGTTGTAGAGAATATCGAGATTCTTAGGAAATCCTGAACTTAAGCGCCAGCGAATTTTAGGATTCTCCTCTTTTGCCACAGCAGGAGAGAGGGCTAAACCCGCAGTTGTTGCTGCAGCCGCAACTCCCGTTTTACGAATAAATTGACGACGTTTCATAAACGTAGACTCCTTGATAGATAGCGAATAGAGGAGCTGAATGCTCCCCATATGTTACAGATCTGCGTCATCGCTCTTTTGGAGCTAAGGTTAACGTTGAGCACGCAATTTTTTATACATAAATTGTTGGAAGAGATTTTCATTGACGCGGAACCATTGATATTCCTGATGATGAAATGCTTTCCAATGCTCGTAGATCTTTTTAAAATCAGGATTTACGGCAGATTCTTCTGCGTAGATCTCCTGAGCGACGTCGTAGGCGGCATCCAAAATTTCATTGCTGAATGAGCGTAGCTTCGCCCCATTTTTTGTGAGGGTTGCCAAAGCGCGGGGGTTTTCTGCGTCATATTTTGCACTCATCCACTGGTGTACTTCGCCACACGCGGTTTCAAAAATATGTTGATATGTTGAGGGGAGTGATTCCCACACATCTTTATTGACGTAGAAGGAGAGGTTTGCCGCCCCTTCTGCAAATCCTGGTACGTAGTAGTAGGGAGCGACCGCTTGGAATCCAAGCTTCTCATCATCGTAAGGGCCGATAAATTCAGTCGCATCAATCGTTCCTCGCTCTAGAGCGGAGTAGACATCACTTGGAGCAATATTCTGTGTAATAACGCCAAGACGGGAGAAAATCTCCCCACCAAAACCGGGGATACGGAATTTTAACCCTTTCAAATCTTCAACACTCTTCACCTCTTTACGGAACCATCCCCCCATTTGGGTATTTGAGTTTCCGCCAAGAAAGTTGACGATGTTATGTTTTCCAAAGAGCTCTCTTAGAAGTTTGTCTCCACCCCCTGCGTAATACCACGCATTATGCATGCGGGTTGTCATTCCAAAAGGGAGGGTGGTATCGATGGAGAACGCCTTATTTTTTCCATGATAATAGTTGGAGGGGACATGCCCCATCTCAACGGAGCCTTGTTGAACCGCATCGAAGACTTGTGAGGCGGGGACGATCTCATTCGCTCCGTAACTCTGGATCTGAAATTTCCCATCGGTCATCTCAAAGACCCGTTTAGCAAGTCGCTCCCCCGTGCCGTAGATGATATCCAAGCTTTTAGGGAATCCTGAGGCGAGTCGCCACTTAATGGTTGGCATTTTAGGGGTGTCAGCTTTTGCTACCGTTGCAAGTGAACCAGCTCCAACAGCGGTGATTACTCCACTCTTTTTAATAAATTGACGACGTTTCATAATGCGCTCCTTTGGGTTAAATATCGTCTAAAAAGTGAGATCGAAATCATCAAAATCATCGAAAGGATCATCTAAATCCCCCTCCATAATAAATTCGATCTCGCTACCGCTTCCCTCAAAACGTTCCACCTTCTCTGTGCGAATAATATTGGGGAAGGCAATTAAGATAATGACCATGAGAATCTGTAGCGTCAAGAAGGGGAGCGCTCCAAGATAGATATCCTTCGTGGTAACACTTGGTGGTGCAACAGAGCGGAGATAGAAGAGCGAGAAGCCGAAAGGGGGATGCATGAAAGAGGTCTGCATATTCATCGCTAATATCACCCCAAACCACGCAAGATCAATCCCTAACGCTTGGGCAATCGGAAGAAGAAGAGGAACGAGAATAAGGGCGATCTCAAAAAAGTCGAGGAAGAAGGCGACAAAGAAGATGAGAATATTGACCGCAATGATAAATCCAAGCGCTCCGCCAGGAAGATTCCCTAAAATTCCATTGATCCACTCTCCACCATTTAATCCATTGAAGGTGAGGGAGAAGAACATCGAGCCGATCATAATAAATACGACAAAGGTTGTGATTTTTACACTTTGATCTAACGCTTCAAACAGGACCTTTTTACTTAATGTTCGACGCATGAGCGCTAAAATCATCGCTCCAACTGCTCCCACAGCCCCCGATTCCGTAGGGCTTGCGATCCCTAAAAAGACTGTTCCAAGTACAAGGAAGATGAGAACTACAGGGGGAATAACGCTGGTAACTACCTTTTTAAAGAGCGCTTTTCCGTGCAGTGTACGTGCCTCAATAGGGAGTGCAGGGAGCGCCTTAGGCATAAAGATGGAGATGGCAAAAATAAAGAGCACATAAGCACCAATGAGAAGAGCGCTCGGAATGAAAGCGGCTTCATACATCTGCTTAATTGAGACACCTAGCTGATCACCTAATACGATAAGCACGATACTTGGAGGAACAATCTGCGCCAATGTTCCAGACGCAGTAATGACTCCTGTTGCTATCTTATTGGAGTAGCCGTACCGAATCATGATTGGTAGGGAGATGAGCCCCATCGCAATGACTGATGCGGAGACAATACCTGTTGTTGCAGCAAGAAGCGTTCCAACAAAGATTACAGAGTAAGCAAGACCTCCACGAACACGGCCAAAGAGTTGCCCCATCGTGTCGAGAAGATCCTCAGCCATTCCTGTCCGCTCTAAAATCAGCCCCATCAGGGTAAAGAAGGGGATTGCAAGGAGGGTCTCATTGCTAATAATTCCATAGAGGCGACCACTTAGCGCCCCTAAAAAACTGATATCGTAAATCCCTAGAGCGATCGCAATGAGGGAGAAGAAGAGTCCCGTTGCCGCTAAAGAGAAGGAGATTGGGTATCCGCTGAAGAGAAAAAACATCAGCGTGATAAACATAATGGGGGGGAGCAATTCAACAAACATTTAAATCACCTCCTTGCGCTGTTCAAGATTGGGAGCGTCTACTTCAGGAAGTGCATCCTTAAGTGTGAGGATCGATTTAATGAGTTGCGATACTCCTTGTAGAAGGAGAAGAATGATTCCTGTGGGGATGAGAATCGCTAAAGGGGCTCGATGAAGGCCACCTGGAACGCTCGAATGTTCTACCCACAACGCTTTTAAGGTAGGAATCGACATATAGAGAAGCACAGAAAAAGCGGGGATAAGGAAGAAGAGGATGCCGAAGATCTCCAATTTAGCGCGACTCTTGCGGGAGAGCTTCTCCGTTAAAATATCGATACGAATATGGCGATCATCGAGATAGGTATACCCAGAACCGAAGAGGAAGACCGCAGCAAAGAGATACCACTGCGCCTCCAGAAGACCATTAGAACTCCAATTGAAGAAATGGCGAATAAGCGCATTTCCAGCGGAGATAAAGGTGGCAAGGAAAATCGCAAAGATGGCGATCATTCCAAAGAAGCGGTTAAGCTTATCAATTCCCCGTGAGAGGAGGAGCATCTTTCTCCAAAATGGAGAGAGCGGTGCAGAATGTGCTGATTGCATAGAGATACTTTTGAATTAAAGGTTGATAAACAGAGGGTGATTAGCACCATCTATTGAGATAGGTGACGAATCACTTTACGTTAAAAAAAATTATTTTGTCAACTGATGCAAAAAGCGGTCAGCTTAATTGCTGACCGCTCTGTGAGAGAAGAGAATTATCTCTACGTTAACTAGCTATAGAGGGGGCATTTGTGGTTGAAAGAGCGTCCACTCTCTTTGGCATACGCTTTATGTTTATCGAGAATGCGAACCATCTCCTCTTTTGAGCCCATAATGACGGGGATGCGCTGATGAAGGTTAGTGGGGGTAACATCCATAATTCGCTCATAACCTGTGGTTGCAATTCCACCTGCTTGTTCTACAAGCATCGCCATTGGATTTGCTTCATAGAGAAGACGAAGACGCCCCCCTTTTTCAGTAAGAGAGCGGTCGATAGGGTAGGCAAACGTCCCGCCACGGAGAATGAGGCGGTGGACATCCATCACCATCGCACCCACCCAACGCATTGTATACTTCTTTTTACGGGGGCCATCGGCACCTTGATCACACTCATTTACATACTCGAGCATTGGTGGCTCCCAAAGATTACGATTCGCTTGATTGATTGCATATTCGGCAGTCGTTTCAGGAATCATTAAATTTGGGTGAGTGAGGATAAATTCACCAATATTGGGGTCGAGAGTGAAGCCGTGTGTACCGCTTCCGATTGTGATAACCATCATAGTTGCAGAGCCGTAGAGGCAGTAACCAGCACAGACTTGCTCTGTTCCCTCTTGGAGAAAATCTTCTTTAGTGGGGTTCTCTTTATCTGTACGTAAGATGGAGAAGATCGTTCCAATTGGGCCATTAATATCGATATTGCTTGAACCATCGAGAGGGTCAAATACGATGAGATATTGCCCCTTTGGCGCGTTTTCAGGGAGATGGTAAATATCTTCCATCTCTTCACTCGCCATCGCTGCTACATGTCCACGCCAGATATTATTTTCAAGGAAGAGATCGTTCGCGATAACATCTAAAATCTGCTGTGTCTCCCCTTGCACATTCTCCGCTTCCGCACTTCCCAAAATATTGGCAAGCTGCCCTTTCTTAACGGCTGCTGCGATCATTTTGCACGCAACGGCGATATCATTTAGAAGGAGGGTGAAGTTGCCTGTTGCTGCAGGAAAATTGCGCTGCTGTTCAATGATAAATTGTGAGAGGGTAACATCGACTCGTTGCATCTTTATGGCTCCAGAGAGTTTCAAAGGTATCTTAAAATTGCGGGTATGATATACCTTTCAGCCCCATAATAAAAGCGCTATGTAGTCGAGTTGTAGTGTCAGTATTTATATTGCTCTCCTCTTTTATCGGGGGATAAGCTATACTTACCCTCTAAATTTTTTCGAAAAAATATTCATTTTTTGAGTGGGGTATTTAATAAATATGAGTTCATGTGATTTGAAAAAAGCGGGTCTCAAGGTCACCCTCCCACGTCTTAAGATTCTTGATGTGTTGCGGGAGACTGAGAAGCATTCAAATGATCACTTTACTGCTGAGGAGATCCATCAGCGCCTCAATGATGCTGGTGAAGAGATCGGTTTAGCTACCGTTTACCGCGTTTTAACTCAGTTTGAAGAGGCGGGGCTTGTACGTCGTCACCACTTTGATGGCGGACAATCGCTTTTTGAGCGAGATTTAGGGGATCAGCACGACCACATTAAGTGTGTAGAGTGTGGATTGATCGATGAGTTTGCGCATGAAATTATTCAAGCGAAACAGGAGGAGATCGCCCGTAGTTTAGGGTTTGTTCTTCAGGAATCTCGAACCATTCTTTTCGGTATCTGTAAGAAATGCCAAGAAGCAGCAGAGTAGGGGAGACAATCTACACTACCCGCAAGCACGCCTTAGTTTGGGTCTTGATTTGGGTTATTCTACTCCTTACCACTTGGTTTTCTCGCCCCTTAATCCCTTTTCAAGAGACATCTCTTGCAGCTATGGCGTGGGAGATGTATCAGAGTGGCGAGTGGTTAATGCCCCAGTTAAATGGGGCTTTTGTTATTGGGGAGCAGCCACTTATTCAGTGGTTAGAGGTGGCGATTTGGCACCTGTTTGGAGTCTCGGAGTTTTCGCTACGGGCGCTCTCCGCTTTTATCAGTTTTGGAACACTTCTCTTAACAGCAAGTGCCGCTTATCAGCTCTGGCCCCACCGCCGCGATATTCGTGCTAATGCTCCTCTCATTCTGATTGGAAGCTTAATGTGGACTGTCTTTGCAACAGCGCATATTGAGGAGATCTATCTCACCTTTTTTCTTCTTCTCTCAACGGTTACACTCATTCGAATTTGGCGTTATGAGGAGGGGCGATGGTGGCCGCTCTACGCTCTTTTTGTTCTTTTAGGGCTCTTTACCTCTGGCCTTATTTCACTCTTTTACCTCTTGCCACTTCTTTTAACGGTTAAATTTTGGCATAGAGAGGGGAGCGTGGGTACTTTTCTCCTTTCAGGAGCGATTTCACTCTTTTTTGCGCTTTTGGTTTTTCTTCTTTGGGCGTGGTTTTCTCAATTCTCTCTCAATTTAGATGCCTCGCTCTGGAGTATTATGGGGGGAGGGCGTTTGATAGATCAATTTACGCACGCACGACCACTCTACCTCTATCTCTTAAATACTTTTTTGATTCTATTCCCTTGGGTTTTATGGCCTTCGCTCTACCGTTATTATCGAGAGTGTGAGCAGGATGCCCCTTTTCGATTTGTTTTGAGCTGGTTTTGGAGCTCGCTTCTCATTGCAATTATCACAAATAATGGCTCTCTATTGGCTTTTTATACTCTCTTTCCCCCCCTTTCACTCGTAATTGCGCGAATTTATCAGAAGCGCTCAAGTCGAATGCTCGATCTTTTAGGTATCTCGATAGCGATGATACTTATCGGCTTAGTATTGATTCTGATTCCTCTCAACTATCAACTCTTTAATCTCCCTGAGTGGGTAGGGCAGATCTCACCTCTTTGGGGGGGCGGATTGCTTCTCTTCTCAATGACTCTCCTCTTTAGCGCTGGGGAGACGCGTCTTCTTACACTCTCACTCTTGAGTGTTGCGTTGATTTTAGCGCTCAATTTTGCCGTAGTGAGGCAAGCAACCGATTTTTATGATCTCACCCCTTCAAGTGAACGAATCGCTTGGTATCAATCACGAGAGATTACTGTGGCGCATGATGGGCGTTATCTTGGGCATTTCCATTTTGCGGGGCGTTTAAGTAAACCTTTAGCGATTTTGTATGATGAAGAGGATTATCGAGCGCTTCAGGATAGGGATGCTGAAGCGCGAGTTGTGCTCTATCTTTCTGAGATTGAGCCTTACCAATCAGTATTGGAGTATTGGCAACCTTTTCGAGGCCGTTATCTTGCGATTATTCCGATAGAATCGGTGATCGAGCATATTTGGAACGCAGAGAAGGAAAAGGATCTTTAATTTCGACTCTTCAATAGGCTATAATTTGCGCTCTATTTAAAATAAGCAGTTAGCGCTCCAACCCCTTTATTTGGTTAAGAGGATTAAATTACTATTTATGATGCAATATATTCGAGAACGAACGAACAGCCCTTTTGTAAAGCTCCTATTTTTGGGGATTTTACTCTCATTTATGGGGCTTGGTGGAACAGCTATTTTTGGCTCCTCTGGTAAGCATGTCGCTAAGGTGAATGGGGTGAAGATCACTGAAGATGAGGTTCGCCGTGAATATGATTATCTGATCAATAGCCAAGGATTTGAGGGGCTTAGTGCAGATGATATTCAAGCGCTTAAGGTGATGGCTCGTGAGCGAGTGATTAATCAGGCGATTCTTCTGCAAAAGATTGAGGAGTGGGGCTATCGTGTTAGTGATGGCGCTATCGTTCAAGAGTTGCATCGCACCCCTTTCTTTCTTGATGAAGAGGGGGTATTTAGCCAACAGCGTTATCAAGATATTCTTCGCCAAAATGGTTTAACTCCCGCTCAATATGAGAATAGTCTGCGTGTGTCGATGGCGATTGAGGAGCTTCAGCGTGATCTCGTTGCAGGAGCTTTTACCGCAAAAGATACCCTTGCTGCGTGGGCCGTCGTAGACAATGAAGCGCGCGATATTGAGGTGGCTACCTTTAATTACGATGATTTAGAAGATCAGTCATTCTCTGTATCGGAAGATGAGGTGAAGATCGCTTTTGAGAGCAATCAAGATAAGTATATTGCGCCTGCTCGGGTAAAACTTCAGTATATCGAGCTCTCTCTCGATGAGATGAATGAATCTCCTTCAGAAGAGCAGCTTGCGGAGGCAAAAGAGCAATTTGAAGCGGCACTAAATGCGGGGGACGAGGCTGCAAATCAGATCATCGATCGTGCTGAAATGCGCATTTCAGAGCAGATCATCATGAGCGCTAAGAGTGAGGAGGAGAAGGAGCACGCACTCAAGAGTTTAACAGCTATCTACAATGCAGTAAGTGGCAATAAGATGAGCTTTGATCAGGTGATTGAGGAGCTTGAAGAGGGGATGGAGTACCTCAATGTAGGCTCATTAAGCCGTGGTGTTATCGGTATTGATGAGATTGATGATCTGCTCTTCTCTTTAACGGAAGAGAACCCAATTGCCAAACCGATCGTGATTGATGGTAATGCTCATCTCATCTACCTAAAAGAGATTGTTAAGAGCCGTGATGAAGCGATTCGCGAGCATGTTGTCGATAATTACCAGCTCAATCAATATCTTGCTAAAGAGGATGAGTTGCGTGATTTAGTGGTTCGTTATCCCAATAATATCGATCAGATCGCTGAAGAGTTAGGGGTTGAAGCTGTGAAGAGTGATTGGCTCTCCCTTGCTGAGCGAGAAGGGGTATTAGGAAATGAGCTCCTTTTTGATGCGGTGAATCAGGCGATCCTTCTTGATGAGGGGATGAGTGAGGGGCAACTCTTTGAGCTTGCTCAGAATCACGGAATTTACCTCATCGTTAGCGACTATGAGCCCGCAAGAGCGATGAGCTTTGAGGAATCTAAAAGTGCGGTTGAGCGTGAGCTTCTCAACTTCAAACGGGCAGAGCACTTAGAAGGGGTGCTTGAAGCGCTTCAAGATCGCTTAATAGAGAATCCAGAGCTCGATTTTAGCGAAGAGGTATTGGAGTTAGGCTTTACCTACCGCTCTGAGCAAGGTGTCACCCGTTTAGCGCAGATGCTTCAAGGTGCGTTTGGCGATGAGGCGTTGATGGGTAGAGCTTTATCTCGCGCATTTGAACCTCAGTTAGAGCGTGATGAGAGCGCCTTTTTTGCAGTAGAGAGGGGTGATGATGGAATTGCGATTATTCGTGTGAGCAACATTCAAGAAGGCTCAATTCAAGATTATGAGGAGGGGATTCGTAAATTCCGTGATCAATCCTCCCTAGAGTTCCAGAAACAGCAAGAGCTTGGAGCCATTTTGGATGCGATGCGTGCGGAGAGTAAAGTGATCTATTATGAGAGTAACTTTATGAATGCTGAGTAATCGTTAAAAATCGGAGTGTTAAAAAGGAGCGCGCGAATTTTCGTTGCGCTCTTTTCTTTATCCAGTCAGGAGGAGAGATGTTAGCTCTTAAAGAGAATCATCCATTAAAAGCGTTAAATACCTTTGGAGTTGCCGTTAAGGCGCGTTATTTTGTTGAGTTTTCTAATAAACACCAGTTAGGTAAGGTGGTTGAACTTGTTAAAAAGCATCGACCTAATTGGTTGGTCATTGGAGGGGGGAGTAATCTTCTCTTTACAGAGGATTTTTCTGGGTTGATCGTTCACAACACTCTAAAAGGGGTGGAGGTGATCGCTCAGGATGAGAAAGAGATTCTAGTGGAGGTTGCAGCGGGGGAGAATTGGCATCAATTTACGGAGTATGCGCTAAAAAATGGGTGGTATGGCGCGGAGTATCTCTCTTTAATTCCTGGAACAGTGGGGGCAGCGCCTGTGCAGAATATCGGCGCTTATGGTGTTGAGATTAAGGAGCTGATTGAGCAGATTAGTGCGTACGATTTTAATGAGAATCGAGTAGTAACGCTCTCAAATGCTGATGCAAAATTCTCTTATCGAAATAGCCTCTTTAAATCTGAAGGGGGACGTTTTTTAATCTTGAGCCTTCGACTTCGTCTAAGATTAAAACCATCTGTAGAGATCCGTTATCGAGCTTTAGAGGAGTGGTTTGAGCAGCATCCTCAATTAGAAAAAACGCCTGAGACGGTCGCTAAAGCAGTTATAGCAGTTCGAGAATCGAAGTTGCCCGACCCTAAAAAGATTGGTAATGCGGGAAGCTTCTTTCAAAATCCCATTATC
>JASLFR010000124.1 GCA_030150565.1 Cardiobacteriales bacterium | reverse complement strand
TGGGTTAGTTTCATTCAAGAACCTCAAAATTAATCAGTTAATGGAAAGGAGAGAGGTATCAGCTCTTCTCTCCCCATCTTATCGTAAAAGCGTTAAAGTGCGAAAGTTGCACGCATCGGATTATGATCTGAGGCATCTGTTGAGATCACTTCAGAGCGGATTAGGGTCAAATCGCGATAAAAGATAAAATCGAGCGGATTTTTAAAGACCGATTTTCGCTGATCATCTTCAAATTCAACCCGCCGTAACCCCATCTTACGAGCAAAACGGTAGAGAAGAAGAAGACGGGGGCGGCTCCATGTATTGAAATCCCCCCCAAAGATGACAGGCCCTCGATGGAGCATCACATGTTTTGAGATCGCCTCAATCTGATTTTGATACGCCTCAACACCGAGCGTAAAGTTGATAGCGTGAACATTGATTACTAAGAGCAGACGCCCATCTTTAAGGGGATAGACTGTAATTAGCGCCGATTTAGAGAGGCGAAGGAGGGGCTCTTTTTGGCGAAATGGGCGGCTATAGATCGGCTCTGTTGTGGCGAGAGTCATCACCCCTGAAACACGATCGAGCAGTTTAAGATTAGGGATCTTAATCGCAGGGACTTGATCGCTTGAGTGGAAGTGCTCTGTAACAAATTTAATAAGAGGGGGGGTCGATTGCGCCTCTTGCAGTAGGACAAGATCACAATCTTCACTATATTCTTGAAGAAAAGGGAGCGCACTTAAGCGTTGCTGTTTATAGATATTCCACACCATCACCGTGAGCTCATCTGTGCAAGGGAGGGGAGCGCTCTCTAAAAGACTGTAGTCTGACGGACTCAACTCCTCCCGTAGTCGATCTGAATGAAAGCGGTAGAGTGAATTCTTTTTAGCCATAAAAGCCCCCTTGATAAGTATCTCTCCATTATATTAAAGATCCCTCTTTTTGCAGAGCGGAGTTAAAAAAGGATTTGCATCCCGTTGAGCGTAGTGTATTATCGTGATGGTACAGTGAAACAATAAAGAAGAGCGGAGACGCCTTTAGGAGAGAGAATGAAGAATCAACGTCTAAAGATTGCATTGCAGAAATCGGGGCGCTTAAGTGAAGAGTCTGAGAAGTTACTGCGCAAATGTGGTTTAAAGATCAATATCACTAAAGATAAGCTGATTGCACATGTTGAGAATATGCCGATCGATATTCTGCGGGTGCGGGATGATGATATTCCAGGTTTGATCTGTGATGGGGTCGTTGATCTTGGAATTGTGGGGCAGAATGTGTTGGAGGAGGTTGCGCTTGGGCGTACTCGTGATGGGGTGGATGCGGAGTATACAACCTTAAAAGAGCTCCCTTTCGGGGCGTGCCGCCTCTCGATCGCTCTTCCTAAATCTGAAGAGTACCAAAGTGTAGATGATCTTGAAGGGTTACGAATCGCCACCTCCTACCCCAATCTCTTAAACCGTTATTTAACAGAGAAGGGGGTGAATTTTAAGAGCTCTCTCTTAAATGGATCTGTTGAGTTAGCGCCTCGAGCGGGGCTTGCCGATGCGGTGTGTGACCTTGTCTCATCTGGAGCTACTCTCGATGCTAATGGTTTAAAAGAGGTGGAGGTGATCTACCGCTCAACGGCGACCTTGATTCAATCAAAGAGCCCATTAAGCAGTGAAAAGCAGGCACTTGTCGATAAATTGATGCCCCGCATTCAGAGTGTGATTCAAGCGGATGAGTCGAAATATATTATGCTTCACGCTCCAAAGAATCGTCTAAAAGAGATTACTGAACTGCTCCCTGGTGCTGAAAATCCGACGATTTTACCATTAGCGAATGATGAAAATAGAGTAGCGATGCACGTTGTGAGTAGTGAAACCCTCTTCTGGGAGACGATGGAGGCGCTCAAAGCGCAAGGTGCAAGCTCGATTTTAGTATTACCGATCGAAAAGATGATGGAGTAGAGAGATGAGACGGATCATTTGGTCGCAATTAAATGCATCAGAGAGAGAGAGTGCTCTTAAGCGCCCTGCACAAAATGCGGCAAAAGAGATTGAAGCGCAAGTTGCCAATGTTGGAAGAGCTGTTGAAGAGAGGGGGGATGCGGCTCTCTTTGAATTGAGCCAAAAGTTTGATGGGGTGGAGTTAACCTCACTCACTTTTTCCGATGAGGCGATTGAAGCGGCGTGCGCTCGTATCGATGAGCCCTTTAAAGCGGCGATTAAGAATGCGTACGACAATATCTATAAATTTCACCTAGCGCAGAAGCCAAAACCTGTTGAAGTGGTGACGCAAGAGGGGGTCTATTGTGAAGTCTTAACTCGCCCGATTGAGCGGGTAGGGCTCTATATTCCAGGGGGGACTGCACCACTCTTCTCTACTGTTTTAATGCTTGCGATTCCTGCAAAGATTGCAGGTTGTCGTGAGATTGTTTTAGCTACCCCCCCTAACGTGGCTGATGAGATTCTCTATGTCGCTAAAGTGTGTGGAATCGAGAAGATCTACTCCATCGGGGGAGCGCAGGCGATCTTTGCGCTCGCTTTAGGGACAGAGTCCGTTACAAAGGTGGATAAGATTTTTGGTCCTGGGAATAGCTATGTCACAGCGGCAAAACAGCAGGTGAGCCAGATGGCGGGGGGCGTTGCGATCGATATGCCTGCAGGCCCATCTGAGGTGCTAGTGATTGCCGATGAAGGAGCAAATCCTCAATTTGTAGCGGCAGATCTTCTCTCTCAAGCGGAGCATGGCGCCGACTCACAGGTGATTTTAGTGACCCCGTCAGAAGCATTAGCTGATGAGGTGGATCGAGCGATTGAGGCGCAGCTTAAAATCTTAAATCGCTCTGAAGTGGCAAAAGTAGCACTCTCCCATAGTCGCACCATTATTGCGGATGATCTTCTTCAAGCGGCAGAGATTAGTAACGCTTATGCGCCTGAGCACCTCATTATTCAAACAGAAGTGCCTCGTGATATCTTAGAGCAGATTCAGCATGCAGGATCAGTCTTCTTAGGCGCGTACTCACCCGAATCGATGGGGGATTACGCATCGGGAACGAATCATGTGCTACCCACTTACGGTTATGCACGCACCTATTCCAGCTTAGGGTTGGCTGATTTTAGTAAGCGAATGACGGTACAAGAGTTAACAAAATCTGGTTTTGAGCGACTTGCGCCAACCGTAGCATTAATGGCGGAGCGGGAGTGGCTCGATGCCCATAAATTAGCGGTTGATCTACGATTAGCCGAGATAGAGAGTAAAAAATAATGAGTCAAGAGTCTATTTTGAGTGCAAGTGAGATGATTCATCGTCTCAGTCGTCGAGCTTTGCAAGCAATTGAGCCCTATTCTGTTACTGCGCGAGAGGAGGAGAGTGAGACGATCTTTCTCAATGCCAATGAGAATCCCTTTCCTAGGGAGTATCGTTTAACAGAGGCTTTCTTTAACCGTTATCCAGAGCCGCAACCTCAACAGTTAATTGAGAATTACGCTCAATTTTTAGGGGTAGCGCCTGAAAATCTTCTCGTCTCTTTAGGGGGAGATGAATCGATTGAGCTCCTGATCAAAGCTTTTTGTGAACCGCAGGAGGATTATCTTCTCTACTGCCCCCCAACCTTTGGGATGTACCAGATCACCTGTGATGTGATGGGGGTTGAAACAAAACGGGTCCCCTTAAGGGAGGATTTCTCCCTCGATATTGAGGGGATTAAAGAGTTGGTTGATGAGGTGAAGGTGATCTTTCTCTGCAGCCCCAACAATCCAACAGGGAATACCTTGAACCGTGAAGAGGTAGTTGAGGTTTTAGAGGCGGCAAAAGGGAGAGCGATTGTGGTGCTCGATGAGGCGTATATCGAGTTCTCTCCTGAGGAGAGCTTAACCGATCTTATTCACGATTATCCCCACTTAGCGCTCATTCGCACCCTCTCTAAAGCGTTTGGGTTAGCGGGCATTCGTTGCGGTTTTACCATCGCTAGCGCCCCAATTATTGAGGTGTTGAAGAAGGTGATCGCCCCTTATCCGCTCCCTCTTCCCGTTATTGCGATTGCAACTGAGAGTGTAACGCCTGAAGGGATTGCCCATATGCGAGAAGCGGTGGCAAAAATCATTGCTGAGCGGACTCGTCTTGAGGCCTCTTTTAAGTCGCTCCCTATTGTGAAAAAGGTGCACGAGGGGCGAGGAAATTGGTTATTAGTTGAGTTTAAAGATGCAAACGGACTCTTTAAATATCTATTATCGAATAATATTCATGTCCGTTCTCAAGCGAAAGTGGAAGGGCTTGAAGATGCACTCCGTATCAGTATCGGAACCCCTTCAGAGAATGATCGCCTTCTTGAAGCGATCACCCAATTTATTGCGCTTTCTGAGTAATCTTAAAGCGAGTTAGGAGAGTAGTTAATCATATGCAAAACATTCTTTTTATTGATCGAGATGGCACCTTAATTGATGAGCCAAAAACTGATTTTCAGATCGATTCCCTGCAAAAATTGATCTTTGAGCCGATGGTGATCCCCGCACTTTTAGAGCTTAAAAAAGCGGGTTATCGCTTTGTACTGGTGAGCAATCAAGATGGTTTAGGTACTGATAGCTTTCCGACTCCCACCTTTGTGGAGCCACAGGAGAAGATGCTCGAAACCTTTGCATCGCAAGGGATCACCTTTGATGAGATTCTCATCTGC
>JASLFR010000046.1 GCA_030150565.1 Cardiobacteriales bacterium | reverse complement strand
AGCAACCGCTAGAGGCCCATAAACCGCACCACATGGGAGAAAGCCCCAGATAAATCCAACAATGTAGGTGCCAAAGGCTGTTTTAATGGGGAAGAAGCGTTGAGCAAACTTCTGAAGAGGTTTCCAGATCACTTGAAACGGTTTTTCAACCACTGCTAAAAATTGGGGCATGCCAAGAAGCTGTAATCCAATAAAGATCATAATGGCGCCTGCCGTCCAACGAATGACATATTGAACGCCTGTAATATCGGAGACTTGCGTTGCGAGTAATCCCCCCAATAGACCTAAGAAGGTGTAGGTAGAGATGCGCCCTAAGTTATAGAGGATCGCTGCTGGAATCCGTTTATAGGAGTTATTAATTCCTAAAATACCGATGACGGGGCCACACATGCCGACACAGTGTGTCTGCGCCAAAAAGCCAACCATAAAGGCGACCGATAGAAGTGCGAAAAAATCGCTCATAATGCTCAATGCTCCTTATTAAGATTTAAATAGAGTGAAAGGGTCAGGGCGTAAGAACAATTGCACCAATCACCTTTCGATTTGCCAATTCTGTTTGCGCCTTACCCACCTCTTCTAGCGAATACTCTTTATAGATCGAGAGATTCACAATCCCTTGGTCGAGCGCCTCCATCCAGCGATTCATTACAATCTGATACCGCTCAGGGGTAGAGGTGTAGCTATTGAGGTTGGGGCGGGTTAAAAAGAGTGCCCCTTTATTGAGTAGCGTTAAAGGATTTACATCAGGGGGAGCGCCTGAAGCGTTACCGTAAGAGACCATCATGCCGAGCAGTTTTAGAGAGTCTAAAGAAGCTTCAAAAGTATCTTTTCCAACACCATCATAAACAACGTCTACCCCATCAGGGATAAAGGAGCGCACCCTCTCAACGATCGATTCGGTACGGTAATTGATCACAAGATCAGCTCCGAGTGCCTCAACTACCTGACGCTTCTCTTCAGAACCAACGGTTGTGATCACCTTTGCGCCGATCGCCTTCGCCCATTGAATTAAAATCTGCCCAACGCCCCCTGCACCTGCATGAATGAGTGCAGTCTCCCCACTCTTTAGAGGGTAGAGATCGAAGAGAAGGTAACTTGCCGTTCCCCCTCTTAAGAGTGAGGCTGCGGCATCATTAAAATTTGTTGAATCAGGAATATGAACAAGCCGCTCAGCAGGAACGGTATTGTGAGTTGCATAAGCGCCAAATGCCCCTGCATATGCGACACGATCCCCAACTTTGAAATCGGTCACATCACTTCCTACCTCAATAATAATTCCTGCCGCTTCCTGCCCAATGGTGAGAGGAGTTTTGAGAGGGTAGAGCCCCTCCCGATGGTATATATCGATAAAGTTTAAGCCGACCGCTCTCTGCTCAATGAGGACCTCATTCGCATTGGGTGAACGGGGAGTGAGGGGCTCTTTAAGAAAATTTTCGATGCCCCCCTGCTTTGTGAGGGTGATTTTATAACTCATGATTACTCTCCTTTGGAATCATTAAAGATCGTGTAGCGTTTTATCTTCGTTAATTTTAAATCTGATTCGGGGTGAATCATCCCCTCACGGTGTAGAAATGTTGAATCAATTTATCTACTCTCTTTCGATCTTTTTTCCATAATTAATCGAAACGAAAGAGTGGTTTGAGGGGTACTCTACACTAGACAAAAATGGATTAAAACGGTTGAAAAAAGATAGTTTTACTATACATAACTTTACGCTAAATAGTGTAGAATCTCACGGGTAGCGCTTTTGATCAGGCGGAGAAAATTTACAATTTTTTATACAAATTGAAGGGTGATGACGAAGGTAGACGAGTGATCACATTTCAACACTTATTCAATCATCTCTAATCGGTAAGGAAATAAAGTAATATGTCAGGACAATTTATCTATACGATGAATCGTGTGAGCAAAGTGGTTCACCCGAATCGTGAAATTTTGAAGGATATCTCCCTCTCCTTCTTTCCAGGGGCGAAAATTGGGGTACTTGGATTAAATGGTGCTGGTAAATCGACGCTCCTACGCATTATGGCGGGGCAAGATACCAATATCCAAGGGGAGGCGCGGGCGCAACCAGGGATTAAGATCGGTTTTTTAGAGCAGGAGCCAAAACTGAATGAGGCGCTCGATGTTCGTGGCAATCTTGAAGAGGCGCTTGGCCCTATTAAGAATGCACTTAAAGAGCTTGACGAGGTCTATGCTGCGTATGCTGATCCTGATGCAGATTTTGATGCTTTAGCAACTCGACAAGCAGAGCTTGAGGCGATTGTCTCAACAACAGATGGGCACAATCTCGATCGACAATTAGAGATCGCTGCCGATGCGCTCCGTCTTCCAGCAATGGATCGTGATGTTGCTACTCTTTCAGGAGGGGAGAAGCGTCGTGTAGCGCTCTGTAAACTTCTACTAGAGAAGCCTGACATGTTGCTTCTTGATGAGCCGACAAACCATCTTGATGCAGAGTCTGTTGCATGGCTTGAGCGCTTTTTAGAAGATTATCCAGGAACAGTTGTGGCAGTAACGCACGACCGTTACTTCTTAGATAATGTAGCGGGCTGGATTTTAGAGCTCGACCGTGGGCGCGGTATTCCATGGGAGGGGAACTACTCAAGCTGGCTTGAGCAGAAAGATAAGCGCTTAGAGATGGAGAAGAAGCAGGAAGAGTCCCACGCTAAGGCGATCAAAAAAGAGCTTGAGTGGGTGCGTCAAGGAGCGAAAGGGCGTCAGTCCAAATCAAAAGCGCGTCTTGCCCGTTTTGAAGAGCTTGAGAGCCAAGAGTTCCAGCAGCGAAATGAGACGATGGAGATCTACATTCCCCCCGGTCCTCGCTTAGGAGATTTAGTGATTGAGGCGACCGATGTCGCTAAAGCGTTTGACGATAAACTACTTTATGAAAATTTAAGTTTTAATCTCCCTAAAGGGGGGATTGTTGGGGTGATCGGTCCAAATGGTGCGGGTAAGTCGACCCTCTTTAAATTGATGACAGGTCAGCTTGAGCCCGATGCGGGAACCTTCCGTGTTGGTGAGTCGGTGAAGCTCGCCTATGTTGATCAGAGCCGTGACTCTCTTGATGATAATAAGACTGTTTGGGAGGAGATCTCCGATGGGCAGGATATTATCAAAGTAGGAAACTTTGAGACCCCTTCTCGCGCTTATTGTGGCCGCTTTAATTTTAAAGGGGCGGATCAGCAGAAGCGAATTAAGGATCTATCAGGGGGGGAGCGGAATCGTGTTCACTTAGCGAAGGTTCTTCGCTCTGGAGGGAACGTAATTCTGCTCGACGAACCGACAAATGACCTTGACGTTGAAACGCTTCGTGCGCTTGAGGATGCCATTTTAGCCTTTGCAGGCTGTGTGGTTGTGATCTCGCATGACCGCTGGTTCTTAGACCGAATCGCTACCCACATATTAGCCTTTGAAGGGAACTCTCATGTAGAATGGTTCGAAGGAAACTATGAGGAGTATGAAGCGGATCGCCGTCGTCGCTTAGGGGATGAGGCGGATCGCCCTCAACGTATTAAATACAAACCTATTTCTCGATAGAAGGAGCGGTTTTATGAGTCAAGTAGAGAGAGAAGTTACTGTTAGTGCAGAGGAGTTGCCGATCTGCTGCCCACCAAAAGAGGAGAAGGCGTGGAGTCTTCACCCTCGTGTCTATCTAAAACCGGATAGCGATGGAGTGGCCATCTGCCCCTACTGCAGTACTCGTTACCACGTTCATAAGAGCTAGGAATGAAGATATTAGCACTAGATGCCTCTACTGAAGCGTGTTCCGCAGCTGTCTATGTCAACGGTGAGATTGTTGAGCGCCTTGCAGTAACGCCTCGTAAACATATCGAGGTTTTAATGCCGATGATTAAAGAGGTGATGGCAGAATCTGAAATCACCTTTGATGATCTTGAAGGGCTCGCCTTTGCGGCGGGGCCTGGTAGTTTTGCTGGGCTTCGAATTGCGTGTGGGTTTGTGCAAGGTTTGGGGAGTGGTCTCTCGTTGCCAATTGTTCCAGTCTCAACATTGGCGGCGCTTGTGCTCCCTCTTCTTGAGGAGCACCCTGATAAGCAGATCTTACCGATTATGGATGCCAAGATGAATGAGGTCTATTGGGGACTTTATGGAGAGGGGGAGGCGCCAAAATTGGTTAATCCTCTGATTCCTGATACGGTCTCTTCCCTCGATCTTATCTATGAGCAATTTGAGGGGCGTGGAGATCAAATTATCGGTGTCGGAGATGGTTGGGCGTTAGATAGTGAGGCGGTTAATATTATTAAACCAGCGCTCCTTCTAGAGCAGAAGCATCCTCGAGCAGGTGAAGTGGCGCTTTTAGCGCTGAATGATCTTGAGCAATCATTAGGGCTCTATGCAGATCAAGTATCACCTATCTATCTTCGTAATAATGTTGCTTTAACGTTAGAGGAGCAGAGAGCAGCTCGTGCTTTAAAAGCGGAGATGAGTTGAGATCTTCAGTAAAGAGGAGAAATAAAAAGCCTGCATCAAGAGATGCAGGCTTTTTTTATTCTATCAGGATCGATTTACGCTAATTTTCCTTGAATGAAGGGGAGTACCTTATCAAGAGCAATATTGGTAGATGTTTCATCTCTTCGCCCTTTATACTCAACCTCTCCATTTTTAAGGGAGCGTTCACCAATCACTAAACGGTGGGGAATGCCAATCAGTTCATGATCGCTAAACGCCTCTCCTGCGCGAATGTTACGATCTTCTAATAGAACATCGATGCCAAGAGCGCTAAAGGTTTCGTAGAGCTGATCTGCCATCTCCCGAACCATCTCTGATTTATGGTAATTCATCGGAATAATCGAGAGCGTAAAGGGGGCAATCGCCTCTGGCCAGATGATGCCATTCTCATCATTTTGCTGCTCAATTGCAGCTGCCACAATACGAGTTACCCCAATGCCGTAACAGCCCATCTGCATTACAGCAGCTTTTCCATTCTCATCGAGTACAGTTGCATTCATCGCTTTAGAGTAGCGATCACCCAATTGGAAGATATGCCCAACTTCAATACCACGAGCAATTTTAATGAGTCCTTTTCCGCAAGGGGAGGGATCTCCCTCTTTAATTTCACGAAGATCTAACACCTTTGGCTCGGGAAGATCACGTCCAATATTGGCACCAAGATAGTGAAAGCCTGATTCATTTGCGCCACAAGCAAAATTGCTCATGAGTGCCGCTTGGCGGTCAAAGAGAACAGGAATCTCTAATCCGATGGGGCCAAGTGAACCGACAGCAACTCCTAACTTCTCCTCAATCTCTTGATCGCTTGCAAAGGAGAGAGGGACTTGGAAGAGTCCACTATTTTCAGCTTTAATCTCATTAAGTTCATGATCACCACGCAGACAGACTGCAATGAGCCCCCCTTCAGGATCATGAAGAACTAATGTTTTTAGCAACATTGATGAGGGCATATTGAAGAAGCGGGAGAGCTCCTCAATGGTAACGATTCCAGGGGTCTCCTGTTTTTTAAGGGGCTGATCTGCCGCACCACGCTCCCCAACTGCAATCGCTTCTGCCGCTTCAATATTGGCAGCATAATCAGATTCTGTTGAGTAGGCGATCGCATCTTCGCCCGCTTCAGAGATAACGTGGAACTCTTGAGATTTGCTCCCCCCAATCGCTCCTGAGTCTGCAAAAACTGCACGATACTCAAGTTTTAGACGATCAAGAACTGCTGAGTAGGCGTGATACATCTTCTCATAAGTCTCATCGAGAGAGGCCTCATCAATATGGAAAGAATAGGCATCTTTCATCAAAAATTCACGTGAGCGCATCACACCAAAACGGGGGCGAATCTCGTCACGGAACTTCCAGTGAATCTGATAGAGATTGATCGGTAATTGGCGATAGCTCTTCAACTCTGAGCGTGCAAAATCGGTAATCACCTCTTCGTGAGTAGGGCCTAAGCAGTAATCTCTCTGATGGCGATCTTTAATGCGCAGTAGCTCAGGGCCAAATTGCTCCCAACGACCAGACTCTTCCCACAGTTCAGCAGGTTGCGTCATCGGCATAAGCACCTCAAGTGCGCCTGCACGATTCATCTCTTCACGGACAATATTCTCTGTCTTTCGTAATACGCGTAGGCCAAGAGGGCTCCATGTGTAGATGCCAGAGCTGACACGTTTAATCATTCCTGCACGGAGCATCAGTTGATGAGATTTTATCTCTGCATCGTTTGGTGTTTCACGGAGTGTGCTGAGTAAAAAATTAGAGGTTTTCATCGTCTTGAAATAACCCTTAAGTGATTTAAAAAGTTGAATAAAAGAAGAGGGCTAGCACTCTTCTCTACTAGCCCTCTTGTTTGGGTAAGCTAATTAGGTTTTTGATTAATTACAGAAGTAATCAACCTCTTGTAGTGTGTTTGTATGGATCTCATCGATCGCCGCTTGATCGAGTGAAACCTCATTACCTTCATCATCAACGTAGTTTAACCCAGAATAGTTCCCTTTGATGTATTGATCGAGCAATTCAAGGTTTTCGCGAGCGATGTCACAATTTTGTTGACGCTCTTTTTCAGCTTGCTCAATCGCATTTTGTGCCTGTTTCTCCTGCTCTCTTTGCGCTTCTTGAATCGCTTCAACTTCTTCTTGGCGCTTGCGTTGGCGAAGGCGAATCGCATCATTTGAGTCGATTAGGAAAGCTGAACTCGATTCAACAGTCTGAAATTTAGTGCCTCTATTTTCACTCCCTTCAGGAACGTAGCTCTCTGGAGTGCCTGAGGGTGAGATCTCTTTTACCTGCTCATCTGGGCGAAGTTGAGTGTAATGTTTATTCCCTTGACTATCTTCCCAAACATAGATGGTTTGTGCAAAGAGGAGTGAGGGGAGCAGTAACACTGCGGCGAGGAGTTTTGCTCTGTCTAATTTGAATTGCATGACGTTTTTGTAGCTCCTAGTTTTTCGAAGTAAATAATTGAAATAGATGATCGTAGAAATTGGAGTAAATGTACCCATTTTAGGGCGAATTTTCAAATATTATGCACCCTTACAGCGATTATTGCAGTCTCTTTCTTAGGTAAGTTTGGGCGAGCTCAATCCACATCGCTGCGCCTGGGATGAGATTTTTATCATTAAAGTCATACTGATCGGTGTGGAGCGCTCGAAGAGGCTCGCTTGGCTCATCATTACCGATGTAGAAATAAGCACCTTTACACGCTGAGAGCATAAAACCGAAATCTTCCGCTCCCATTGAGGGGATTTTGTCGGTACGAATCTGTTCTGGTTTAAAGAGTTTTTGAGCCACCTCGAGTGCAATCTGAGTCGGTTCATCATCATTAATTGTTGGAATGTACCCATCTGTCAGTTTTATCTCACTCTCAGCTCCAAAACTTTGAGCCGTTAGCGTAACGATCTCTCTAATCCGCTCTTTAATCTGATCCCGTATCTCAATATCGAAGTAGCGTAAAGTTCCAAGGAGTTTGACTCGGTTGGGGATAACATTATTAGCAGAGCCCCCATGAATCGAACCGATAGTGATTACAGCTGAGTCGAGTGCAGATAGATTTCGGGAGACGATCGATTGAAGTGCAGTAATAATATGAGCTGAAACGAGAACAGTATCAACGGTTTGGTAAGGGTGAGCTGCGTGCCCCCCTTTCCCAAGAATATCGATCTCGATTGTGCAAGTGCCCGCCATTTGAGGCCCATCCTTAATTAGAAATGTACCTGCAGGAGCTCCAGGAAAGTTGTGCATCGCAAATACGTACTCAGCAGGAAAATCTTCAAAAAGCCCCGCTTCAACAAGGCGCTTTGCTCCCGCTTGATCCTCTTCGTCAGGTTGGAAGATAAAGGTGATTGTGCCATCAAACTCTGCTTGTGAGAGATACTTAGCCGCCATCAATAACATCGTAGTATGCCCATCATGCCCACAAGCGTGCATTACCCCTTCTCTTTTTGAGGAGTAGGGGAGGGGGCTCTCTTCATGAATAGGGAGAGCATCGATATCTGCTCTAAGAGCGATGTGTGCCGAAGATGAGCCTTTCGAAAGAGAGGCAACAACACCCGTATTATCATATCTTTTTGTAGCAAGTCCCCAAGATTGTAGTAGCTCCTCGATATAATCAGCCGTTGAAAACTCTTGGCGAGAGAGCTCAGGATTGGCATGAAGATGGTGACGAATTTGAATAAACTCACGCTCCTCTTTTTTGAGGGCATCCATTAATAAATGGGCATTTTCGTTAAAGATATTGGATAACATTTGGCACAACTCCTTCCTTAGATAAATTTTATTAATAGCTTTAATTCTATTGGGCAATCAATTACTATATGGGCTCTTAATTATACTTTATTCGATGTGTCGCGGGGTGTTATATCTTATAGATACACCACGAATTCACGGCATTATATTGAATTTATCCCGTCAAAATTCTTAGGAGAAGATAGAGTATGGAGCAATATCTAACCGCTGCCGTTTTTATATTGTTTAGCCTTGCCTTTGCAGGGATCTTGGTAGTTTTAGGGTATGTGCTTAGTCCTAAAGCACCTAATGCAGAGAAGCTCTCTCCCTATGAGAGTGGATTTGAGCCCTTTGAGGATGCCCGTCTTAAGTTTGATGTTCGATTCTATCTAATCGCAATTCTCTTCATAATTTTTGACTTGGAATTAATCTTTCTCATTCCTTGGGCTGTAGTCTTTAAATCGATTGGTGGCCCTGGAATTCTCGCTGCACTCCTCTTCCTCTTTATTCTAGTGGTAGGATTTGCATACGAGTGGAAAAAAGGAGCATTAGAATGGGATTAACAGGTGGCGGCTTAGCGGGGAAGCTTGAGCAAGGTTTTGTAACGACAACATTGGACTCAGCGATCAACTGGGCACGTACAGGTTCGCTTTGGCCAGTAACATTTGGACTCGCCTGTTGTGCGCTTGAGATGATGCATGCAGGAGCGGCACGTTACGACTTAGACCGATTTGGAGGTGCTGTCTTTAGAGCATCGCCCCGACAGTCTGATTTAATGATTATCGCAGGAACTTTAACCAATAAGATGGCGGTAGCACTTCGTAAAATTTACGATCAGATGCCAGAACCAAAATGGGTCATCTCGATGGGGTCATGCGCAAATGGTGGTGGTTATTATCACTACTCATATTCTGTTGTGCGTGGTTCTGATCGTGTTGTTCCTGTTGATGTATATGTTCCAGGATGCCCACCAACAGCAGAAGCATTAATTTACGGTATTATGCAGCTGCATGAAAAGATTAAACGTACTAGCACTATCGCACGTTTAGGGTAGAGGAAGAGAGAATGTATAGACGAAATCCACATGAGTTAGCGGATGCGCTCAAAGAGACTTTTCAAGATAAAATTGTAAAGAGCGACCTCTTCTGTGACGAAGTTACCATCGTCGTAGAGAAGGAGTCGCTTTTCGAGGTTATGGAGCAGCTAAAATCGGATAAAGCGTTCAGTTTTGAGCAGTTAACCGATATTACAGCAGTCGATTATGCCGCTTATGGTTTGGAAGAGTGGGATGTTGAAGCTTCTAACCAAGGGTTTAGCCGAGGGATTGAAGATGGCTCTGTAGGGCGTGATTACGATGATCTTTTAACGATCCGTGCACGTACCGGTATCGAGGCGCGTTTTGCAGTTGTGTATCATCTTCTCTCGCTCTCTCACAATGCTCGTCTTCGTGTGAAGTGTTATCTAAAGGCGGAGCAGGATCAATACTTACCGATGGTTGAGTCGGTGATTCCCATTTGGGAGTCAGCAAACTGGTATGAGCGTGAGACCTTCGATATGTACGGTATTGCGTTTAAGAACCACCCAGACTTGCGTCGTATTTTGACCGACTACGGTTTTATCGGTTACCCCTTACGTAAAGATTTCCCCTTAACAGGCCATGTAGAAGTTATCTATGACGAAGAGCTTAAACGTGTTGTTTATCAGCCTGTTACCATTGAGTCGCGCGTGAATATTCCTCGTACGATTCGTGTTGATGAGGAGCATTATGAATAATATTGAAAATTATACCCTCAACTTTGGTCCCCAACATCCCGCTGCACACGGTGTTATGCGGATGATTTTAGAGTTAAAAGGGGAGATTGTTGAGCGAATTGATGTTCATATTGGGTTACTCCATCGCGGTACTGAAAAATTGATGGAAGCAAAACCATATACTCAATCGATCGGTTATATGGATCGCCTCGACTACTGCTCATGCTTAAATAATGAGCACGCTTATGTCTTAGCGATTGAGAAATTAATGGGTATTGAGGTGCCAGAGCGCGCTCAATATATTCGTGTTCTTCTCGATGAGGCGACACGCATTATGAATCACCTTATGTGGCTTGGAGCTCACGGGCACGACTTGGGTGCTATGGCAATGCTTTTATATTGCTTCCGTGATCGTGAAGAGCTTTACGATGTTCAGGAGGCGATTACAGGAGCTCGTATCCATCCTTTCTATTATCGAGTGGGTGGAGTAGCTAAAGATCTTCCTGACCAGATGCCGCAATATCAGCCAGGTGAGTTGGGGCGTATTGGTAAGAAGCGTCCCCTCATGTTGCGCTCTAAAAAGCGTTTGAAAAAATTAAATGAAGCGCGTCAAGGGGATGTTCTCGACTTTTTAGCCGACTTCTGTGAACGCTTCGATAAGCATATGGAAGAGTATGAGGCGCTTTTAGTTGGAAATCGTATCTGGAAGCAGCGTGTTGTTGGTATTGGTGTGATTTCACCTGAAGAGGCGTTACAGCTTGGCTTTACAGGGCCTATGTTACGTGGCTCTGGCGTTGAGTGGGATCTTAGAAAAAAACAACCCTACTCCGTTTATGATCAGCTCGAATTTGATGTGCCTGTAGGTAAAACGGGTGATTGTTACGATCGATTCCTAGTACGTCTTGAAGAGATGAAGCAGTCGAATCGAATTGTAAAACAGTGTATCGCTTGGTTGCGCGATAATCCTGGCCCCGTCATGGCAGAGGATAGCCGAGTTACAATTCCAAAACGTGCTGATATGAAAGAGGGAATGGAATCCTTAATTCAGCAGTTTAAGGTCTTTACTGAAGGTTTTTGTGTTCCTGAAGGGGAGGCGTATGCGGCAATTGAGCATCCTAAAGGGGAGTTTGGCGTCTATCTTGTCTCTGATGGAGCAAATAAGCCGTATAAAGTAAAACTTCGTTCACCAGGATTCCCCCATATTGCAGCAACAGAAGCGATGGCGAAAGGGCATATGCTCTCTGACTTAGTTGCGGTTCTTGGAACCCAAGATATGGTCTTTGGCGATATTGACCGATAGGAAGAGTTGAGAATAAAGATGAGTGAAAATAAGAGTTTAATTACCCCAAGAGCTCAAGCTGAGATTGATAAATGGTTAGCTAAATTTCCAGCTGATCAGAGGCAATCTGCTCTAATCGCAGCTCTTCGAGAGGTTCAGCATGATAATGAGGGTTATCTAACGGTTCCCCATATGGATGCTATCGCAGATTATTTAGGAATACCGGCTGTAGCGGTCTATGAAGTTGCTTCTTTCTACTCCAATTTTGAGTTGAAGCCGTGCGGTAAGAATGCATTGTTAATCTGTACAAATATCTCCTGCATGCTTCGAGGTGGTGAGGAGATTTTGGCTCACGTAGAGAACCGCTTAGGAATTAAAGCGGGCGAATCGACAGAAGATGGACTCTTCTCTTTAAAGAAAGAGGATGAGTGTATTGCGGCGTGTACAGCGGCACCTGCGGCGTTAGTGAATCATAAATATCATGAGAATTTAACGATTGAGAAGATCGATGAAATTCTTGACCAGATCATAGCGGAGGAGGCGAAGTAATGATTCAGAATGAAGTTTGTTACTTTACATTAGGTCATGATGAGCCTTGGTCCCTTAAGACGTATGAGAGTTTAGGGGGGTATGAGGGGTGGCGTCGCATTCTTCGTGGTGAGTTGAGCCGTGAAGAGGTGATTGAGATGGTTAAAGCCTCTGAGTTGCGTGGTCGTGGTGGTGCAGGATTCCCAACAGGTGTTAAGTGGAGCTTTATGCCAAAAGGGGAGCCGGGCTCGAGCTACTTAGTCTGTAACTCGGATGAATCTGAACCAGGTACCTGTAAAGATAGAGATATCCTCCGTTACAATCCCCACGCTTTAGTGGAAGGGATGGCGATTGCTTCATTCGCAGTAGGTGCTGAAATGGCTTACAACTACATGCGTGGTGAGTTTAGTGATGAGCCTTTTCACCGTTTTGAAGCAGCGGTTCAAGAAGCGCGAGATGCTGGATTATTAGGGCAGAATATTCAAGGATCTGGAATCAATCTAGATATGCATGGAGCGCTCGGTGCTGGGGCGTATATCTGTGGTGAAGAGACAGCTCTTTTAGAGTCGTTAGAGGGTAAAAAGGGGCAACCCCGTTTTAAACCCCCTTTCCCTGCAGCGGTTGGGCTCTATGGAAAACCGACAACAATCAATAATGCTGAGTCGCTCTCTTCTGTAGGGCGTATTTTAAGAAATGGTCCCGAATGGTTTAAAGAGCATGGAATTCCTGGAGCGGGAGGTCAGAAGATCTTCTCAATGTCAGGCCATTTAGAGCGCCCAGGCAACTATGAGATTCCTATGGGAACACCCTTTAAAGATCTCCTTGAGCTTGCGGGAGGTGTCTGGAAAGGGCGTAAGTTGAAGGCGGTTATTCCAGGTGGTTCTTCAGTACCTGTTGTTCCTGCTGAATTGATGATGCAGGCGAATATGGATTATGACTCTATCGCAACCGTAACTGGCTCTATGATGGGTTCAGGGGCGGTCATTGTGATGGATGAGACTACCGATATGGTTAAAGCTCTTAAGACGCTCTCAAGCTTCTACTTTAGTGAATCTTGCGGACAGTGTACCCCTTGTCGTGAGGGAACAGGTTGGATCTATAGAATCGTTAGCCGAATTTTAGAAGGTAAAGGTCGTCCTGAAGATATTGAGCGCTTAATTCATGTCTCATCAAATATTGAAGGGCGTACAATCTGTGCCCTTGGTGATGCAGCAGCAGCGCCCGTCTTAAGTTTTATTAAGCATTTCCCTGAAGAGTTTCAATACTATATTGAGCATGGGAGAAGCATGGTTGAGGGAGCAAATTAATGACAACGGACAATATGCTCACATTAAATATTGATGGAAAAGAGGTTAAAGCGGCCCCAGGCGAGCTACTTATTCAGGTAGCGGACCGTGAAGGAGTCTATATTCCTCGTTTCTGTTATCACGAAAAATTATCGATCGCTGCAAGTTGCCGTATGTGTTTAGTGGATGTTGAGCGCATGCCTAAACCTGCACCTGCATGTGCAACTCCAGTAATGGATGGAATGGTGGTACGAACCCGTAGTGAAAAGGCGAAAGCAGCTCAACGCTCGGTGATGGAGTTTTTACTCATCAACCACCCGCTCGATTGCCCTGTGTGTGACCAAGGGGGGGAGTGTGAATTGCAAGACTTCTCGCTTCAATATGGTAGCAAACACTCTCTTTATGATGAGGAGAAGCGCCATTATGAGAAGATTGATATCGGCCCTCTCGTTGAAACCTATATGAATCGCTGTATTCAATGTACTCGTTGCGTTCGATATGGTGAGGAGATTGCAGGTCTAAGGGAACTTGGTGGGGTAAATCGTGGCGATCGTCTTGAGATTACAACCTATGTTGAACGTTCTCTTGCATCGGAAGTGTCGGCAAATATTATCGATATCTGTCCTGTTGGGGCTTTGACAGCAAAACCCTCTAAATATCAAGCTCGTCCTTGGGAGTATAAGAGTCACGATTCTCTCTCTATTCATGATGGAATCGGAACTAATACCGCAATCCATACCTATCGAAATGAGATTGCACGAGTCGTTTCTCGCCGCAATGACGTGATAAATGAGACTTGGATCTCTGACCGTGATCGTTTCAGCTATGAGGCGATTTATAGCCCAGATCGAGCATTAACACCTCTTATTGATAGAGAGGCGAATGGTCATTTAGAAGAGGCGAGCTGGGGCGAAGCTTTGACTGCAACTCGTCTTATCGTTGAGGGTGCTTTAGAGAAGTATGGAGCAGATGAGATCGCCTTTTTAATCTCTCCTTCAGCAACGCTTGAGGAGCACTATTTAGCTCATCAGATTGCTCAGAAACTTGGGGTTAAGCAGTTTGATTACCGCTTTAATCAGCGTGATTTTGTAGCTGATGCGGATGAGCCTGCTTACCGCTCATTGGGATTAGCAGTTGATGAAGTTTCTGAACTCGATTCAGCATTCTTAATTGGTGCTGATTTAAGGATGGAAGCGCCAGTATTGGCGATTCAGCTTCGTAAAGCAGCGGCTAATGGGGCGAATATCTCTTATTTAAATACACATCTTTCAGATCCGCTTCATGATGTCTCTCTATTATTGAGTACTCCTGTTTTTGAGTGGAAGCAGCAACTCGCTTCTATTTTAAAATCGATCTCTAGCGAAAAGTCAGAGCCAGTTAATGGTGCGCTCTCATCTCTTCTATCTTCAGTTAAGGTGACTGAGGAAGCAGAAAAAATTGCAGCAGATTTAATGAGTGGCGAGAAAGGTTGGGTGCTTCTTGGTAGTGATGCCCAAAATCATCCTGAATTTGCAACACTCCGTGCGCTAGCGATGGAGATCGCAAGATTATCGGGCGCAAGTTTCGGTTATCTAACTGAAGGAGCAAATGCTTCTGGCGCTAATTTGGTTCGCCGTTTAGAGGGTGATCGCAAAAATATTGCTGAGATCTTCTCTACACAGAGACGTGTTTATATCTTAATTGGTGCGATCGATCCTGAGCTCGATTTTGCTCATCCAGAGGTGATGACTCATTTAGAGGGGGCGGACGCAGTTATCGCTCTTACCCCATTTGCATCTGATGTTGTAAAGCAGATCTCGAAAGTTATCTTACCTATCGGAGCATGGGGGGAGACTTCAGGCACGCTCGTCTCTTTAGAGGGGAAAGCGCAGAGCGTACGGGGTGCAGCAGAGCCTGTGGGTGAAGCGCGTCCTCTTTGGAAAGTGTTGAGAGTCTTAGGAAATGAGTTTGATGTTGAAGCGTGTGATTATGTGAGCTCGTACGATGTCTTAAATGCGTGTCTTGCAGCCCTTCCTGAACTTTCACCTACTAACTTTATGCCGATTACAGCACTCTCTCAGTCGATCGATTTAGAGGGGAACGTGAATGTACCGCTACGATCAATCTACGGTTCTGATGCGTATGTTCGCCGTAGTCCTGCACTTCAAAAGACCGTTCTTTCACTTGCAGGGGAGGCGAAATTGGGTGAGTCTGATGTAACTCCACACTTCATCAAAGAGGTTGCCCCTAATACCGTTCTTATTCCTGTAGGTGCGGGTAGTGGCATTGAGTATTACTCGCTAAATAGAGGAGCAAATTAATGGAGTTGATTAAATCGATTATCTATTACCCGCTCGTTTGGTCGTTGATAAAAGCGATTGCAGTAATTATTCCTGTTGTTTTAGGGGTAGCTTATTTAACGCTCGCTGAACGAAAAATTTTAGGGTATATGCATGTCCGTTTAGGTCCAAACCGTGTTGGACCCTTTGCGATTTTGCAACCCTTTGCGGATCTTTTGAAGATGCTCTTTAAAGAGTGGATTATCCCATCAGCGGGTAACAAAATTCTCTTTATTATGGCGCCTTTTATTACGGTACTTGCAGCCTTCTCTGTGTGGGCTGTTGTCCCCTTTAGCGATACGCTTATCGCCTCTAATTTAGACTCAGGTGTGATGTTTATTTTAGCGATGGCATCGATCGGAATGTACGCTGCATTGATTGGGGGGTGGGCCTCTAACTCTAAGTTTGCAACATTTGGAGCGATTCGTAGTGCCGCTCAAGTAATCTCTTATGAGCTTGCGATGGGCTTTGCGCTCTTAACTGTCATTATGGCGGCAGGAACGCTTAAGCTAACAGGCATTGTGCAGGGGCAAGAGAGTCAAGTAGGCTTTTTAGGTTGGTATTTTATTCCGCTTCTCCCTGTTGTGGTGGTCTACTTTATCTCAGCATTAGCGGAGCTTGGACGAGCACCTTTTGCTGTTGTTGAAGGTGAATCTGAAATTGTTGCAGGATTCTTTACCGAATATTCAGGAACAGGGTTTGTAACTTTCTATCTTGCTGAATATACCAACATGGTATTAGTTGCTGCGCTCTCATCTCTCCTCTTTTTTGGAGGTTGGCTCTCACCCTTTAGTGGATTTGAGATTTTTCAAGCTGATGGGGCGTTGAGCTGGCTCGGCTTCTTAGCGGTGGATCATACACTCTGGTTAATTGCGAAGATGGTCTTCTTCCTCTTCACAATTATCTGGATTCGAGCGACATTCCCACAATATCGTTATGACCAGATTATGCGTCTTGGTTGGAAATACTTTATCCCCATTTCGATTGCATGGGTGCTGGTAGTGATTGCACTTGGATATTTCCAAGTCGGTCCATGGTTCTCATAACTCGACGGATAAATAAGGATTAGAAGAATGTTTAAACGATTAAAAGCACTTTACGATACTTATACGTTAAAAGAGTTACGTAAAGGATTGATGATAACGCTCCGTTATCTCTTTAAGCCCAAATTTACCGTCTCATACCCTGAAGAGAAGACACCGCAGTCCAATCGCTTCCGTGGGTTGCACGCACTTAGACGTTACCCTAATGGTGAGGAGCGTTGTATCGGTTGTAAGTTATGTGAGGGGGTTTGCCCTGCACAAGCGATCTCGATCGATACCCAAGAGCGTGAAGATGGAACACGTCGTACCACTCGTTACGACATCGATCTTTTTAAATGTATCTATTGCGGATTGTGTGAGCAAGCGTGCCCTGTTGACTCTATTGTTTTAACTCGTGTATTTGAGTATCACATGGAGGAGAAAGGGGATAACATCATGACGAAAGAGAAGTTACTCTTTCTTGGCGATAAGCTTGAAGATGAGATTGCTCAAGACCGTGCCTTAGATGCAGATAAATATTAAGGAGCGTTGAGAATGTTATTAAAAGTGTTGTTTTATCTCTTTGCCCTTGCGCTGATCTACTCAGCAGTGCGGGTGATTACTGCTAAAAACCCGATGGTAGCAGTGCTCCATTTAGTTCTTGCATTTGTGATGACAAGCGGTTTATGGATGTTGATCCAAGCTGAGTTTTTAGCGTTTGCGCTGATTATTGTCTACTGTGGAGCGGTGATGGTCTTCTTCCTCTTTGCAGTTATGATGCTTGATATTCCTTATGCGACTGTGCGAGATGGCTTTACTAAATTTATGCCGATCGGCCTTTTAGTTGCGGGGGTCTTAATCATTGAGATGATCTGGATCTTAGCTGGAAAAGAGGGGCTCTTTAGTACACTCTATCCTGCCGCATTTACTACAGATGTTGTCACGAATAGTGCAGAGGGAAATGCGTACGATTTAGGGTGGTTACTCTATACCGAATATCTCTACGCTTTTGAAGTGATCGCATTAGTCCTATTAGTCGCGCTAATTGCAGCAATCTGTTTAACCCATCGTGATGGTGCGTTAACTCGTAAAGATGTAAACGTCTCTAAGCAGATTAAGACAGATCCAACGGAGCGTGTTGAAGTCGTAAATATGGCATCTTCAACTTTTGCACCTTATGAGCGTGCAGAGAAGAAGGGGAGCGAGGAGGAGCAACAATGAGTCTAGTCGTTACCGATTATGTGATTCTTTCAAGCATTCTATTTGGGATTAGCTTGGCTGGAGTCTTCATAAATCGTAAAAATTTAATCGTGTTATTGATGTGTATCGAGATGATGTTGCTCTCAACAAGTATTCTCTTTGTCGCATTTTCTAAATTCTCTGGCGATCTTCATGGCCAAATCTTTATCTTCTTCACTCTTGCAGTTGCAGCAGCTGAGGCGGCGATTGGTCTTGCGATTTTAGTGTTAGTCTTTAGAGGTCGTAAAGAGATTAATGTCACTGAAATTAATGAGATGAGGGGCTAACTGTGAAATTAATCTATATTTTAATTGTACTTCTTCCCCTATTTGGTTCGGCGGTCTCTGGACTCTTTTGCCGAGTGATTAGTAATCGAGTAGCCCATACGGCAACCATTATTCCTGTTGCGATTGCGGCAGCGCTTTCGCTCTATGTGCTTAATTATCAAGTGACGACTAATGATGTCTTTAACGAGAATCTCTACACATGGATGAGCACAGGTAATATCTCGGTGGGAGTTGGTTTCTTAATCGATAACTTAACTGCGATGATGATGGTAGTAGTGACCTCTGTTTCACTCCTAGTTCACATCTTCTCGGTAGGTTATATGAAGGGTGATGAAGGATATAATCGCTTCTTTAGTTATATCTCCCTCTTTACCTTCTCAATGTTGATGCTCGTAATGTCGAATAACTTTATGCAGCTCTTCTTTGGGTGGGAAGCGGTCGGTTTAGTCTCTTATCTTCTTATTGGATTTTGGTACAAGCGCCCAACGGCTATTTTTGCCAATATGAAAGCGTTTCTTGTAAACCGTGTTGGGGACTTTGGTTTCTTAATCGGGATCGCAGCCGTTGTGATTATGACGGGAGCGTTACAATACGATGAGGCATTTGTTGCTTTAGCCGATTCAGAAGTGACAGGTCGTACACTCTCCTTTTTAGGGCGTGAGTGGGATCTTGTTACATTTGCAGCGATTTTCCTCTTTATTGGAGCAATGGGTAAATCAGCACAAGTTCCGCTTCATGTTTGGTTACCCGACTCAATGGAAGGGCCAACCCCAATTTCGGCGCTGATTCACGCAGCAACGATGGTTACGGCAGGTATCTTCATGGTATCTCGTATGTCGCCACTCTTTGAGCTCTCTTCAGCAGCGCTCTCCTTTATCATTATTATCGGTTCGATTACTGCTCTCTTTATGGGAATTTTGGGAATCTTCCAGAATGATATTAAGCGAGTGGTCGCATACTCAACCATTTCACAGCTTGGGTATATGACAGTTGCACTCGGTGCTTCTGCTTACTCATTAGCCGCATTCCATTTAACTACTCACGCATTCTTTAAAGCATTGCTCTTCTTAGGAGCAGGATCTGTGATTATCGGTATGTGTCATGGACAAGATATGCGCTACATGGGTGGCTTACGAAAATATATGCCGATTACGTGGATCACAACCCTTATTGGAGCACTCTCACTTGTTGGAACACCTTTCTTCTCAGGTTTCTATTCAAAAGAGAGTATTGTGATGGCGGTAGGGCATAGCGAGATTTTTGGATCAGGCTTCGCCTCTTTTGCACTGCAGGCGGGAATTTTCATCACAGCGTTCTATACCTTTAGAATGTACTTCATGGTCTTCCATGGTAAGGAGCGCTTTACGATCGATCCTAATAGCGATGGGCATACTGAAGGGGTGCTTCCAGCTGCTCCTAAAGAGTCACCATTTGTTGTCTGGTTCCCATTAGTTGCTCTTGCTGTTCCCTCAGTTGTTTTAGGCCTCTTCATTGCAGAGCCGATGATAACGGGAACATTCTTAAAAGGAGTTGTGAGCGAGAATTTAGAGGTGCAGCAGAAAGTAGTTGCTGATTTTGGCGATGTTGTTGCGATGGTTCAGCATGGCTTAACAACATTACCCCTCTACTTAACATTAGGTGGAGTGCTCTTAGCGTGGTTTGTTTATACAAAACGTCCGCAGCTAGCAACATCAGGCTATTCAATGCTTGAGCGTAGTAAATTACTCCCAATTTTTGAGAATAACTACTACTTCGACAAAGTGAATCAGAAGGTTTTTGCAGAAGGTTCGATCAAGACAGGTCGTTTCCTCTGGCAGAAAGTGGATGACAAGCTGATCGATCAAGGCATTGTTTACGGATCATCTAAATTCGCCTCATTCTTAGGGGGAGTGGTGAGAAAGATTCAGACGGGATATCTCTACCATTCAGCATTTTTAATGATTATCGGCCTCTTACTCTTAATGTCTTGGGTTGTTATTTTTAACTAGGAACGAATAATGAATACAGTACATTGGTTAAGTTTAGTTATTTGGCTGCCCATAATTGGGGGGCTGATTGTACTTGCAACGGGGAATGGATCTCCAGCGCGTACTCGTTGGCTCTCGCTCTTTGTTGCAGTATTAGCATTTATTGTCTCGCTCCCCTTAGGGCTCTATTTTGATGGCGCCTCTTCAGAGATGCAGTTTGTGGTCCAATATGATTGGATTCCACCGGTTAATGCGCTCTACCATTTAGGAGTAGATGGCTTCTCAATGCCCTTTATCCTGCTCACTACATTCATTACGATTATTGTAGTGATTGCAGGCTGGAAGGTGATTGAAGATCGTCCCCATCAATATTTTGCGGCATTCCTCATTCTTGAAGGATTGATGAATGGTATTTTCGCATCGATGGATGGATTACTCTTCTACGTCTTTTTTGAGGCGATGTTAATTCCGATGTTCTTAATCATCGGAATTTGGGGTGGTCCGCAACGTGTTCGCGCAGCGATGAAGTTCTTCCTCTATACCTTTTTGGGGTCGATTTTTCTTCTAGTTGCACTGCTCTATCTCTACAGCCAATCAGGCACATTTGAGATTAGTGAGTATCACAATCTTGCTTATGAGTTATCACCAACAGCGCAGAAATGGCTCTTCTTTGCATTCCTTGCAGGATTTGCGGTTAAAGTTCCGATGTTCCCTGTTCATACATGGTTGCCCTCAGCGCACGTTGAAGCTCCTACAGGGGGATCGGTGATTCTTGCGGCGATTACGTTGAAGATTGGGGGATACGGTTTTCTCCGTTTTATCCTTCCAATTGCACCTCTTGGAGCAGAAGCATTCGCTTGGATCGTGATCGGTTTAAGTTTGGTGGCTATTGTCTATATCTCGCTTGTTGCGCTAGTGCAAGGGGATATGAAGAAGATGATCGCTTACTCATCGATCGCACACATGGGGTTTGTAACATTAGGATTTATGATTCCCTTTGGAATCGCTGCTAATGCGGGTGGCTCTTTTGATGCGGCGAAGATGGCGATTCAGGGGGGGATGATGCAGATGATCTCTCACGGATTTATCTCATCAGCGATGTTCCTCTCAATTGGTGTGTTGTATGATCGTGTTCACTCACGTGAAATTGCCGACTATGGTGGTGTAATCAATAGCATGCCTGTTTTTGGGGCATTCTTTATCTTCTTTGCGATGGCAAACTCGGGGCTTCCAGGAACATCAGGATTTGTTGGAGAGTTTTGGGTTATTCTCTCAACATTCCACTACGGTGTTTATATCGCATTAGCGACCGCTTTAGGATTGATCTTAAGTGCGGCGTATAACTTATGGTTAGCTAAGCGAGTGATTTTAGGGGAAGCGACGCATGCTCATATTGAGGTATTGGAAGATATTACTCCCCGTGAGTGGCTTCTTTTAGGATCGCTCTCGGTGATCATTATCCTCGTTGGTATCTGGCCACAACCGATTGCTGAACTCATTCAGCCAACTGTGGATGGGCTTCTCAATCACTTAAGTGCAGTATTAAGTGCGCAAGGTTAAAGGAATAGAAGAATGAATACAGAACTTGGTGCATTAGATTTTCTGGTAGTAATGCCAGAGATCTTTCTTATGGCGATGGTGTTGTTGATTCTCTTAGTAGAGGTCTTCTCTAAAAAGAGTAATCAGCCACTTTTATTTGGTCTTTCTCTTGTAGCACTTGCAGGAACTGCTCTTCTCTCAATCTATCAATACAATTTAGAGTTGGGGGAGGGAGCGCCTCTTTTAGCAGGTGAGGCGGAATTGAATACGCTCACCTTCTGGTATGGGGATGTCGCTCACTCAAAAACGATTAGCTTCGTTAAATTTAGTATGAGTGTTGTGGTGTTGATGGGCTTAATCTATAGCTATCAACGTCTGAAAGATGAGATGCTCGACCGAGCGGAGTTTTATATCTTAACGCTTCTCAGTACGCTTGGGATGTTAGTGATGGTTGCAAGTGCGAGCATGTTAACGCTCTATCTTGGCCTTGAACTGATGTCTCTACCGATGTACGGATTGGTAGCGCTTAATCGTCACAGCAGTCGCAGTACTGAAGCGGCAATGAAGTATTTTGTGATGGGGGCGATGGCGTCAGGTATTTTGCTCTTCGGTATCGCTCTTATTTACGGAGCGACGGGAAGCATTGAGTTTAATGTTATTGCTCAGCAGCTTATTGAGTTTGCGCAGGGTGAGAATGCAGCGCTCTCTACGAAACTTTTAGTCTTTGCATCTGTCTTTATTGTGGTTGGTGTGGTCTTTAAAGTGGGGGCAGCACCATTCCATGCATGGGTTCCTGATGTTTATGAAGGGGCGCCAATTCCCGTTGCGATGTTTGTTGGAGCGGCTCCTAAGATTGCGGCGTTGGTAATGGGGGCGTTACTGCTACTCAATGCATTTGCTAATATTGCAGAGCAGTGGCAGATGATGCTTTCGATGATTGCGATTATCTCCTTTGTACTGGGGAATCTCGTAGCGCTGCGTCAGGAGAATTTACGCCGTATGCTAGGGTACTCAGCGGTCTCTCACGGTGGATTTATCCTCCTCGGCCTCTTTGTCGATAAGCATGGTTATAGCTCAGGACTCTTCTATGCGATCACTTATGCATTAACGACGATCGCGGCTTTTGGATTTATTCTTCTAATTAAGAATCATGATCGAGCAGTAGAGAATATTAGTGAACTTAAAGGGTTTGCTAAGGAGAATCCGTGGCTTGCACTGCTGATGTCAGCTGTAATGCTATCGATGGGAGGCATTCCATTCCTCGTAGGATTCCAAGCAAAATTCTTAGTATTAATGAGCGCCTTCCATGCAGGTTATACCTATCTGGTGATTATTGGATTGGTGATGTCTGTGATTGGACTCTACTACTACCTTCGAATCATTAAAGTAATGTTTTTTGATGAGGCGGATGAGGGGAGCTCACTTAAGGTGACAGGTTGTAACGGTACACAGATTCTCTTTTCAGTGAATGTGTTGCTCCTGATTCTACTTGGAATCTATCCAAACGCACTCTTAAGTTTCATCTTTTAGAGTTTAATTTAAGAGATAGTAATATATTGAAATCGTCCATTTTTATATGGGCGATTTTTTTATCTTCAATTTATTTATCTATATTAAAGCGGGCATAAAAAAGCCATCCTTTTAAGGATGGCCTCTCTTTTTATTAAGATTGGGAAAAGCTTACTTAAGCTGTTCCATTACTTCAGCAGCAAAGTCTGTCTCTTCAATCTCAACACCTTCGCCAAGCTCAAAACGTACAAATGCGTTTACGCTCGCATCTTTAGATTTTAAGAGTTTCTCTACAGTCATATCAGGATCTTTAACGAATGCTTGACCTAAAAGAGTGATCTCTTCGAGATATTTACGCATTCTACCTTCGATCATCTTCTGTTGAATCTCTTCAGGACGGCCTGATTCTTTAGCTTGTGCAGTGAAGATCTCTTTTTCACGCGCTAATGCGTCTTGAGGAGCATCTTCTGCGCTCACACATGCAGGATTTGATGCTGCAACGTGCATTGCGATATCACGTGTAAGCTCATCATCTGCAGTGTTTACATCTACTAAAGCTGCGATGCGTACACCGTGTACGTATGAACCGATTTTGCCCTTCGCTTCGAGTGCTGCTAAGCGGCGTACAGTGATGTTTTCACCGATTTTTGCTACAAGATCACGACGAACTTCTTCAACAGATTGATCACCAATTTTGAGTTCAGTGAGCGCTTCCACACTCTCTACTTTGTTGTTGAATGCAAGGTCAGCGACGTCATTTGCAAACTTGATGAAATCTTCGTTCTTAGTTACGAAGTCAGTTTCACAGTTTACTTCAACGATAACGCCGTAGTTATCATCGTTACGAATGATAAGAGCACCTTCAGCTGCTGCACGACCTGATTTTTTATCAGCATTCGCTTGACCGCTTTTACGCATTAAGTCGATTGCTGCATCGATATCACCGTTTGTTTCTGTGAGTGCTTTTTTACACTCCATCATGCCTGAGCCAGTACGATCCCGGAGCTCTTTTACCATAGCTGCTGTAATATTAGCCATTATAAATACCTCTTAAATGAGTGAATTAGTCGGATTATTTACGTAAAAGGCGATATTGAAATATCGCCTCTTATAGAATTTTTTGTTGCAGAAATTCCTATTGAGGAATTGTGCTTCAATTACTCTTCGTCTGCTGCAGCTTCTTCAGCTACTTCAACGAACTCGTCTTGAGCGCTCGCTGCATCTTTTGCTGCTAATTGAGCATTCGATCCACGACCTTCAAGAACCGCATCAGCTGCTGCTGTTGCATAGAGTTGGATGGCACGAATCGCATCATCATTTCCAGGAATTACATAATCAACATTTTCAGGTGAGCTGTTGCTATCAACAACTGCGATAACAGGAATACCCATCTTTTTCGCTTCTGAGATCGCATTGCTCTCATAACCTGCGTCGATGATGAAGAGCGCATCAGGAATGTTTGGCATCTCTTTGATACCACCTAAGCTCTTCTCAAGTTTAGCAAGTTCACGCTCAATCATGATGCCCTCTTTTTTAGTGAGGCGCTCGAGTGAACCATCTTCTTTCATCGCTTCAATCTCACGAAGGCGACGAATAGAGTTGCGAACAGTTTTGAAGTTGGTGAGCATACCACCTAACCAGCGATGATTTACGTAGGGTTGACCTGCGCGGATCGCTTGTTCTGTGATGATATCTGATGCTGCACGTTTTGTACCAACGAAAAGAATACGACCATTTTGTGCTGCAAGGCTTGAGATGAAGTTCATCGCATCATTGAACATCGGAAGTGTTTTTTCGAGGTTAATGATATGAATTTTTGAACGTGAACCGAAGATATACGGTTTCATCTGTGGGTTCCAGAAACGAGTTTGGTGTCCGAAGTGAACCCCAGCTTTGAGCATATCGTGCATCGATACTTTTGCCATGATTTTTCCTTTTCCTAATTAGGGTTGAGCCTCCAAGCCTGCCTGAATGAACTCAAATCTGATTTGAGCACCCAAATTCAAACGAATGGTCAGCTTGTGAGTGGTTAATAAAAATAGATCAATAAAATTTCACCCATAAAGAGTGAAGCAAGGCATTATACCTTATGTTTTTATCGCTCGCTACCACTCTTTGGGCTCTATCAAAAACTTTGGGAATTATGGTACACTTGTGAGCGGAAATTTATTGAATTTACAGAGGGAAATTTAGCGAAGATGACTTATAAAAATGATCGTTTTATTCGTGCTTTATTGAGGGAAGAGGTGGACAGAACGCCTGTGTGGATGATGCGTCAGGCGGGTCGTTATCTCCCTGAATATCGTCGTGTTCGCGAGCAAGCGGGAAGCTTTATGGATCTTTGTCGAAATGCGGAACTTGCGTGTGAAGTCACGATGCAACCGATTGAGCGTTTCGGCTTTGATGCAGCGATTCTCTTCTCCGATATTTTAACTATTCCTGATGCAATGGGATTAGGGTTGAGTTTTATTCCTGGAAAAGGGCCTGTTTTTGAGCGACCAATCACTGATCCTCGTCAGATTGATGAGCTTCCAAAACCTGATGCAGAGATTGAGCTCGGCTATGTAATGGAAGCGGTGCGCACTATTCATAAAGAGCTCGATGGTTCGATTCCTTTAATTGGTTTTACAGGGAGCCCGTGGACCCTTGCTACCTATATGATCGAAGGGAGCGGTAGCAAAGATTTTGGTAAGGTGCGCGGATTTCTGTATGAGCATCCCGCAGCGATGCATAAATTGCTCGATAAGCTCTCCGATGTTGTGATCGATTATCTCAATGCGCAGATTGTCAATGGAGCGGGTGCTGTTCAGATCTTTGATACATGGGGCGGTATTCTCTCTAAAGAGCATTATAAAGAGTTCTCTCTACGCTACATGGAGAAGATCGTTAACGGCATTATTAAAAATTATGAGGGCAATCGTATCCCATCAATCATTTTCACGAAGAATGGGGGGATGTGGTTAGCAGAGCAGGCGAATATCGGCGCAGATGCGATGGGATTAGATTGGATGACCGATATCTCCCATGCGCGCGCATTAGTTGGTAAGAAAGTTGCGTTACAAGGGAATATGGATCCAGGTGTTCTCTACTCAAATCCAGAGGTGGTTCGTGAAAATGTGAAGAAAGTACTCCACGCCTATGGAGTCGGTTCAGGCCATATTTTCAATCTTGGTCACGGTATTCATCCGGGAATCGATCCTGAAAATGTGAAAGCGATGGTTGACGCAGTACGCGAATTTAGCCCCGCCTATCACTAAGGATTAGAAGGATGATGAGGTGCCATATAACGATCTTCCCTATATTCTGTCGTGCGGCGCAGTAATCGTTCGATGGAATGGAAAAGAGTTCCAATATCTTTTATTGAAGGCGTATGAATTTTGGGATTTTCCCAAAGGGCAACTTGAAATGGGGGAGACCCCGTTTGAAACAGCGTTAAGAGAGATTGAGGAGGAGACAACTCTAACTCAATTGCGTTTTACATGGGGGCGGGATTATTATGAAACGCCCCCTTATTATCGGGGGAAGAAGGTTGCTCGCTACTATCTTGCTGAGACACGGCGAGAGCGTATTGAGCTCCCTATCAATCCTGATCTTGGTCGTCCTGAACATAGTGAATGGCGATGGGTTTCGAGAAGTGATATATTTCAGTATGTTACCCCGAGGGTTCGCAAGGTTATCTATTGGTCTGATCAATATTTAGCGTTTGATACTCGGGTTCGCCGACAGTAAATAGAAGAGAAATAGAGAAGAATGGATAGTTCCCTTAAACGTATTTTATGTATCGATGATGATCCTGATATTCTCAGTATTATCGAATTTTCCCTAACAGAGGTGGGGGGGTATGAAGTTGCAATCTGCCACTCAGGTCAGGAAGCATTAACGGTTGTTGAAGGATTTCAGCCACAGCTCTTTTTAGTAGATGTGATGATGCCGCAGATGAGCGGCCCTGAGACGTTAGATGCACTGCAATCGATTCCAGCATTTGAGAATACGCCAGCAATATTTTTAACGGCGAATGTTCAATTTGCAGCTTATTGTGAAGCCGCGCCACCGAAGATGTTGGGGGTTTTGACGAAACCCTTTGACCCCATGCAACTTTCAGAGCGTTTACAGGCGCTTTGGAGTGAGTATATGGAGTGATTTTAGATGCGTTTATAGAGGCTTAAACGGCTCTCTCTACTCTTAAGAGAACGGTGTAATCTAAAGTCTTCGAGTGGGAACGATTCCTCTCTCAAATAAGTAGGCTCTTCAATCACAATCATCGATAAAGATGGGAGGATTGAGGAGCTTTTTAATGCCTCAAAAATAGTGGGGTAGAGTTCAGCATGAAAGGGGGGATCGATAAAACAGAGATCGAAAGGTATATCACTCTGCTCTAAAAAGGGGATTGCATCACTCTGTAAAACGGTAGCGCTCTCTTTTGGAATTTTTAAGGCTTCAATATTTTTTAGAAGCATCTTTACTGCGGCGGGCGATTTTTCAATAAAGGTTGCCGATTTTGCTCCTCGTGAAAGCGCCTCTAAGCCGAGGGCACCGCTTCCAGCAAAAAGATCGAGTACCCTCGCATCAGCGATCTCAAATTGTAACCAGTTGAAGAGGGTCTCACGTGAACGATTAGGGGTAGGGCGAAGCCCTTCAACCTCAGCAATATTTAGCTGTCGTGAGCGATATTTTCCCCCAATAATCCTCACTCTCTGCGTCATGCTTTTAGCTCCTGCTCAATGTGTTGACGAATCCATTTTTCGCTCTCCTCTTTGAGCTCTCGGCTACTCTTATCGATTGAAGAGATCGGCTCACCGATATTAACGGTGATTGTTCCAGCACTCTTCACCCACGTTGTTTTAGGCCATGCAAGACCAGCATTATGAGCGATAGGCAGAATGGGTGCTTGCAGCGCTTCAGCAATCGCAAAGCCTCCGCTCTGATAGCGCACTTCACGCCCTACAGGTACACGGGTTCCTTCGGGAAAGATCACAATCGAACGCCCTTCAGCAAAGGCGATTTTAGATTGTTTAATAATATTTTGTAGCGCTCTTCGCCCATCTTTACGATCGATGGCAATCTGTCCCGTTTTCCGTAAGCCCCAACCAACAAAGGGAATTTTGAGGAGCTCCTTTTTAAGAATAAAGACATGATCAGGAAGCAGATAGGAGAAGAGTAGCGTCTCATAAGCGGATTGATGGTTGGCAATAATCACATGAGGGCTCCCTTTAAGCGCCTCGAGATGCTCAGCCCCATTTACTTCAAACTTAATGCCTGCACTTACCCTTGCCCACCATAAAATGATATGGCACCACACCTTCACTACGTACCGAAATGCTCTATATGGAAAGAGCAGAGTAGGGAAGAGCATTAGGGGAGTGATAATTAATCCGATCACAAAGTAGTAACCGAAGAGAAAGATTAAAGAGCGAAGTTTACTGATCATCTATTTTCCTCTTTGAGTTGTGTTAGGAGTGCTTCACTAAAATGGGCAAGTGATCGATATTGCGCTACCTCACGATAGCGAGGCATCTCTTTAATGCGCTCTGCTGTTGCACTCCCTTTTCCTGTATGGAGAAGAATGGGGGTAACATTCGCTCGCAATGCAGCTTCCAGATCCCCTATTTTATCCCCGATAAAGTAGATGGGGTGCTCTCTTTTCGGTGCAAGTTGCTCAATAATTTTAAAGAGCATGCCTGCATTCGGTTTACGATCGGGATGAGTATCATCATCTGCAATGCAATACTCGAGCGCATCGATCTTTCCTCCAAACGGGAGGAGTAATCTCTCCATCTTTTGATGCATTTTGTGGAGCGTCGACTCCGAGTAGAGCCCAAGAGAGACCCCTCTTTGGTTTGTCGCAACTGCGATCGGAATCCCCTTTTGTGAAAGTAGACCAATCGCCTCTAAACTCCCTTCAATCGGAATCCACTCCTCTGGTGATTTAATATACTCATCTGAATCGTGGTTAATCACCCCATCTCGATCCAGAATAATAAGTGAGGGGCGTTGTAGAGGATGGGAATGAGAGGCGTTGCTCATGATTTATCCTAATTGTAGCTTTGAGATATCTGCAACAGATTGGAGGAGATCGCCCGCTCGCTTTAGAAGAGCGAAGCGATTTAAACGGAGCGCCTCCTCTTCAGCGACTACCATCGTCTTCTCAAAGAAGGACTCAAGAGGATCAGCAAGGGTTGAGAGGGCTCTGAGCGTCGCATCATAATCATCATTTTCAACCGATGCTCTGCTCTCTTCACTCACACGATTGATCGCCTCAAAGAGTACTTTTTCAGAATCATTTTCAAAGAGATTGGGGTCAACCTCGCTTACAGCTTCATCTTTCAAATTGCGCTCTAAAATGTGACGAATGCGGCGATCCGACTGTACGAGAAGTTGCGCTTCTGGAGCATCTTTAAAGCGGGTTACCGCTTGCAGACGAGTGTAGATATCGAGAGGATCATTCAATTTCTGCTCACTGATCGACTCAAAGATATCGGCAGGTACTCCTAAATCTGCAGAGTAGGCGCGCATTCGCTCAATGATGTAATTGAAGATGAGAGGAATCGATTTCTCCGCATCGATCTCTTTTGGCATCGATTGAGCTGATGCTGTGATCAGTCGGTGAAGATCTAGATGGTGCTTCTCCTCAATAAGAATGCGGAGAATTGCTAGCGCATTGCGGCGTAAGCTGTAAGGGTCACGAGACCCTGTTGGAATCTCCCCAATTGAGAAGATTCCAACGATGGTATCGAGTCGCTCTGCAATGCTTAACGCTTGAGCTTCTTTGGTTTGAGGGAGTTTGTCACCAGCAAAACGGGGCCAGTAGACCTCTTCAAGAGCATTAGCAACAACTTCATCCTCTTTTTGTGCAAGCGCGTAGTAACGAGCCATTGTTCCCTGAAGTTCTGGAAACTCTTGAACCATATTGCTGATTAGATCCGATTTATTGAGGCGTGCTGCTCGAGCCACTAATGTGCGATCAGCCCCTATCGAGTCAGCAATAAGATCAGCAAGGTGAGTGACTCGAGCGATTTTTTCAGCTTGTGTGCCAAGCTTTGTCTGGAAAATAACAGAGCTTAATGGCTCAAGATAGCTCTCAAGATTCTTCTTAAGATCCTCCTCCCAGAAGAATTTGGCATCGGCAAAACGGGGGCGAATGACACGCTCATTCCCATCAATAACCGCTTCAGGCTCATTACTCTCAATATTGCTTACAAAGCAGAATTTATTAATGAGGTTTCCGCTCTTATCGACGATAGGGAAGTAGCGTTGATGCTCCTCCATCGCAATGATTAGCGCCTCTTGAGGAACCTCTAAAAAATGCTCTTCAAAGCTACCGATATGGGTTACAGGCCACTCAACAAGAGCGGTAACTTCATTGAGCAAGCCCTCATTAACAATCGCCTCTCCATACGGTTTTACCGCTTCAGCAATCTGCGCTTTAATACGCGCTTTACGAGCCTCAATATCGACAAGAACAGAACCTTCGCTCTCTAAGCGTGTTTGGTATTGATCCGCATTTTCAAGCACAATCGGCTCTTTTGCGTGGAATCGGTGTCCATGTGTTGTGCGACCACTCTCAATATTGAAGAGATTGAAGGGGATAACCTCCTCTCCATAGAGAGCAACAATCCAACGAACGGGACGTACAAATTCAAATTCATTATCCGCCCAGCGCATCCGTTTTGGGATCGGCAATCCTT
>JASLFR010000066.1 GCA_030150565.1 Cardiobacteriales bacterium | reverse complement strand
GATCAAGATGTCTACGTCAATGCTGTTGGTGGGGTGAAAGTTACAGAGACCGCCTCCGATCTTGCAGTGCTTGCGGCGGCCTACTCAAGCTTTAGAAACGTTGTTCTTCCCCAAGATCTCATTATCTTTGGTGAGGTTGGCTTAGCGGGTGAAATTCGCCCCATTCCGCACGGCGAAGAGCGCTTAAAAGAGGCTGTCAAACATGGTTTTAAACGAGCGATCGTCCCCCTTGCCAATGCCCCTAAAAAACCGATTGCTAATTTAGAGGTGATTGGGGTCTCTAAAATTTCAGAGGCGATCGATTACCTCTAATCTCAAAGAGCTTGCTACACTGAAATGGATACCACCTATAGAAGGAGTCCCTATTATGAGTTTTCAAAATCCCACAGATGAGCGCATTGTTGAGATTCTCACCCGCTCAAAAAATATCGCAATTATCGGCTTAAGTCCTAAGGCGCACCGAGATAGCTACCGTGTGGCGGAGCGTTTACAGAGCGCAGGCTTCAAGATCTTCCCCGTCAATCCCGCTCATGCAGATAAAGAGATCTTAGGGGAGAAGGTCTACGCAACGGTTGCAGAGATCCCAGAAAAGATCGACATTGTGGATGTTTTTCGCCGCAGTGAAGAGCTCCCGAATGTTGCAAATGAGCTTAAAACGCTCGATTTTGGTTACTTCTGGGCGCAACTGGGATTGGAGCATGAAGAGGTGCCAAAGATTTTAGGGGATCGATTTAAAGGGCGCATCATTATGAATCGCTGCACCAAAAAGGATTGGGATGAGCTCGTTCTTCCTAGCGGTTACTCCCTTGAGAATCCCGCCTAATTGAGATTGAAACAAAAAAAGAGCACTCATAAAAGAGTGCTCTTTCTCTCTCTACCTTCCAAGACTACTCAGCAGTTTCAGGAAGGGTAACAAATCCTAAATTGGAGAGCCCAACCTTACTTAGATCGGTCATCAGCTTTGCCACCTCTTCATAAGGAACGGTAGCATCAATATGGAGCTGAACAAGAGGATTCTCCCCTTCAGCTAACCCCTCCTTAATCCCCTTCAGTTCACTTAAAAGGGTGCCACTCTCTATCTTCTTCTCATTTAAGAAGAGCTCCCGCTCCCCATTGAGTGCAAGAATAATCGGCTTCTTCTCTTCAGGAATCACCTGCTCCTCTAAATCGGTCGCTTCAGGGAGTTGAAGTTTCACCGACTGGGTTACAAGAGGGGCTGTAAGAATAAAGATCACCAGCAGAACCAACATCACATCGATCAGGGGGATCATATTGATCTCAGCTGAAGGTTTACTCGATTCACGCAGTCGTCCAAACGCCATCTTAAGACTCCTTCCCTTTTGCACTACCTAAAAAAGTTAAAAGATCAAAAGCAAATGAATCGAGCTGCCCCATCTTCACCTGATTTCGGCGTGCGACCCAGTTGTAAGCGATCACTGCAGGAATCGCAACGGCAAGCCCAACGCCCGTCATAATGAGCGCCTCTCCAACTGGCCCCGCCACTTTATCAATCGTCCCAGCACCTGTTGAGCCGATCTCAATTAGCGCATGATAGATGCCCCACACCGTTCCAAAGAGCCCAACAAATGGGGCGGTTGCAGCAACAGTTGCTAAAACAGAGACCCCATTATCACTCCGCAGCTGCTCCTCATCGAGACGGGTGCGAAGGGTGCGCGTTAAAAATTGATCCAACGTCCCCCGCTCCATCAATGTTGAGCCTTGATGATGGTGATAGTGAGCCACCGCTTTAAATGCATCATTCGCTAAATGTGCATAAGGATTGCGGCTCGCTTCCACTTTTGCTCGCTCCTCAATCGCCGCTAAACTCTCCGCATTCCAAAAAAAGTGGAGAAAACGTCTCCCTCTCCCCCGCTCAACAATCCCCGTAAGAAATTTATAGAGGATAAGAAACCACGAGATCACCGACATCGCAATTAAGATTATGAAGAGCGTCTTCGTGATCATATCTGATTGAGCGATAAAGTGCTCAAACCCTAGTGGTGCGACTTCTGGTTGCATACTGTTCCCTTTCTAAAATAGTCAATAATTTATAAACGAAATTCATAACGGGTGCGTACCGTAACACTCACCGCCTCACCTGATACTCGGTAAGGTTGAGTGCGAATCTTTAGAGCTGCCTTCAGCGCCTCATCATCAAGTAACTTATGCCCTGAAGAGCGCTCTACTCTTGCATTGGTGGCTCTTCCATCACGATTAATCGTCACTACAATTGTAGCGGTCCCCTGCATTCTACGGCGTTCTGCCATGCGTGGATAGCTTGGAATCGGTTTTTGGAGAAAATGAACCTCACTATCGGAGAGGGTATGTGTCGGCGCTGAGATACCCACCCGCCCTGATGGAGGGGGGCCTTTAGCGCTATTATCCCCCTGAGCCCCTTTTTTACTAGGAGCTGGACGCTCCTCTACTTTCGGTTTAGGGCGCTCTTGGGGCTTTGGCAGATCCCGCTTAGGTTCCCTCTTTGGCTCTACCTTTTTTGGGGGAGGCTCAACCTTTTTAGGCTTAACCTCTTTTCGCTCCTCCCGATCTACCACCTTCTGCTCACTCTTTTCAGGCTCTTTAATCGAGATCACCTCCTCCTCTTTTGGGGCGATCTTCTCTTTAAGCTGCTCCCTCTCAATGGGAGCGGGAGCACTCTCCTCTTTAGGAGCTTCTGCCGCCAACTCAATACGATGCATCAGTAAAGGTGCGGGAGTATCCCCCATCTGCAACTGTTGAGGAGAGGGGGAAAAGAGTCGGTTGACTGCCACAGCGTGGAGCGTAACCGCCCCAAAAAGCGCTGCAGCAATCGCAAGATTTGATCGAAATGGGTGAGCCATTCTCCTCTCCTAATTAAAACGAGTAGCGAATATTGGCCCAAATTTTGCGCCCCTCTTGCAGACGGTGATACCCATTTTGATAATCGGTATCGAGAGTGGGTGCCTTACTCCCTACTCTGGTCACTCCATAATCATCAAACTCCTTATTGAAGAGGTTATTCACCCCAGCGCTAAAGGTTAACTGATCGGATGATTGGTAGGTTGTTCCAATATTGGCGATGGTGTAACTGTTGTAATAGACCTTCTCGTCGCGCCAATTGTAATCGTTGAACTGCTTAGCACGATACTGCCCCTCCGCCCAGATATTCCAACGCTCATTAACGGCGTAATCCGCTTTAATATTGACCATGTGACGAGGCGTAGAGCTAAAGGGACGCTTGCGTCCATCATCTTCACGATATTCGCTATCGGTATAGGTGTAGTTTCCACTCAATGAGAGCTGATCATTTAGGTCGTAACGGGCGGTTAACTCAACGCCGTAGAGCTTTGCATCTTGAAGATTCATCCGCTTAGAGAACTCATCAACCCCCCAACCACTCCCTAAATCGATACAGCCTGCTACGGCATTCGCCTGACAGTTAGGCACCATCACTGAATCGATCTTATCTTTAAACTTAGTGTAGAAGATTGTGGCGCCTGCACTGAAATTGTGATTATTGTCGAAGTTGAGCGCTAACTCGGCAGAGGTTGCTGTTTCAGGTTTTAATTGGCTATTGCCTAAAAGAGGGAGCTTCCCTTGACGCCCAAGCCCGATAATATCGTCACTCATAAGGTTGATGTCAGGCGCTCGGAACGCTCGGCTCACCCCCCCTTTAATCTGCCAATTATCGTTGATGCTCCATAAAAGATAAGCGCGAGGGCTAAAGTGGGCGCCAAAGAGCTCATTTTTATCGTAACGAAGACCAAAAGTTGCGACGAGTTGATCGTTAATGAGCCACTCATCCTCAGCAAAGAGAGCCCACTGCCACTGCTTCAGATCGAGCTCAGCGTTGTGGAGTGAATCCTTCAGCCACTGCTGCTTATATTGCCCTCCCGCTGTGATGAAGTGATTCCCCCAATCGAACTGCCATTTATGATCAAAAATGAGATTCTCATACTTAATATCGCGCGCTTTTCCATCCACTTCTGGATCAGGTTTTGCCTGTTTCGGATTCAGGCGCCCAATCGTCTCGGTAGTATCCCAAAGAAGTGAGCTATTGATCGTTGCAAAATCGTAACGCCCCTCATGTGAGAGCCCATAGCGTGTCCGCTTAAAACGGAGCTCATCGGCATAACCACCCCCTGCACGCCCATCTGCAACGCTGCTATTGAGCGTCCCTAACTGCTCATCACTATTATCGTAACGCTGAATCCCATGATCGATATTTAGAAGAATATCGTTCGCCTCGTTAGGGGTGAAAGCGAGCTTCGCTCCAAGATTATAATTTTTACGTGCGCCCAATCCATTAAATTGGGAGAATTTACCTGTATGGATGCCACTTAAAGATTCTGCTCGATTCTTAGCATAGAGCCCCCCTGCATTCCCCTTATGGGTGAAGCCCCCCATCAAAGAGAGCCCCACAAGATCGCTCTTTAACGGTCCTGCTAAATAGAAGCTTGTGCCAAACTCTCCACCGTAACGATTATTAAAACTACTGTTCATGCGGGTAGAGATCTCCCCTCCCCACCGCTCAGGCACCTTTTTAGTGATCACATTCACCACCCCTCCCAACGCATCAGAGCCGTAGAGGGTGGACATGGGGCCACGCACAATCTCAATCCGTTCAATTGCTGAATTGGGAGGAATAAAGGCGCTATCAACATCTCCAAAACCGTTAGGGCGAGCTCCAGAGCTATTTTGACTTAACCGTTTACCATCAATCATCAAGAGGGTGTAATCACTCGGCAATCCACGAATGCCGATATTAGCGCCACCCGCCTTCCCCCCTTGCTCAATACTTACCCCCTCAACACTATTTAAAAGAGCACCAAGCCCCTCTTTTCCACTATCTGCAATCTCCTCCTCCGTTACGATCGAGATGCTTGCAGGAGCTTCTTTCACACTCTGCTCAAAACCTGAGGCGGTAACCACAACTTTCCCTAAATCCACCACTTTGCCATCACCACTCTCCTCTGCATGAGCGAAAGTTCCAGCCGTTAAGAGCGCTAAAAGGGTGAGGGCAAGGGGCTTTTGTCTAAAAAATTTCTGTTGAGCATCGCAAGAGAACGAGGGGGCGCATGTCATATCTAATCAATCCTATCTATCTAAATAAACGATTTAACCGAGATGTTTAGAGTCTACAGATGAAGAGAACTCCTAAACAGTAATGAGAATTATTAGCATTTAGTGTTGAGATGTCAATTCAAATGATAATTATTTCTATTTGTAAATTTTAACTATTTGATAGAGGTCATTTTTTATATTAAAAAGAGGTTTTCTTGTTGAAAAGGGGCAAATTTTGTACTCTGTAGATTCTTCTACTCCACCTCTCTCCACTTCTTTAGACGAAATATCATCAATTTGAGGGATTCTCTATGCGTTCACTCACCACCTTCTCATCGCTCTATATTGCGACACTCTTAATGTTGACAGGATCAGGCCTGCTCACAACCTATCTGAGCTTAAAATTAGCGCTTCAAGGGGCGAGCGATACTGTCGTCAGTAGTATGACTACCGCCTACTACATCGGCATGGTGCTCGGGGCGAAACTTGGGCACCATCTGATTGCACGAGTGGGACATATTCGTAGCTATGTGGCCGCCTCTGGCATTACCGCTGCTATTGCTCTTATGATGGGCTTAATTGAGTGGATCCCTTTTTGGGCTGTTGGACGCTTTATTATCGGGCTTGTGATGATGTGCCAATATATGGTGCTTGAGAGCTGGCTTAATGAGCAGGCTGAACCCCATCAGCGTGGTTTAGTCTTCGGGCTCTACATGGCTGCTACCTACGGGGGGATGGTGATTGGTCAGCTCACCTTTATGTTCTATACCGATATCAACCATGAGATTTTGATGATTGTAGCGATCTGCTTCTCTCTCTGTCTTGTGCCGTTAGCCGTTACCCGCACCATTCACCCCACTCCCCTAAAATCTGCGCCCCTTGCGATCGGTTATTTCTTAAGAAAACTGCCCCAAATCTTAACCATCACTCTTCTTGGGGGAATGTTATCGGGCACCTTCTATGCGCTTGCCCCCCTCTTTGCTAATCGCTTAGGGATGAGTACCTATTACACGGGGCTCTTTATGGCGATCAGCATTGGTGCGGCGCTCTTTGCACAGTGGCCGCTTGCATGGCTCTCTGATCGCTTTAACCGTTTAAAATTGATCTCGCTCTTAACGATTCTCTTCATCGCAGCGGTTATTCTGCTCTTTGCAAGTTACATCAGTGCTCCAACACTTCTGCAGCCTGTCCTCTTCTTTAGTATTGTGGCGACGGGATTACAATTTACGATCTACCCTCTCACCGTTGCGATTGCGAATGACAATATTGAAGAGGAGCAGAGGGTCTCTTTAAGTGCGATTCTCCTTGTAGTTTTTGGCTTAGGATCAGCTCTTGGGCCGATGATCTCAGCCTACTTCTCAGAGCAATTTAGTGATGAACTTGGCGCTTCCTCCGTCTACCTCTTCCCACTAATTGGGGGGGTTGCGATTATTGCGCTCAATCTCTTTAAGACGACTCAACGTCTTGCCACTGCGCCAGAAGAGGCTTCTCCTCACGTTATGATGCCAGAGGTAACATCACCAATCGCTGCAACGCTTGACCCCCGTATTGATGAGGCGACTGCCCTAGAGGTGATGGCACACGAAGAGGCGGAAGAGATTAAAGAGGCGCTTCGTGATGAGTTTGAGGAGCAGCGTCTTGAGAAGAATAAGACGAAGATTGAGAAATATGCGCTCGTTCCTTTAGATGAATCGATGAGTGCGCGCCAATTTATCCACCGCTTTAAGGATGAAGAGCGGATCATCGAAGAGCCTCTCGACCCTACGGATGGCTTAACATGGCGTAATTTCTAATCCTCACCAAAAGAGCGTAAAAAACCCTCCAAAAAATGGAGGGTTCTGTTTTTCTTCTCTATCTCTCTTAACAGCTAACGTCCTAATAGATGAAAGAGGGGCTCAACAATCGCTAAGAGTAGCGGTGTCGTTAATGCTGAGAAGAGTGTTGAGATAACAAGGCTCGAGGCAACGGCTCCCTGCAGCGCTTGGAATTGATTCGCCATTAAGTAGACATTGATTCCAATCGCCATTGAAGAGAGAAGCACAATCGCCTTTGTCTCAATGAGCGGAATATTGAGCAGTAGCGCAAGCAGAAGCACAATCAGAGGGTGCATAAAGAGCTTAATTAGCGTCATACCTAGACTGATTCCAATATTATCTGCTACTCGATATTGAGCGAGCCCCATCCCCAATACGATAAGGGAAAGAGGAGCCGTCATCTGCGCTACCATCTTTGCTGGCTCATCAATTAATGGGGGGAGTGGCGTTTTGAAGAGGCTAACAAAGAGCCCTGAAAAGACACCGATCACAATTGGATTTTTCACCACCGAAATCGCCGTCTTCTTCATACCATTAAAAGAGAGTGATCCATGCAGCGTCCACTCAACGGAGATCGTCACAAGACTCCACAAAATAAGCGCATTGAAAGCGATCACTAAAGCCGCCGCAGGAACCGCCTCCTCCCCTAAAAGAAGAGTCGTTAGGGGAAGCCCAAGAAGAACAACGTTGGCGAAAATTCCCCCCAATCCGAAGATCGATCCCTCAACCCCATTTAGGCGCAATATCTTTGCAAGGGGAATACGCGCAATTAAAAAGACGATAATACTCCCCCCAAAGTACGCTAAGAGCAGCTTCACATCTACAGGGGGGCGTGTATAAAATTGCGCCATGATACGAAAGAGCATCACAGGAATCGCTATTCGAAAGAGTAATCGAGTTAAATCCCCACTCATCCGCTCAGGCCACTTAAAGAGCCGAATCAAGCAATACCCAAGAACGATGAGAATAAAGAGGGGGAGCGAGCGGGTTAACTGCTCAAGAAACGTTGCTAATAGCATCTAAGAATCCTCAGGGAGTGAGGGGCGTGGCGTCGGCTCAACGTAGAAGTTATCCCGCGCATGCTTCGCCCGTGAAAAGACTTCATACAACGTATCACGATCCTCCTCTTCAAGCGCCCCTTTAAGAAGATCGAGCTTATTTTGGTAGGCGACTAACACCTGTAGAATCGATTCACGATTCTGCAGACAGATATCCGCCCAAAGATTGGGATCAGAAGCGGAGATACGGGTAAAATCGCGAAAGCCCCCCGCTGCAAAACGGAAGATCTCTGCTCGATCATCAAGATTCGCTAAAGTATCGACGGTGCTGTAAGCAAGTAGATGGGGAATATGGGAGGTGGCCGCTAAGACCTGATCGTGATGCTTTACCCCCATCTCTTCCGTAATAGAGCCTGCCGCTTGCCACATATTATGAATACGGGTCACTGCTTCATGATTATTTCCAATATGGGGAATGATGAGGGTACGGCGATCATAAAAGAGGGTGGCAAATGAGTTCTCTACCCCATGCTTCTCAGTCCCTGCAATAGGGTGAGCGGGGACAAAACGGGCAGGAAGACGCCCCACTACCCGCTCAACTTCCCGAATGACAGAGCCCTTAGTCGAGCCGACATCACTAATTACCGCATCCTCTTTAATGATGGGGAGAATCTCCGCCATAATCTCTGCCATTACGGTAATGGGCGTTGCAAGGATGATGATATCCGCCTCTTCTGCTGCTTTTGTTGCTTCTGTCTCGATGCGATCGGCTACGCCAAGCGCTAACGCCTTCTCTAACGCCTCTTCACTCTTATCGTAAGCGATCACCTCCCCCACAGCCCCCGCTTCCCGCAAGGCGCGCGCAAGCGACCCACCAATCAGGCCGATCCCCATAATCGCTAACTTCTCTACAAAAAAAGGTTTTGATAACTCAATCTTCATACTCTATCTGATCCTATTTAATTCTATTTGCGCTCAATTACCGCCAATAATGCGCCAAAAGCCTCTTCAAATTGCCGTACTCCCCCCTCTTCAAGAGAGCGAGTAATTTTACAAAGATCGATTCCTAACGAATCTAACGTTTCAAGAGCCGTTATCGCCTCATCAATCTCCTGCGTTAAGCGCTCCTCTTTCGGCGGACTCTTTCGATAGAGCTCATACGTTGCTGGAGGAAGAGTATTGACACTCTCAGCCCCGTAGAGCGCATCGAGGTAGTAGCGCTCCCCATATTTGGGATTCTTCACACCTGTTGATGCCCAAAGAAGACGCTGCTTCTGAGCCCCCTTCTTTCGTAACTGTGCAAAACCTTCCCCATTAAAGAGCTCCTCAAAGGCTCGATACGCCTGCTTTGCATTTGCAATCGCAACTCTCCCTAAAAGGTGGGGCGCAGAGATCTCTAAAAGAGGATCAACAGCGCTATCGATACGAGAGATGAAAAAACTTGCTACCGATGCAATTTGAGCGACAGGCTCCCCTTTTGCAATCCGACTCTTCAACCCTAAAAGATACGCCTGAGCAACCGATAAATATTGCGCTAAAGAGAAGATCAAGGTGGCGTTAACATTCACCCCAGCGCTGATTAAGCTCTCAATCACTAAGATTCCCGCTGCCGTTGCAGGGACTTTGATCATCGCATTAGGGCGATTGATAGAGCGCCAGAGCGCTAACCCTTCCGCAACGCTCCCCTCAACATCATCTGCAAGATCGGGGGAGATCTCAAGAGAGACAAATCCATCCCGCCCCCCACTCTCTTCATACACACCTTTAAAGAGATCGCACGCCTCCTGAATATCCGCCACTGCCAAGCGGTAGAAGATCTCCCGTGCACTCAAGCCTTCACCCTTTAACGCAACAATATCGGCATCATAATCAGCACTCCCCTCAATCGCCTTTTGATAGATTGAAGGATTAGAGGTGACGCCTCGCAGGTTCTCCTCCCGAATCATCGTTGCAAGGGGGCCACTCTCCCCTAAAAGGGTGCGCTCAATATTGTCATACCAGATGCTCTGTTTCATGCTTCTCTCCTAAATCCTCTTTTTTATGGTTGATGGTGGGGAATGCGGAAGAAATGTTTATCTTTAATCCGCTTTGTACTCCCCTTAGGAAGCCATGTTGGCACATTTGCAGGAATCATTGCACTATCATTATGAATACGGTTTAACCACGCAGGATTGAGCTTAATTAACTCATAACGGCTAATGCCACTCTTCTCACTCAACTCTGTAAGCGTTAAAGGAGCACGCAGTTCGATCCCCTCGATGTTGGGGCGCACGCCAAATTTTAGATTCTTAAAGTAACGGTTGGGCTGATTAGCAATTCTACGGGCAGCTAAAAACTCAGCGTAGAAGTTACGGGAAGCGAAGCCAAAACGGGGACCATCGTAACGCCAAACAATCGTTCCAATATCATCACCATAGATCCGTTTTGCTCGCATCATCCCCCCAGCACCATGATTGTAAGCGGTAATCGCAAGGGGCCACGATCCTGTTAAGCGGTACGCCTCCTCAAGATAGAGCGCCGCTCCTCGTGATGCGAGATATGGATCTAAACGACCATCAAAAGCGCCATTCTCCATCGGTAGGAAGCTATTTGCAGTACTGCGCATAAATTGCCACATCCCCGATGCTCCCACTTTAGAGACCGCATGATTCACAAAAGAGGATTCCACATGGGGAAGATAGGCGATCTCTTCAGGCAATCCCCGCTCTTTAAAGGAGCCTCTAAAGTAATGAAGATAGGTGTAGCTACTCTCTAATCCCCGCTTAAAACGATTCTTCAATCCTCTTTGGGAGCGTAGACGATCTGAAATTCCAACCAACGCAGCTGCTCCTCCCGATTTACGCAACTGCTCTGCATAACGCTTCTGCTCAACGGTTAACTTCTCCCCTGTCACCAATTTTCGCTCAAGATCATCAAGCTCAATTAGGAGATAATCCCGCAACGCTTGCCGCTCTTTCTGCTGATCCGTTGAGAGATGCGCTTCAAGATAGATCACATCCATGTAGCGATCATCATGAAAAACGACCGTCTCCTCATCCCACTGACTATAAACCTTCTCCCAGAAATTGATCATCGGCTCCATCGAACGGGGCTCAACAAAATTGGCTGAGTGTGGGGGGGGTTGCTGAGAGGCGCAACTTGCAACAATTAAGGCAACTAGCGTTAAGAGAAGCCAACGCTCTGCCCGTTTTAAGTAATTCATCATATCTCCTCATTCAGTTTAAAATTGGGGAATAAAAATGGCGAAAAAGCGTCCTCAGAAGAGCACGCCTTTTCCATCATCTTTTTAATCGTAACAAACGATTACTGCTTCGATCTTAAATCGCTTTTTTTGCTCGCTCAATCGCTGCTAAGACCTGCTTAGGTGCTGTCCCCCCGTAATGATCCCGAGAGGCCACAGAGCCTTCAAGCGTAAGATACTCAAAGACATCTTCTGTAATGAGATCGGAAAATTGCTGCAATTCCGAAA
>JASLFR010000064.1 GCA_030150565.1 Cardiobacteriales bacterium | reverse complement strand
GCAGGATCTCTTTCAGAGGTTACACGGATAGTTTTGCCATTAACCACAAGCTGACCATCTTTAACTTCTACATCACCATCAAAGCGACCGTGAGTAGAATCATATTTGAGCATATATGCCATGTAATCCACATCGATAAGATCGTTAATACCTACGACTTCGATATCATCACGGAGCATTGCAGCACGGAATACGAAACGGCCGATACGACCAAAACCATTAATACCTACACGAATTGTCATGTTTATCTCCTTTTAAGAGGTTAAGAATGAACAAAAGTTGGCAACGAAGCTTACGCTTCATATTGCTTTAAGAAATTGAGGAGGAGGGGAACAGGGCGCCCTGATGCACCTTTCTCTTTGCCCGTTACCCAAGCGGTCCCTGCAATATCGAGGTGTGCCCATGGGTACTCTTTTACAAAGCGCTCTAAAAAGCAGGCAGCAGTAATAGAACCTGCTCCACGACCCGCACCGATATTCGCCATATCAGCAAAATTAGAGTCGAGCAGAGATTGATAAGTCTCCTCCCAGATGGGGAATTGCCAAACTTTATCATCCGTACGCTCTGCGCTTTCACTTAGCTTTTGAGCAAGTGCTTCATCATTACTAAAGAGCCCTGAAACATCGTAGCCGAGTGCCATAATAATTGCGCCAGTAAGGGTTGCGATATCTACAATCGCTTTAGGCTCATATTGAGTTGCGTAGGTTAAGGCGTCACATAAGATGAGGCGACCTTCCGCATCGGTATTTAAAACTTCGATCGTCTGGCCAGACATTGAGGTAATTACATCACCTGGTTTGAGTGCATCTCCTGCAGGCATATTTTCTGTTGCAGGAATAAGACCGACGAGGTTGATCTTCATGCCAAGTTGAGCAACCGCTTTAAAGGTTCCTAAAACAGAGGCAGCGCCACACATATCGAACTTCATCTCATCCATCGCCGCACCTGGCTTAAGTGAGATTCCCCCTGTATCAAAGGTCACCCCTTTACCCACAAGGACAACAGGCTTTTCGTCGCTATTGGAGTGGTTTGAGTATTCAAGCACGATAAAACGGGGCTCCTCCACAGAGCCTTGCGCAACCCCTAAGAATGAGCCCATGCCGAGCGCTTCAATCTCACTCTTTTTAAGAATGGTGCATTTGATAGAGCTCTCTTCTGCTGCCAGAGCTTCCGCCTCTTCCGCTAAGATGGTTGGTGTCATCTTATTTGCAGGAGCATTACCTAAATTTCGGGTGAAATCCATCCCTTCAATCAACGCTTTACCGTAGTTGAAGAGGGGAGTTAACTCATCGCTACTCTCTGTGTAGAAGTTGACATTATTTAAGCTCACTTCAGGAGTCTTCTCACTCTTATAAGCATCATATTGATAGAGAGAAGCCCCCACAGCCTGCATAAGGGCGGGGAAGGAGTTCTCTCTCTTTTTGCATTGGCTCACCATCGCAAAAGTTGCTGATGAGAGCTTCTGTGCCTTCGCCCAATTCGTTGCGGCGGTTACCCCTTTTTTAAGTGTAGAGAGGGAGAATTTTTCCCGCTTCCCTAAACCGACAATGAGAACCCACTTTGTCGCCATCCCTTCAAGTTTAAAGAGGGGGAGAAGTGTGCCCGATTTCCCCGATAGATCACCACTCTCCATTAAGTTAGTGAGTGCTCCATTAAGCGCCTGATCGAGGAGTTTACCTTCATAGGTAAAATCATCTTCAAAGTGCCCAAGAATTAGGAGATCATCCTTTAACTCGGTTAATTCTGTTGTCGTTAGTGAATATGTTGCTTTTTTGTTGCTCATTCATTCCTCTCTAATTGCAGTGAATTAAATATCGCTCTTCTCTCTATTCTACCCTTATTGTGGCAGAACTAAACGTCCACGTAGAGAATTTGGGCGCGCTTCTGTAATAACTACATCACAAAAATGGCCAATAAGTGATTGTGGCGCTTCAAAGTTCACCACTCGGTTATTCTCAGTCCGTCCTGAAACCTCTTTAGGATTATTCCGAGAGGGGCGATCAACTAAGATGCGTTGTGTTGTGCCCACCATCTCTTGTGAGATCTGATTAGCTTGCGCTGTAAGTAGAGCCTGTAGACGGCTTAAGCGCTCTTTCTTCTCCTCCATCGGTACGTCGTCGGGAAGATTTGCCGCAGGGGTTCCTGGGCGAGCAGAGTAGATGAAGCTAAAGGAGTGATCGAAATTGATCTCTTCAACGAGCTTCATGGTCGCTTCAAAATCCTCTTTAGTCTCACCAGGAAAGCCTACGATAATATCGGTGGAGATAGAGATATCAGGCCGTAACGCCTTCAATTTACGAATCTTCGATTTATACTCCAGAACAGTATGGTTCCGCTTCATGAGCATTAAAATACGATCTGAACCCGATTGCACCGGTAGATGGAGGTGGGAGACCAATTTTGGTACTCGAGCATACGCCTCAATTAAGCGATCGCTAAAAGCAATAGGGTGAGAGGTGGTGTAGCGAATACGTTCAATCCCCTCAATCTCTGCAACATATTCGATTAAGAGAGCAAGGTCGCCAATCTTCCCATCGGGCATCTCTCCTTGATAATCATTCACGTTTTGCCCAAGAAGGGTGACTTCTCGCACCCCCTGATCGGCAAGTTCTGCAATCTCCCCAATCACATCAATAAAGGGGCGAGAGATCTCCTCTCCTCGGGTATAAGGCACAATACAGAAAGAGCAATATTTATTACACCCT
>JASLFR010000049.1 GCA_030150565.1 Cardiobacteriales bacterium | reverse complement strand
ATGGCTCTTTTAGTCGCTCTTTGGCGTGAGTGGGTTCATGAAGATGATCAAGAGGTGGGGAATGAACTCGAAGAGAAGATTGAGGCTAAAAAAGAGAGTAGTAGAGAGCCTTGCTCCAATCAGTTGGATCTAAAAGAGAATTAGAGCGTATTAACAGAAACGCCTATCTATAAAAGTATGAGGAGGAGCGGTTAATGGTAATGATGAAAAGATTTCAATCACTCTTAATGGTATTGATGATGGCATCTCTCACCATCGCCTTTGGAGATGAGGAGATCTTCTATCAGGTAGAACTCTCTGAAGTGAAAGAGATTGAGAAAGAGGAGCGAATCTATGCGGTTGGAACCTTAATGCCCCAATTTCGTGTGGTGATTCGTCCAGAGGTTTCGGGAAAAGTGGCAGAGATCGCTTTTAAAGAGGGGGCGGAAGTGGCAGAAGGTGCTCTTCTGATCCAGCTTGAAGATCGTATTGAGCGAGCGAATCGTAAAGATGCCGAAGCGAAATATCAGCTAGCTAAATTGAATGTAGATCGTTTAACAGCAGCTAGAGGAGGGGCGACATTACAGACTTTAGATTCTGCAAAAGCGGCGCTTCTTCAGAGTGAAGCGGATCTTGAGATTGCTCACAGTAATCTCGATAAGCGTTTAATTACAGCCCCCTTTAGCGGAGTGTTAGGTTTGAAGAGTGTAGAGCTTGGTGATTATATTCAGGCAGGGACAGCGCTCGTAACCTTAACCAACCGAGAGAAGTTGCAACTTGAATTTAATCTTCCAGAGCGAGTCGCTCATGTGATTCGGGTTGGGCAGAAGGTGCGCTTTAAGATCGATAACTTCCCTAAAGATGAATTTAGTGCAGAAGTTTACGCCATCAGCCCTGAAATTGAACAGGAAGGGCGCTCTTTAGCGATTCGTGCACTTTATGATAATCAGAATGATCGTCTTATTCCTGGAATGTTTGCGCGGCTCGTTCTCGATATTCCTTTAGGTTACTCTGTGATTGAGATTCCAGAAGAGGCGATGTTTGCTCTTGAGGGGAAGCATTATCTCTATGTTGCTGAGCCGATTGAGGGGAGAGAGGAGTATTATCGCCTCTCACTTCGTGAAATAAAGATTGGTGATCGAACGGAGTATTCGATTGAAGTTTTAGAAGGGTTAGAAGGGGGTGAAATCGTGGTGAAATCGGGTCAACAGCGGGTGCGCGATGGTGCAGAGGTGACCGGTTTCTTCCCCCCTAATTTAGCAGAAGCGGTGGAATCTCGTGAGGTGAGTGATGAAGCTCTCTGATGTCTCTATTCGGCGCCCAATTTTTGCGATCGTAATCAATATTGTCATTATCTTATTGGGATTGATCGCATTAACACGCCTCTCAATTCGTGAGTATCCTGATATTGAGATCCCTATTGTGAGCGTGAGCGCAAGCTATCAAGGAGCGAGCCCTGAGATTATCGAAACGCAAGTAACAAAGGTGATTGAAGATGCTGTAACAAGTATCGACGGGATCGATTACATCACCTCTTCATCTCAGCGTGGCCGCTCGTGGGTCAACATCAATTTTAAGCCCTCTAAAAATATTGAAGAGGCGGCAAATGATGTGCGAGATAAGGTAGCGCAAGCAAAACGCCGTTTCCCTGATGAGGTTGATGATCCGATTGTGCGAAAGAGCGATTCTGACGCCGACCCTGTTCTGATTTTAACGCTCTCTAGTGAGGAGTATAGCGCCATTGAATTGACGAAAATGGTGGAGAATATTATCAATCCTCAAATCGAGCTCTTAGATGGTGTAGCTAGCATCACCATCTGGGGGGCGAGAAATCCTGTGATGCGGGTCTGGCTCGATACTCCAAAAATGGCGAGTTTCGATATTACCGTTGCTGATATTGAGAGCGCCCTGCGTACACAGAACGTAGAGATTCCAGCGGGAACGATTAAGAGTAATACTCGGGAATTCTCCATCGTAGCTCGTACTGATCTCAATAGTGTGCGTGAGTTTGAGAATGTGATTCTACGGACAGGGAGAAATCTTTCAGGTGGGCAGCATATCGTCCGTTTAAAGGATGTAGCAACCGTTGAATTGGGGGGGGTTGAGGAGACTACTCGTCCCCGTATGAATGGAAAACGAGGGGTAGGGATTGCGATCTATAAACAGTCGGTGGCAAATCCGTTAACTCTTTCAGCAGAGCTCCATAAAATATTGCCCCAATTGAGAGAGAGCATTCCTGAAGGAATTGAGCTTGCGGTGAGTCAAGATAACTCCGTATTTATCAATAAATCATTAAAATCGGTCTACACCACAATTTTTGAAGCGCTCATCTTTGTAGGATTAGTGATCTTCCTCTTTTTGAGAGATTGGCGCGCTACGATTATTCCGATGGTAACAGTCCCTATCTCACTTGTGGGAACGCTCTTTCTCATCTACCTTTTAGGGTATTCCATCAACACACTTACGCTACTCGCTTTTGTTTTAGCGATCGGATTAGTAGTGGATGATGCGATTGTGATGTTGGAGAATATCCACCGCCACATCGAGGAGGGGCTGCCCCCAATTAAGGCGGCGTTTGTGGGAGCAAAAGAGATTGGATTTGCGATTATTGCGATGACCATCACCCTCGCTGCGGTCTTTTTGCCCTTAACCTTCTCAACGGGGCGCATTGGGCAGCTTTTTATTGAGTTTGCGATGACGCTCGCCCTCGCCGTTCTTATTTCAGGGTTTACGGCATTGACCCTCTCACCAATGATGTGCTCAAGGCTTCTCAAAGCAGAGGATGGGAAGAGAGCTAATCCACTCTTTCGTGCGATTGAGTCGATTCTCCTTTGGTTAACCGCTCGTTATGAGGCGCTACTGCGGATCGTGATCCGCTTCAAAGCATTTCTTTTGTTGGGGATGGCACTCATTTTGGGGGGAACTTATCTGCTCTATAATGCGCTACCGCAGACCCTCTCGCCGATTGAGGATCGGGGAAATATCCGTATCTCAGGAATCACCCCAGAGGGAGCAACGGTAGATTATACCGATCGCTATTTTCGTGAGATTGAGGAGCATCTTCTTGAGACAGTGGATGATGCCGTTATCTTTGTTGTTTCAGGGGTCGCAATGGGGGCTTTCGGCTCCGTTACCTTGAAAGATTGGGATGAGCGGGATGAGACGCAGATGGAGATTACCGCCCGCCTCAATAGAGATTTTTCGAAGATGGCGCGGGGACTACGGGTCTTTGCTAGCAACCCTCAATCGTTAGGGCAGGGGGGAGGATCGAGCGCTGTAGAGATTGTGATTCGCTCAAATGAGTCATTTGATGAGCTCGATCAGAAGGTGCGCCTAATTATGGAGCAGCTAAATGAGGATAAACGTTTAGTCACCCCTGATAATAATCTGCAGATGAATACGCCCCAATTAGAGGTATCGGTGGATCGTGAAAAGCTCGCTCTTTTAGGGATTGATGTTAATAGTGTGGGGCGTGTTTTGGAGACTGCGCTCGGCGGGCGTAATGTTACCCGTTTTAAAGAGGGGGCTGAGCAGTATGATGTACTGGTGCAGGTAGATCCTGAAAAGCGGAGTAAGCCGAACGATCTTGCCAATATCTATCTACGCTCTGCTTATGGGGAGATGGTGCCTCTCTCCAATATTGTGACGATTGAGGAGACGATCGCCCCCCAAAATTTACGCCATTTTAATAAGTTACGAGCGGTAACGATCTCTGCAAACTTAGCGGAAGGAGTCTCTCAAGGGGAGGGGATAGAGATTGTGGAAGCGGTGATTCGTGAGGTGATTCCTGATGCGCTTCTCGATTATCAAGGATCAAGCCGAGAATTTAAGGAGTCGGGTGCCTCAATGGTGCAGATCTTCCTCTTAGCATTGATCTTCATTTACCTTGTTTTGGCGGCTCAATTTGAGTCGTGGCGAGATCCCTTCATCATCTTAATGTCGGTTCCATTAGCAGGTTTTGGGGCATTAGGCGCGCTCTATCTTACTAATGGATCGCTCAATATCTACAGTCAGATTGGATTGGTAACATTGGTTGGATTAATCACCAAGCATGGAATCTTAATTGTAGAATTTGCTAATCAGTTACAGGAGAGCGGTAAGAGCCAGCTTGAAGCGATTATTGAATCTGCAGCGCTCCGTCTTCGCCCTATTTTGATGACGACAGGAGCGATGGTGCTCGGCTCTCTTCCATTAGCATTAGCCGTAGGAGCAGGGGCTGAATCTCGCTCAGCAATTGGGTGGGTTATCGTGGGAGGGATGACGCTCGGAACGCTCTTAACGCTCTTTGTGGTCCCTGTCATGTACCTTCTGATTAATCGTTATAAGCGTATCGATTTTTCCCAATATGAGGTGGAAAAATATTGACAAAAGGGGGGAAGAGAGTAGTATCGAACCTCTAAAATGCCGGAGTGGTGGAATGGTAGACACGGGGGATTCAAAATCCCCTGCCCTCAAAGCGTGAGAGTTCGAGTCTCTCCTTCGGTACCAGATAATAAAAAGCCCTAACATCTTTAATGTTGGGGCTTTTTTATGGCTCTCTTTTTTTATGATTCTTTTAATCAGTTTTTACAGGTTTTTAGGTTTTACCCCTTCTTCATCAATTCTGCCAGATTGCTAAAAGGATTATAGGTGCTCTCAACCGTTTTGCCATCATTATTAGTTGTGTTGCCATAGGTGGAGGCTTCTAATAGTTTTTGATGTTCATTATCGTGGCAGTAGAGGCAGAGTAGCTCCCAGTTACTCCCATCACTTGGATTGTAATCATGATCGTGATTGCGGTGATGTACAGTCAACTCTCGTAAGTTTTGATGGTTAAATTCTCGCTGACAGCGCCCACAGACCCAAGGGTACATCTTAAGCGCTTGCTCCCGATATCCTTGCTCTCTAAGGCGGCGATTTTTATGAGTTTCAGCGATAATTTTATCCAGTTTATTGCTCATCTTTTCTGCTCCTATTAGCACATATTTGAGTCTCAATCTTTTGCAGTGTAACGAGAATGGTGAAAAAGTGTAAGCGCTAAAAACGCCTCGTTAGTGGGAGGCGTTTAATGGTGAGTTAAGAGAAGAGGGGTATTAACCGATTAGAAGAAGGGTGCGAACTGTACGTTTTAATGCAGAATTTAACAGATCCCCTTCGATCGTGTGATTGTCGAGCGCCCCCATTAGTGCGATCAGTGAGCGGAATTTCTCTTCAAGAGTAGAGCGTTCTGATTCGCAGCAATTCTCAAGACGCCCCCAATACTCCTCAATGCCGAGGAGGGAAGCGAGAAGATTGCGATCGACACAAGCGCTCAACGCTTGCTGAATGATCCGCTGATTTTGGGAGGTCGCCACAATAATAGCTCCTAAGAGGATACCGAATGCTCGAGGCGATCCCCCCTCCTTCAATTGTGAGGCGTCAGGAATCGGTTCTAAACGGTGAAGAAGTGAGAGGAAGGTACGAATCCGCTTATGTTGACGTAGAGTTAATGCCCCCAATAGGAGCTCCTGCTCTGCAGGTGTCAGCGCATTTTGAAGTGCGGTTAAGCAATGCTGCTCCTCTGGATCATCACTCTTAAAGAGCGTTTCACTTAGATAATCGATAAATTGCTCATCCGCAAATGAAGGGGCACGATCGCTAATATTTGTGAGAATAATGCGGTGACCGATAAATTTATCGAGATAATTTTCAGCATTCACCGTACTACCGTAACGATTCTCAATGCTCGCAATGAGCTGAGCGGAGTTTCCAGCAAGAATAAAGTGAAGATGTTCAATATCGAAGATATCATTGACAAGATCTAAGGTAGTGAGCGCAAAATCGGGCTCGCTACGGTCAAGTTCATCGATAATGATGATGAGAGGATTCTTTTCAGTTGCGACTCTTTTAATCGCCTTTTGAAACTCTTCAACTGCTCGGTCACTCTCAGAATAGGCGGAGAGTCGGCGATTATACGCCTCTTTAAAGCTCTTGAGAAAATAGATCTCCTCTTCCGATTTGATAAGAGCATTTCGTACCGCTTGAGTGATCTCATCTTTTGTCTCTCTATCAGCCAATTTTTGATCAATCGTTGAGCGAATGAGGTTAGCCTCCTCATCGAGTGAGATGAAAGAGTGGGAGAGCTCATCAATATTCACTTCGCTATAGGTGCGATTTTTAACGTACCTTAAGCTACTCTCAATAAAAGCTTCTCGATCACTTTCACGCTCAATTAGACCATAAATTCCCCGAACGATCGCCATAAAAGCATCATTCTTATGTCCAGGCATAAAGCTGTTGATGTAGAGAGGGGTACCACACCCTTTAGCCTCAATAAGATTGTAGAGTTTGTGGCAAAACTCAGACTTTCCCGATCCCCACTCTCCATCAATAAAGAGAGGGTTGAGCCCTTTTACATTGGAATCGATTAATTGGATGATTTTTTTCAGCGATCTCTCTACGATTGAAGTTATCTCTCAACTCAAACGTAATGTGAGGGGGTACGTGATACATAATCCGTCTCCTTATAGGTGCATTTATTTATAGTTATAATTATTTTTGCTTGCATCATTTGGGTGCTATGCAGCTTCAGAATTCTTCATATTGGAGGCTTTAGCAATCTTTTTTAGTGGGAATCTTTTCGCCAATAAATCATCTCTTTAAAAAATTTAATCGTTCAATGGGGTGAATTACATCTGATTAAATGGGGAGCTTCTCTCAATAAAGATTGATCTAGGTCAAGAAAATAGCCCCAAAAGAGTGTGAGCGTAGGCGTAGACATTCCCAGAAAGGTTGGTAAGATAGCGCTCTCTCTTTTATCTGATTTTTATTAAATAGCAGATCTTTACATAGGAGTTTTTTGTGAAAAAATTACTCACTTTATCATTAGCACTCACCTTTATCGTGGGGTGCCAATCGACATCGCAACAAGCGGGGGGCAATATTCCACCTGCTAATGTTCCTGTAGGAGCGTTAGTAGAAGATGGAACGGAGCTCGTATCACCTAAAATGGTGGATGATTATGGACGCTGTTTAGTAGCAGAGCTCGCAGCACTTGGTGCATCAAGCAGAGAGGGGCGCAATAATGGATTTATTATCAGCAGCCCTGTGATTGAGCGAAATGGGATTGTGGTTGAGTATTATCCTGCAGTAAATGGGACCTATGCCCGCAGTACGCCCGAGCCCCATAGCGATAAAATTCTTGCACGTACCATCAAAACAGCGATCCACAAGTGCCGTTAATCTGAGCGATTAGATGCCGTATAATTACGCATCGCTTTCTGTTGACATCAAATAAAATCCCCTATAGTGTCTAAATCACAAGGGGATTTTTTTATTCCCTTCTATAAAAGGTGGAAAGTGTTGATAGATCAATACATAACGCCATTTTAATAATAAAAAATAAATTGATATAAGAGCCCTAAAAAAGAGGGGCTACACCAGAAAGGAGGCGCCGTAATTCACTTAAATGGGTGAGTTGATGGCGCATAATTGATTAAAAATTATTGGAGGGCTTATCCATGAGCAACATCACCAATCAATACGTTTATGATTTAGATCGTGAGCACGTTTTTCACTCTTGGTCCGTACAAGGGAAATTGAATCCTTTAGTCATCGAGTCTGGTAGAGGGACGAAGATGTGGGATTTTGAAGGGAAAGAGTATCTCGATTTTAGTAGCCAGCTTGTCAATACCAATATTGGGCATCAACACCCTAAGGTGATTGAGAAACTTAAGGAGCAAGCGGACATCTTAATGACGGTTGCTCCATCAACAGCAAACTTAGCGCGTGGAGAGGCGGCGGAGGCGATTTTACGCCACGCACCTTCTAATTTTAAGAAGGTCTTCTTCACCAATGCGGGGGCTGATGCAAATGAGAATGCGATTCGTATCGCTCGAGCCTATACAGGACGGGATAAAATTCTCTCAGCGTACCGCTCATATCATGGAAATACTGGTTCTGCGATTGCCGCAACAGGAGATTATCGCCGTGTTCCTAATGAGTTCTCTCGTGGACACGCTCGCTTCTTCAACCCCTATCTCTACCGCTCTGAATTTTGGGCGACGACAGAGGAGGAGGAGTGTGAGCGCGCGCTGCACCATCTTCGCCGTGTGATTGAGGCGGAGGGCGCTGCAGGAATTGCCGCTATTTTGCTTGAGAGTGTGCCAGGAACGGCAGGGGTGATCGTTCCTCCTAAAGGGTATATGGAGGGGGTGCGTAAGCTTTGTGATGAGTTTGGCATCTTGATGATTATGGATGAGGTGATGGCAGGCTTTGGCCGTTTAGGGACTTGGTTTGCATTTGAAGATTACGATTTAACACCAGATTTAATCACCTTTGCTAAAGGGGTGAACTCTGGTTACGTCCCCGCTGGTGGTGTCATTATTCCTGAGCATATCACCAAATATTATGACGATAAGATGTTCTTTGGCGGTATGACCTATTCGGGGCATCCGTTAGCGATGTCGACGATTACTGCCACCATCAATGTGATGGAGGAGGAGAGAGTCGTTGAGAATGCAGCTGAAGTGGGCAACGGTGTATTAGCGAAAGGTTTAAAAGAGCTTGCAGATAAATATCCGATCGTTGGGGATCTTCGTGGTCGTGCGGTCTTCTGGGCGCTTGAGCTTGTGAGCGATCGGGAGAGTAAAGCACTCCTCTCAACCGAGGCGATGAATAGCATCAAAGCAGATCTATTAGAGCGAGGCTTACTCCCCTTTATTGCAGATAATCGTATTCATGTTGCCCCCCCTTGTAATGTTTCGGAAGAGGAGGTGAAGCAGGCACTCAAGATTTACGATGCCGTGCTCGCAACCGCACAAGAGAAGTATTACAAGTAAGATAAAATCATTTCATAATAAAAAAAGCTCCATCCTTCGAAGGGTGGAGCATCAAATAATAATTGATCCAAAAGGAGTAGAGCATGGAAGTAGTAGGACATTTAATTAATGGTGTACGTGTTTCTGATTCATCAGGTCGTCAACAGGATGTTTATAACCCCTCAACAGGGGAGGTATCAAAGCGTGTGTCACTCGCCTCAAAAGCGACGGTAGAGGAGGCGATTGCCGCTGCTGAAAAAGCGTTTCCTGCGTGGAGAGCGACGCCACCGATGCGCCGAGCACGTGTGATGTTCCGCTTTAAAGAGTTACTGGAGCAAAACGCCGATAAGATCGCCTCAATGATTGGGGAGGAGCATGGAAAGATTCATCACGATGCGCTTGGCGAATTGCAACGAGGCATTGAGAATGTTGAGTACGCCTGTGGAGCTCCTGAATTGCTCAAAGGTGAGTTTAGTAAAGATGTAGGAACCAATATTGATGCGTGGAGCGATCATCAACCCTTAGGTGTTGTTGCAGGGATTACCCCTTTCAACTTCCCCGTTATGGTTCCGCTCTGGATGTTCCCAATGGCGATTGTTTGTGGAAATACCTTTGTCTTAAAACCCTCTGAGCGTGATCCCTCCTCATCCCTCTATATTGCTGAGCTTCTCTATGAAGCGGGGCTTCCTGAAGGGGTATTAAATGTTGTGAATGGAGATAAAGAGGCGGTTGATACTCTTCTCCACGATCCCCGCATTCAAGCGGTTAGCTTTGTAGGATCGACCCCAATTGCTGAGTATATCTACAGCACCTCTGCAGCGAATGGTAAACGTTGCCAAGCGTTAGGAGGAGCGAAAAATCATGCGATTGTGATGCCTGATGCGGATCTCGATAATGTTGTAAACTCCCTCTTAGGTGCGGCATTTGGCTCATCGGGTGAGCGTTGTATGGCGCTCTCTGTAGCAGTTACTGTTGGTGATGAGATGGGGGATAAATTGATCGCTCAGATGAGTGAAGCGATGAAGGGGCTCAAACTTGGAGCATACTCCGATAATGAGAATGATTTTGGTCCCGTTATCACCAAAGAGCATAAAGAGAAGGTTGAAGGGCACATTACAAGCGCAGAAGAGGCGGGTGCGAAGATCGTTGTTGATGGCCGTAACTACAAAGTTGAAGGGTATGAGAACGGTTTCTTCGTTGGTGCTACCTTAATCGATAATGTGACACCTGAAATGGAGAGCTATAAGGCAGAGATTTTCGGCCCTGTTCTTCAGGTGATCCGTGTCAATACGATGGAGGAGGCGCTCAAGCTGATTAACGATCATGAGTATGGAAACGGTACCTGTATCTATACCCGTGATGGGGAAGCGGCGCGCTACTTCTACGACAATGTTCAGGTGGGCATGGTGGGGATCAATATCCCGCTCCCTGTTCCTGTGGCGTACCATAGTTTCGGAGGTTGGAAGCGTTCACTCTTTGGGGATCTCCATATGTATGGTCCTGATGGAGTCCGTTTCTACACTCGTCGTAAAGCGATTACGCAGCGCTGGCCTTCATCAGGTGTTCGTGAGGGGAGCCAATTCTCTATGCCGACGCTCTAATATATAAGCGATTTTAATTCTATTAGAGAGACGCCTCGATCATCGATCGGGGCGTTTTTTTAGTTAAGAATGTTGGTTAAAAGAGGGGATTAAGAGCTGATCGTAAATTACTTTTCACTTCTATGAGGATGATAGGGGATATTGGCCCTTTAAAGCCTCTCTCTTACTCTCTTAATAGGGGTATAGAGGATCGTTCTGTAAACCGCAACTAGAGGGTAGTTAGAGGGGTAATAGGGGCTTCTATTTTAGTTAAATTGACTTGATCCCATTTTAGTGATCGCGCTTGCTTTAGTAAGCGCAATAAAAAAGAGGACTTCAGGGAAGTCCTCCTTTAATATTTTAATCTCTCTAAAGACTCTTTAGAGCGCTCGATTTCGCTCTTTAGCGGCTAACTTTTCAGCTCTTGCTGCTGCTCTTGCCGCATCGATCTCATCTTGAGTGGGGAGCGTTCCACGGGGGGTTCCCGCTTCACGTAATTGGTGCAACTTATAGGGTGCGTAGAAGAGCATACCCATAAGGAAGATACCAACGTAGCCGATGAAGGGGTAGAAGTAGCCTACAATCTTCGTAAAGCCTAAGAAGCTCAAGATAAAGCCGATAGTACAGGTAATTGTAATAAAGA
>JASLFR010000038.1 GCA_030150565.1 Cardiobacteriales bacterium | reverse complement strand
GGGAAATCTTGAAGGGAATGAGCTTGTCATGGTGAAAGTTGAGGAGGAGCTGATCGGTTTCTTCTGCCTCGATACTGTTGGTGCAAAGCGTGAATATGGGGGGGAAGCGGAGCATCTTCTCTTTCGAGCCTTCTCCATCGATCGCCGTTTCCGTAATCGACAATACGCTAAAATCACTATGCTCGCCCTCGACCATTTTGCAAAAGAGAATTACCCCCAAAAGAGCCACATTCTTTTAGTGGTGAATCACGCCAATATTCCAGCCCAACGCCTCTATGAGAAGTGTGGTTATATCGACACAAAAAGGAGATGTGAGGGGCTCTATGGTGAGGTGTTTGTTTACCTTAAAGCGCTAAAATAGATAAATAAGTAATCATAAAAAAAGCCACGTTTCAACGTGGCTTCTCTCATTTATTGAAGATTAAACTCCTACTTCAATGCACCGTGACAATGCTTATAACGTTTACCCGATCCGCAAGGGCACTCTTCATTGCGCCCCACATTTCTAAAACGCTCCTCTTCATCATCAACAGCAGGAGGCGTTGCTTGAGGTTGCTCCACCTCTGGAAGCGAGATCTTCAATTTACTTAAGAAACTGACCGTTTTGTAGTGGATCCGATCGAGCATCTCCTCAAAGAGCTCAAACGATTCACGCTTATACTCCTGCTCAGGACGACGCTGCGCATAGGCACGAAGTTGAATCCCTTGACGGAGATAATCCATCGCCGCTAAATGCTCCTTCCACTCCTCATCAAGAATCTGTAGCAGAATCGCCTTCTCAAAACGGCGGAAATCTTCAAGATCCACCAGCGAGAGCTTCGCTTCATACGCTTTACGATTTGCATCAATAACCGCTTCAACAATCTCCTCTTCGCTGATATTTTCATTCTCTTCAATCATCTTCTTAAGATCGATCTCAAGATTGAAGTCCTCCGCTAAGATCGCCATTAAGCCCTCAACATCCCACTGCTCTGGGAAGGACTCAAGCGGAATATATTGATGTACTAAATCTTCAAGCACTCCCCCTCTGAGAAGCTCAATCGCTCCTGAAACATCATCTGCCGCTAAGATATCATCCCGCTGCTGATAGATTACGCGGCGTTGATCATTCGCAACGTCATCGTACTGGAGTAGATTTTTACGAATCTCGAAGTTGTGCCCTTCCACTTTACGCTGTGCATTCTCAATCGTGCGGCTAATCCAGCGATGCTCAATCGCCTGACCATCCCCCATCCCCAGACTCTTCATCATGTTATACGCTGTGGGGCTTGTGAAGATACGCATTAAGCTATCCTCCAACGAGAGGTAGAAGCGGGATGAACCCTTATCCCCTTGTCGCCCTGCACGGCCTCGTAACTGATTATCGATACGGCGTGATTCGTGGCGCTCCGTTCCAATAATGTGTAATCCTCCAAGCTCAAGCACTTGATCGTGACGCTTCTGCCACTCAGCTTTGAGCGCTTTACGATCCTCTTCAGTCGCATCAGGATGTTTATCTTGATAGAGCTTCCACTCCATATCAAAGTTTCCACCTAACACGATATCGGTACCACGCCCTGCCATGTTGGTTGCGATGGTAATTGCGTGAGGACGCCCCGCAGCTCCTACAATATACGCTTCACGTTCATGCTGCTTTGCGTTTAGAACTTCATGAGGCACTTTTTCAGCCGTTAACATCTCTGAAATCAACTCAGAGACTTCAACAGAAGCGGTTCCTACAAGGACAGGTTGCCCACGATCGTAACAATCCTTCACCTCTGCGATGATCGCATCATACTTCTCCTTAGGCGTAAGATAGACAAGATCACCATAATCGATTCGCTGAATGGGGCGATTGGTGGGGATCACCACAACCTCTAATCCATAAATCTCTAAAAATTCTGGCGCTTCAGTATCTGCTGTTCCCGTCATTCCTGAGAGTTTTTCATAGATTCGGAAATAGTTTTGGAATGTAATTGATGCAAGGGTCTGATTTTCAGGTTGAACTTCTACATTCTCTTTCACTTCAATCGCTTGATGCAATCCATCTGACCAGCGGCGCCCTGCAAGCGTACGCCCTGTATGCTCATCAACAATAACAATCTCACCATCTTTGATGATGTAATCCACATCTCGCTGAAAGAGGTAATGGGCACGCAGACAATTATCTAGATGGTGGTAGAGCTTCAGGTTTTGACTATCGTAGAGAGACTCCCCTTCCGTTAATAAGCCCGCTTCGATTAAGAGCTTCTCAATCTTCACGTGACCTGCCTCTGTAAGGCTCACTTGGCGATCTTTCTCATTGATCTCAAAATCAACAGGCTCCCCATCAGGTGTTGGGCGTTGCAATTCAGGTACAAGGCGATTAATCGCAGCATAAAGCTCTTCAGAGCCCTCAACAGGTCCTGAGATAATAAGAGGAGTGCGCGCCTCATCAATTAAGATGGAGTCCACCTCATCAATCACCGCAAAGTAGAGTGGGCGCTGCACCTTATCTTCAAGAGAGAACGCCATGTTATCTCTAAGATAATCGAACCCTAACTCATTATTGGTGCAGTAACAGATATCGCAGCGATACGCCTCATACTTCTCCTGCGTGCTCTGCCCTGAAACTACAACACCCACCGTTAATCCTAAAAAGCGGTAGAGCTTCCCCATCCACTCAGCATCACGCTGGGCAAGATAGTCGTTTACCGTTACAACATGAACCCCTTTGCCCGTCAATGCGTTGAGGTAGACAGCAGATGTTGCAACTAATGTCTTCCCCTCCCCTGTGCGCATCTCAGCAATTCGCCCTTTATGGAGCGTAATTCCGCCGATCAACTGCACATCGTAGTGGCGCATTCCTAATACACGGGTACTCGCTTCACGAATTGTTGCAAATGCTTCTGGTAGAAGATCATCAAGCGTCTCCCCTTTCTCTAAACGAGCTCTAAAAAGCTCTGTCTGCGCCTGAAGTTCGGCATCTGTCAATGCCTTCATCTGATCGGCAAGCGCATTAATCTTCTTTACAACCGCCATGCTCTCTTTAATTAAGCGGTCATTACGCGTACCGAATATCTTTCTCATTAAACCAGTAATCATTTGCTACCTTTTACTCTTTCAAGTAGTTAGTGAATCGATAAAATTGTGCTTAGTCTACAATATTCGCCCCGCAATCGATAACCCATTTTGCCTAAAATATTTAAGAAAAGAGCTCGATATCGTACGGCTAAGAGGGAATAAATGGAGATCAATCTACTGTTTTTCAATCCAATTATTACGATTAATTACCTCATCAGAGATCACAAAGCCTAAAATCTCCCGTATCTCTTCCGAATTTTTCCCTAAAATCTGCTGCACTTCATGGTGGTTATAGTTAACAATACCCCGACCAATCTCACGCCCTTTTTGATCTTCACACACCACCAAATCGCCCCGATCAAAAGTGCCGCGCAGCCCTGTTAAACCGATGGGGAGCAGACTTGTTTGTGATTCTAATAACGCTTTTACCGCCCCATCATCTAAAATGAGTGCCCCATCAAAATGGGTATGGGATAACATCCAGCGCTTCTTAGCAGCCACTTTACATTTAGAGGGATTAAGCTTCGTTCCCACCTGCTCACCTGAGGAGAGTTCAAGCAGAACATTCTCCCGATCCCCTTTTGCAATATGGGTAATCGTTCCCGATTTTGCCGCCACTTGCGCCGCTTTCACTTTGGTATACATCCCCCCCTTTCCAAGTGCCCCTCCTTCAGAAGAGGCAACACCTAGAAGACGATCATCAAAAGCATCCGCTTCATGAATCAATTTTGCATCAGGATTGTGGCGAGGATCACTATCAAATACCCCTAACTGATCGGTTAAAATTACATAGTGATCCGCATCGATAAGATTTGCGACCAGTGCGCCGAGCGTATCATTATCGCCAAAACAGATCTCATCATACGAAGTAGTATCATTCTCATTGATCACTGGCACCGCCCCAAAAGAGAGGAGCGTCTCGATTGTCGCTTTAATATTGAGATAACGCTTACGATCTGCCGCATCTTCATGCGTTAACAGAATCTGCCCCACATTCACTTCATACTGCTGAAAACCCCGCTTCCACGCATCGACAAGGCTCGATTGTCCAATACTTGCTGCCGCCTGTACCTCACTCAATAGACGGGGGCGCGCCTCCAATCCCAAACGCTTCATCCCTTCCGCAACGGCACCTGAAGAGACAAGAACAACATCAATCCCCCGCTTTTGCATCTCAACAATCTGACTACACCAATGGTTAATACGTGGTTGATGCACCCCTTTTCCATCATCGGTAATCATTGCACTACCAATTTTTACAACCCAAATAGGACGCTCTGTATTGCTCTCCATAATGCGCTCTTCCTCTTGCTTTTTGTGGAATAAAATAGCTCCAAAAATCTCAATTTTATAGCGCCGTATTCTAACACTCTTGACAAATAAATTTGGTAATATGTGCGGTTGACTATAGATTAAGATTGGTCAACAAATCACTATTTACCGATTACATTAACTATTGGGGTGGAAATAATTATGGTAGCGAAGACTCTATATGAAAAAATCTGGGATGATCATGTGGTTAGAGATGAAGGGGGTGGCACAGCGCTCCTCTATATCGATCGCCATATTATTCATGAAGTGACAAGCCCCCAAGCGTTTGAGGGGTTGAAGATCGCTAATCGCCCACTTTGGCGTAAAGAGTCGATCGTTGCGATGCCTGATCACAACACTCCAACGACAGGCGATATTCACAATATTAAAGATCCCATCTCCCGCATTCAGGTGGAGACGCTCCATAAAAATGCAACAAAACAGGGGCTCACCTACTTCCCAATTGGGGATGATCGTCGTGGAATTGTTCACGTTGCAGGACCAGAACAAGGTGCAACCCTTCCAGGTATGACAATCGTTTGTGGAGACTCACACACCGCAACACATGGCGCATTTGGAGCCATCGCATTTGGAATTGGCACTAGTGAAGTTGAGCATGTGATGGCAACGAACTGCTTAGTTCAATCGAAAGCGAAAACGCTCAATATCCACGTGACAGGAGAGCTACAGAGAGGTGTCTCTGCAAAAGATCTTATTCTCGCCATTATCGGAAAAATTGGCACCGCTGGTGGAACAGGGTACGCAATTGAGTTTACAGGGGATGTGATTCGTAATCTCTCAATGGAGGGGCGTATGACAATCTGTAACATGGCGATTGAGGCGGGGGCTCGTGTTGGCCTTGTAGCGGTAGATGATACAACGATTGAGTATGTTAAAGGGCGCCCCTTTGCACCGAAAGAGGAGCATTGGGATCAAGCAGTTGCGTACTGGCGCACACTCCATACCGATGAGGGGGCAGAATATGATAAAACGGTCACGATCGATGCCTCAAAAATCGAACCCCAAGTGAGCTGGGGAACAAGCCCTGAGATGGTGATCGGAATTAATGAGCTCATCCCTAATCCTAATAACGCAGAGAGTAGCGTACAGAGAGAGAGCATCAACAATGCCCTTAAATATATGGGGCTAGAAGCGGATCAATCCCCTAAAACAATCAAACTCGATAAAATCTTTATCGGTTCATGCACCAACTCACGCATTGAAGATTTAAGAGAAGCAGCTGAGATCGCTAAAGGGCGAAAAGTGGCTGATAATGTGAAACTTGCGATGATTGTTCCCGGTTCAGGCTTAGTCAAAGCTCAAGCAGAAGCGGAAGGATTAGATAAGATCTTTATCGAAGCAGGTTTTGAGTGGCGTGAGCCTGGATGCTCTATGTGTCTTGCGATGAATGATGATCGCCTCGATCCAAAAGAGCATTGTGCTTCAACCTCAAACCGCAACTTTGAAGGGCGACAAGGCGCTGAAGGGCGCACCCATCTAGTAAGCCCCGCAATGGCAGCTGCTGCCGCTGTTTTTGGCCACTTCGTTGATGTACGCGAATTACTCTAATTGATCGCTCTTAAAAGGAGATTTTATTCATGAAACCATTTACAACGCACACAGGACTTCTAATCGCTCTCGATCGTGCAAACGTTGATACCGATGCAATTATTCCTAAGCAATTTTTAACCAGTATCCATAAAACAGGCTTTGGCGTGAATCTCTTCGATGAGTGGCGCTATCTCGATTATGGAAAACCAGGAATGGACAATAGTAAACGTCCACTCAATATGGAGTTTTGCCTCAATCAACCCCGTTTTCAAGGGGGAACGGTTCTATTAGCGCGTGAGAACTTTGGTTGTGGTTCATCCCGTGAGCACGCTGTCTGGGCGCTCGATGATTTTGGAATTCGTTCCGTCATCAGCTCAAGCTACTCCGATATCTTCTACAACAACTGCTTTAAGAATGGACTTCTCCCAATCCGCTTAACGGAAGAGGAGGTAGATACCCTCTTTAAACTTGTTGAAGCAAATGAAGGTTTAGAGGTAAAGATCGACCTTAACGCACAGACGGTTACGGCAGAACTGAAGGGAGAAGCTCTTTCAGAGCCGATGCATTTTGACGTAGATGAATTTCGTAAACATATGCTCCTCAACGGGCTTGACGATATCAGCTTAACGCTACAACATCGTGATGATATTGAAGCTTATGAAGAAAAACGACGCAAAGAGGCGCCGTGGCTCTTTGCATAAGCTAAAATAGAGTATTATCACTCATACAAAATACCATCAGCATGGGTGAGTCGATTCACTCAGCTGATGGCTTTTTTATTACCCTATTTTATACCGACGCTTTAAATAGATAGATCATTATGAAAACTTCAGAGATACGCCGTAAATTTTTAGATTTTTTTGTCAGCAAAGGGCATAAAGAGGTCGCTTCAAGCTCGCTTCTTCCCGCTAATGACCCCACCCTTCTCTTCACAAACGCTGGAATGAACCAATTCAAAGATCTCTTTTTGGGATTAGAGAAGAGAGAGTATCAGCGTGCTGCTACCTCACAAAAATGTGTTCGTGCAGGAGGAAAGCATAATGACTTAGAGAATGTTGGCTACACCGCACGCCATCACACCTTCTTTGAGATGCTCGGCAACTTCAGTTTTGGCGACTATTTCAAAGAAGATGCGATCAAGTATGCGTGGGAGCTCCTTACAGAAGTGTATGGCATTCCTAAAGAGAAGCTCTTAGTCACCATCTATCACGATGATGAAGAGGCGTATAAAATCTGGAATGAAGCGATCGGCATTCCCGCTGATAAGATCATCCGCATCGGTGATAAAGAGGATGGCACCTCTGATAACTTCTGGCAGATGGGGGATACTGGCCCTTGCGGCCCCTGCTCTGAGATCTTTTACGATCATGGTGAGCATATTTTTGGTGGTCCTCCAGGATCTGAAGATGAAGATGGAGATCGCTTCACCGAGATCTGGAACCTCGTCTTTATGCAGTATAACCGTGATGAGAAAGGGATCCTCCATCCCCTTCCTAAACCCTCAATCGATACCGGTATGGGATTAGAGCGGATTGCAACGGTACTGCAAGGGGTCTCTAGCAACTATGAGACTGATCTATTTGTCAATCTCATCAAAGCAGCAGCTGATGTGACGGGTTGTAAAGATTTAAACGACAACTCTCTAAAAGTGATTAGCGACCATATTCGAGCAGTCACCTTCCTCATTAGCGATAAGATTCTCCCCTCTAATGAAGGGAGAGGTTACGTCTTGCGTCGTATCATTCGCCGTGCGATTCGTCACGGCTATACGCTTGGTCAGAAAGAGCCCTTCTTCCATAAACTTGTCGCCGCTGTCGTTAAAGAGATGGGGGAAGCGTATCCTGAAATTGTGACAAAAGAGGCAGAGATTAGCGCTATTGTGCTCGATGAAGAGAGACGTTTCCTCACCACACTCGAGCATGGTCTTGCTCTTTTAGAGGCGGATATTGAGGCCTTAAAAGGGGAGAAGAGTATTGCAGGGGAGACGATCTTCAAACTCTACGATACTTTTGGATTCCCTGTTGATTTAACGAATGATATCGCTCGTGAGCGGGGCTTAACACTCGATATGGAAGGTTTTGAGCGCTGTATGGATGAGCAGCGAGAGCGTGCCCGTGCTGCAAGTGATTTCAGCGCTGGCCGAACCTATCAACTCGACAGCAACACCAAAACCACCTTCCATGGTTATGAGAAGGAGTCGACCCCTGCGACAATCCGCGCCCTTTTTGTAGAGGGTGATGAGAGCAAAACCATAAGTGAAGGGCAAGAGGGGGTGATTGTTCTCGACCACTCCCCCTTCTATGCAGAATCGGGAGGGCAGATTGGGGATACAGGTTATATCGAAGGGGAGAACTTCACCTTCCTTGTCACAGATACCCAAAAACAGCAGGAGAGCATCCTCCATATTGGGGTCGTTAAAGCGGGAAGCGCAGCCGTCAATGAGGCAGTAACCGCAACGATTGATGAGAGCCGCCGCGATTTTATCCGTAAAAATCACTCAGCAACCCATCTTCTACACTACGTCTTGCAGGAGGTTTTAGGGGAGCATATTGAGCAGAGAGGCTCTTTAGTAACGGATGATCGTCTCCGTTTCGATTTCTCCCACAAAGCGCCCCTCACCTTTAGTGAGATTCAGGAGATTGAAGCAAAAGCGAATCAGATGGTGCTCGCCAATAATCCTGTAAGCGCTGAAGAGATGGCGATTGACGCTGCTAAAGAGCGAGGTGCAAAAGCCCTCTTTGGTGAGAAGTATGGAGAGATCGTTCGAGTTATTTCGATGGGGGATTCGATCGAACTCTGTGGAGGGACTCACGTTGCCCGCACAGGAGATATCGGCCTTATCAAGATTATCTCTGAAACAGGAATTGCTGCAGGTGTTCGCCGTATTGAAGCGGTAACAGGAGAGCAATCTTACACCCTCTTTGAGGAGCAAAATAGATTGATCCACACCTTGAGTGAATTACTCAATACAGATGAGGCGCACATCTTCCCTAAAGTAGAACAAGCGCTTGAGGAGGCAAAACAGCTCCGTCGAGAAGTGGCTCAAGCAAAATCTGCATTAGCCTTTGCTAACCGTGATCAATACCTTGCCAATGCGCTTGAGATTAATGGGGTAAAGGTGATCTTAGAGGCGCTTAAAGATGCGGATAATAAGACTCTCAGAGAGCTTGCTGACAACCTTCAAGCAGAGACGAAAGGGGTTACGCTTCTCCTCTCAGCTATTGATAAGAGAGTGGCGCTTGTCTCAGCGGTAGATCAATCGCTAAATGATCGAGTTAAGGCGGGGGATCTTCTCAATATTGCTGCCCAGAAAGTGGGTGGAAAGGGGGGTGGTCGCCCCACATCAGCAACTGGTGGAGGAAGTGAACCTGAAAATATCAATCAAGCGTTAAAAGCTGCGCACGATTGGTTAGAGTCGGCGCTAAAATAGACTCCATTTGACCACTTAATTGATCTAACGCCCTCATAGAGGGCGTTCTTTTTCCCATCTCTTTTCTTGAGGTTTTTTTATGGCTCTCTACCGCTCACTCCTTAAGCGCCCCCCGCTTCGAATAGGGTTGCTCTATCTCCTTGCTACATCGCTCTGGTGTGCGCTCTTCATCACCCATTTCTATAAACATAAGCATCTCATCCGCAGCTTTGTTGCACCCAATCTTCTGCTAATCTACCTCCCCCTCTTCTTCATTGCGCTTTTGAGCCACTTTCTCTTAATTGCAGGCTCACCCCGAAATGTGAAATTGAAGAGAGATGCAGCGCTCCTCTATAGTGTGCAGATCACACTCCTTTTTGTAGCGCACACCCTCTCGCTCACATTCGATTACTCCTACTCAAATCCCTACTTTATGCAGTGGGGCGCGCCCCTCTTTCTCTTCTCAACTCTTCTTACCCTCTCCATTCCCATTGCACACTGGCTAAATGGAAAGGTAGAGGGGCAAGGGCATCGCTTTTTCTTTCTCTTCATTCTTGTGCCAATTCCTCTATTTCTTCTCATTCGCTCTACCTTTTTTGGCTACTTCAATTGGCTCGATATCAACTGGATTCCCCTTTTAGAGCTTCTACCCCTGCTCTTTTTAGTTCCCCTCTTTATCGTTGCCATCGCTCTCCTCTCCCCCCTCTTAATGGAGAAACTCTGCTTAATTTTAGTAACCCCCAAAAGCAGAAACAGAGCGATTCTTCTCTGCTCTATCATCGGTACAATATTGATTTTATTGATTATCTTCAGACTCTCCCATCCCGCTCCACCACAACTACATCAGCCCCTCTCTATGCTATAATTTACGCCCCCGATTCCTCTTGAGCTATACGGTCTATTTATGAGTTTTACCCACCTCTCACTACATACTGAATTCTCCTTAATTGATGGCACAATCCGCATCAAGAAGCTCTTTGAAACTTTAAAAGAGCGAGGAGCCACTGCTGTCGCCTTAACCGATATGGGCAACGCTTTTGGAGCGATTAAATTTTATCAAGAGGCGATTAAAGCGAAGATTAAACCTATTTTAGGGGCGGATCTCCTCTTAAAGTTGGAGGATGATTCTGTTGGGAGAATTACCCTTCTCGCTAAAGATTATGAGGGATATCTCAACCTCTCCCGCCTGATTAGTCACGGCTATCTTGATCATCAAAAACAGGGGATTCCCTACACCACTCGGGAGGATCTTCTCAAATATGAAGCGGGGCTCATTCTTATCCTCTCTAAAGAGAGCCACTTTGGGCAGACGCTACTACATCGCACCTTTGAGCAGGCGGACCGAGAACTCAATCAACTCTACGCCCCTTTTCGTGAAGATCGCCTCTATATCGGGGTGAAACGGCTCAATCAAGCGGATGATGAACGCTTTATTCAAGCAGCAAAGAAGTTTGCAACAGAGCATCACCTCCCCCTTCTAGCCCATAACGATGTGCGTTTTATGGAGCGGGATGATTTTCTTGCTCATGAGGTGCGCAGCTGTATCGCTAATGGTTACATTATTAACGATCCATCTCGCCCTAAAAATTATAGTGAAGAGCAGTATCTAAAGAGTGCCGAGGAGATGAGCGCTCTTTTTGCCGATCTTCCTGAAGCGATTGAGAATACACACCATTTAGCAGAACGATGCACCGTTATGCTTGAACTTGGAAAGCCTCAACTCCCCCACTTCGATACTCCAGATGGGATGAGTATGGAGGAGTACTTCCGAAAAATCTGCCGTGAAGGGTTAATTGAGCGGGTGGGTGAACCTTCAGAGGAGAATAGTGCCTATTGGGAGCGCTTAGAGGTGGAGCTTAAGGTAATCATCGAGATGGGCTTCCCCGACTACTTCCTCATCGTTGCTGACTTTATCCGCTGGTCTAAAGAGAATGATATCCCTGTTGGTCCTGGACGAGGTTCTGGAGCGGGGTCACTCGTTGCGTGGGCTTTGAGCATCACTAATCTTGATCCTCTCCCTTATGATCTCCTCTTTGAGCGCTTTCTCAATCCTGAACGTATCTCAATGCCTGACTTCGACGTCGACTTCTGTGTTGAGGGGCGAGAGCGTGTCATCGATTATGTCGCTCAAAAATATGGGCGAGCAGCCGTTTCACAAATCGCAACTCATGGTCGAATGGCCGCAAAAGCAGTTGTCAGGGATGTTGGGCGGGCGCTTGGGCACCCTTACGGTTTTGTAGATCGTATTGCGAAATTGATCCCCCCCGATCTTGGTATGACCCTTGAGAAAGCGATGGCTCAAGAGCCCGATCTCTACGCCCTCTATCAAGATGATGAGGAGGTGAAAGCGCTTCTCGATTATGCCCTTGAGTTAGAGGGGTTAACTAAATCGATTGGGCGACATGCAGGGGGTGTTGTGATCTCCCCAACCACGATTACCGATTTCTCCCCCCTCTACTGTGAAGAGGGGAATAGCTCCATCTCCTGTCAATATGATAAAGATGATATTGAAGCTGCAGGATTGGTGAAATTTGACTTCCTTGGATTGCGTACACTCACCATCATCGATTGGGCGGTAAAAAATATTGTAGAGCGGCATGAGAAACCGATCGATATCGATTCAATTCCACTCGATGATAAAGGGGCGTTCGATCTTCTAAAATCTGCAAAGACTACCGCTGTCTTCCAGCTGGAATCGAGAGGAATGAAAGATCTCATTCAACGATTACAGCCCGATACATTTGAAGATATTGTAGCGCTCGTTGCGCTCTTCCGACCAGGCCCGCTCGATTCTGGGATGGTAGATGATTTCGTCAACCGTAAACATGGAATTGCGGAGCCTGATTATATTTTCCCCGAACTTGAAGATGTTCTCTCCCCTACCTATGGCGTCATCGTCTATCAGGAACAGGTGATGCAGATCTCCCAAATTATTGGGAACTATACGTTAGGGGGTGCAGACCTTCTTAGACGAGCGATGGGGGCAAAACTTCCAGAAGTGATGGCTGAACAGCGCGCCATCTTTATGAGTGGAGCAAAAGAGCTTGGATTTGACCCTAAAAAAGCGGGATATCTCTTCGATCTAATGGAGAAATTCGCAGGGTATGGATTTAACAAATCTCACTCAGCTGCCTACGCAATCTTAACCTATCAAACAGCCTACTTAAAGGCACACTACCCTGCTGAATTTATGGCGGCGGTGCTCTCCTCTGAGCTCGATCACACCGATAAATTGGTGATCTTTGTCGATGAGTGTCGCCAGATGGGGGTAACGATTCGTCGCCCCAATATTAATGAGTCGAGCTATCAATTTACCGTCAATAAAGAGGGGGATATTGTCTACGGCTTAGGAGGGCTAAAAGGGTATGGGAGCGCCGCTGCGCAACAGCTCGTTGAAGAGCGAGAAGAGAATGGTCCTTATCAATCCCTTTTTGATTTTTGTGAACGGATCGATCGCCGTAAAACAGGGAAAAGAGCGTTAGAGATTCTAATTAAAGCGGGGGCACTCGATACTCTAAACCCGAACCTCGATTCTATCGAGAGTCGTGCCGCTTTTCGAGCAAGCTTAATC
>JASLFR010000105.1 GCA_030150565.1 Cardiobacteriales bacterium | reverse complement strand
TGTCTGTGCCGCGTGTGTTTGGCTCCTTGAGCAGGCATTAAATCGCCTTAAAGGGGTGCATCGTTTTGATGTGAACTATACAACGCATCGAGCGCATGTAAGTTACGATCCTACAGAGATTAAGATCTCTGAAATTCTTCTAGAGGTGATTCGTCTAGGGTATCGTGCAACCCCTTTTGATGAGCGGGAGCAGCAGAGACAGTTGAAGAAGGAGTGGAATTCCCTCCTAAAAGCATTTGGCGTAGCGGCGCTTTTCTCAATGCAGGTGATGACGCTCTCTGTTGCACTCTATTTTGGAGTCTTGGAAGGATCGGGAATGACCCACTTCTCAAGAGAGGCGATCCGCTGGGCGAGTCTGATTGCAACAATTCCGTGTGTAACCTACTCAAGTTGGGTCTTCTACAAGTCAGCCTATTACGATTTGAAAAATGGGCGTTTAACGATGAATGTGAATGTCTCTCTTGCACTCATATTCGGAACACTCTGGAGCGCCTATAACACCATAATGGGTGTGGGAGAGACCTATTATGAATCGGTCACAATGTTCGCTTTTCTCCTCTTAGGGGCACGTGTCCTTGAGACGAATGCTCGCCATAAAGCGCTTCTAATCTCCGATCATGTGCTAAAACTTACCCCAAACTTAACGGAGCGGGTCAACCCCGACGGCTCTACGGAGTATGTTGCGACAAATAAGGTCAATATTGGCGATATTCTTCTGATCCGTCCTGGTGAGAGTATTCCACTTGATGGATATCTTCTCGATGATCTGGCGATGGTGGATGAGTCCCTCCTAACAGGTGAGAGCATGCCATTAGAGAAGCATAAAGGGGATCTATTAATTGGCGGCTCTGTCAATTACGAACAAGCATTAAGGCTTGAAGTGGCTAAAGTTGGGGCGGAGACCGTGCTCTCCCAGATGGGACGATTGATTGACCGTGCGATGAGCGAAAAACCTAAAATCGCCATTCTTGCCGATATCATCTCCACATGGTTTGTTCTAGGGTTGATTTTAGCCTGTATCGGAACATTTGCAGTCTGGTACTATCTAGATGGTGCAACAACAGCATTTGCTATTACGCTTGCGGTGTTGGTTGTTTCATGCCCTTGCGCCCTAGCATTAGCGACCCCTTCAGCGTTGAGTATCGGAAATCAGGCAATTATTGAGAAGGGGCTTATTGCCACACGATCGGGAGCGTTAGAGACTCTTGGAAAAGTAACCGATATTGTTTTCGATAAGACAGGTACCTTAACAGAGGGGCAACTCTCAATTCGTAAAACTCTGCACTTTACCGATAAATTAACGGCAGAGGAGATTGAAGAGATCGTAGTCTCTCTTGAAGCAACCTCGAGCCACCCAATCGCTTCAGGCTTTCAGCAGCTCGCTTTTGAGAAGCAGATTTTTCCCCAACCTGTAGAGGATCTTACCAATGTTGTTGGGCGAGGGGTAACAGGTACGATTGGTGGAACTTCATATAAGATTGGGCGTCTTGATTGGTTTAAGCTTGATGATTCATTGAAAGAGCAGTTTGATGATAGCCTCTGGGTCGGTTTTGGGGTGGGGGATGAGCTCTATGCAGCCTTCTCGCTTCTTGATCATCTTAAAGAAGATAGTGAAGCGATTATTGAGCGCTTAAAACGTGAAGGCTATCAGCTCCATATTTTAAGTGGTGACCGATCAGAAACGGTAGATAAATTTAACGAAACACTCGGTATTGAGCACGCTTACGGAGATTTAACGCCAGAAGATAAATTGAAGTATGTGGAAAAACTTCAGGAGCAGGGGGCGATTGTCTCTATGCTTGGAGATGGAATTAATGATGGTCCTGTCCTTGCTAAGGCTGATGTCTCAATCGCTATTGGGCAAGGAGCGCTACTTGCGCAGACAACGGCTGATATGATTTTGATGAAGAATCAGAAATTAAAGCCATTAGTTGATGGAATCATGCTCGCTAAACGGACAGATCGCATTATCATTCAGAATCTTTTTTGGGCATTAGCCTATAATGTTTTAGCTATTCCTGTTGCGATGTTTGGATTAATTGAACCGTGGATGGCAGCGCTTGGAATGAGCCTTAGCTCCGTTTTAGTAGTCGTCAATACCGTACGAATAAGGGATCACAGAGAACCATGAATGTCTTGATATTTCTATTGCCATTAACCCTCTTATCATTAATACTAATCGTCGGCGGATTTATCTGGGCGGTGCGTTCAAATCAGTTCGATGACTTGGATAGTCCCGCTTACCGTATCCTTTTTGATGAGGATATCGTCCCTCTTGAAGAGGAGGAGAAAGAGCAGGAATCCGCTACGATTGATCAGAAGGAGAAGAAGTAGAGATGAAGATTGATAAAGAGGTGATTGAGCGCTTTGGTGTGCTCTCACAAATATCCATTTTAGAGAGTGAAGAGGATGCGTTTATCGATCGCTTAAGCAAAATGGCTGATGCGATCGCTCCCATTACAGAGGTGGATTGTAGCGATATCGCAACGATGTGTAATCCTTTTGATGCAACCCAGAGATTACGGGCTGATGAAGTGACTGAAGAGAATCATCGTGATGATTATCAAAAATGTACAGAGCATACCGAAAAAGGGCTCTATCTCGTTCCTCAGGTTATTGAATAAGTATTATGACAATTGAATCGATTGCCCAATTGCGAGGCATGCTTGATCGCAAAGAGATCTCTAGTGTAGAGGCGTGTAACCACTTTATTGAACGCACTGAGAGATTTGAACCCAATTTAAATGCATTTATTACAGAATCGTTTGAGCGCGCGCGTGAAGAGGCGAAACGGGCTGATGAGATGATTGCAAAAGGGGAGGCTTCAGGATTAACAGGAATCCCTATTGCTCATAAAGATCTGCTCTGTACCAAAGGGGTACGCACAAGTGGCGCCTCTAAGATGCTTGATAATTTTATCGCTCCTTATGATGCCTCAGTTGTTGAGAAGATGAATTGTGAGGGGATTGTCTCTCTTGGAAAACTCAATTTAGATGAGTTTGCGATGGGCTCAACAGGGGAGACCAGTTTTTACGGTGTGACGAAAAATCCGTGGGATGAGAGCAGAGTAGCAGGGGGCTCTTCAAGTGGATCTGCTGCTGCAGTCTCAGCGGGGTTAGTATTAGGGGCGACCGCTTC
>JASLFR010000126.1 GCA_030150565.1 Cardiobacteriales bacterium | reverse complement strand
GGAAAACTCCATACGGTGATGGCGCCTTACCTCTATCTCTATCTCAAATTTGTGATCCCTTTCATCATCTTGGTGATCTTCGCCTACTCCCTCTTCTTCTCATAAAAAGAGACGGAAAAGAGAAAGGGGCTTTACGCCCCTTTTTTGATGCTCATCATCCGATAAATCGGTTAACGTCGCTCCTCCTCTTTAGGAAGCTCAACAAAATCCCCCTCAATAATATCGGGAGATTCACTCTCACTCTTATTAGCGCTTCTCCCCTTACCAAAAGGATCGACAAACTCCGCTCCGCCCCCTTTAGTAAATTGTTGCATCGCCTCCTCCATCATTCGATTCTGCTGTTTAATCAACGCTCGAATATGGCGTGTTTTCCACCAGAGGAAGAGCCCGCCAAAGATCGCTAATGCTAAGAAGAAGGGCCACGCTAAAATTAAGAGAGCGATCATTCCCCCTAAGATCGCAATTCCCATCAGCTTCTGCCCAAGCGTTGCGGGGCGACCATTAATTAAAAGTTTTTCCATCAGTAAAGATCCTCTCTTTTTTATTCTTTGATGCTCTTAAAATGGGGGTTCTGCTCCTCTTTTTCAATATAAATTTTTTTATCGAAAAGAGTTACTCATTTAGATCGAGCACATCAAACATGGTGTAGTTTCCGCTCTCCCCCCCATGGTTGAGCAGCCAGCGTGCCGCTAAAATCGCCCCTTGTGCAAAGAGCGCACGATCAAATGAGGTGTGGCGAATCTCAATCTGCTCAGCAAGCGAGGTGAAGGTGACGCTATGCTCCCCAACAATCGAGCCCGCTCGCTGTACTGAAACACCAATCCTATTCTCTTCACGTGCGCTATTTCCAACGGTGTAACGCTCATACTGCTCCCCTCGCTCAGCTTTACCCGCCTCAATCTCTTCAAGGAGCGTTACCGCTGTTCCTGAAGGGCTATCTACTTTAAAGCGGTGATGCTTCTCATGGAGATCAACATCAAACTCCCCCCCTAAAACTGTTGCAAGCTTACGCACTAAATAGCGCTGTACCGCAGCCCCAACACTTGTATTAGAGGCGATGATGAGAGGCGCACGCTTGGTAAAGCGCTCAACTAATGGCGCAAGGGCCTCCTGATCCCACCCTGTTGTGCAGATAATGAGTGGTTTTGGCTGCGCGATTCCAGCCGTTAATACCGCTTCTACAAGAGAGGCATTAGAGAAATCGATCACAACATCACTCTCAGCAAAGAGTGCATCGAGCGTTACAACATCTTCCGCCTCCTTTGAGTAGCCGAGCCCCGCCTCAAGATCGGGCTGATTGGTGAGCTCACCACTCAACACCTGCCCCATACGACCACTTTGACCAATAATTCCTACTCGCTTTTTCACACAGATCTCCTACTTTTAAAATTGAATCGACAATCTTCTCTCCCATTATGGGGATATAAATCCATTCTGCCAGATAAAAGGGGGAAGAAAAAAGAGGTGCACTTGGCACCTCTCCTCAATCATTGATTCCAATTATTGATTCTCTAGCTGAAGCGGAGGAGCATTAAGCGGCTCACCGCGCATCGCTGCATTATACTCATACTCATTTAAGCAGCGGGGGTTCTGCTTTGCGTACTCATTAAAATCTAAAATACCCTTCAATTTCGCCTCATTTGCATCGACGCAACCATCACCATTTAGATCAGCTGATTGAAAAGAGTCGTACTGAAACTCCACCGCTCTTTGGCGATACTCAACAGTTACCTCCTGCTCCCCTTTAGGGCTTGTCACTGTTGTCACCAATGTCTCAATCTTCTGCGCAGAGGCAACCCCAAAAAGGGTAAATAGCGCTAGGGTTGAGATGATCATCTTCTTCATAATATTAACTCCTCTCTGCTCATGATCGAATGTGAGGAAAACTCCTCTACTACCCCCAATTTTATGTGGATAGAGGGGGCGACTCAAGCGCTTTTCCTTAAGGTTTTGATTTGAGTTTTTAATCCCTTTCCTAAAAGCGCTAAAAGAAAGAGAAGAGTCTGCATTAGGACGATTAGAGGGGGCGTTGCGGTATCGAGCGCAAAACTGATCACCATTCCACTATAGACCGAGATCCATGAGAGTAGAATAGAGAGCAAAATAGCCCTCCCAAACCGCTCCGTTAAGAGGAGCGCGGTAATTCCAGGTGTGATGAGAAGCGCAATCACTAAAAGTACCCCCACAATCTTAAGCGCAACCACAATGGTCACCGTTAAGAGCAGTAGAAAAAGAAGCTCTAAGCGCGCCACTCGTAACCCAACAATAGCAGCGTGAAGCGCATCAAAAGCCACCAGCATGAAATCTCTCCAGCGCCAAAAAAAGAGAATTAAAACAAGAATAAAAAGGAAGAGGAGTTGCCAAAAATCGTCTCGCTCCACTCCAAACATATTTCCAAAGAGAAGCGCCTCTAAGTTTTGGGTAGATCCTAACTGTTGATGGAGAAAGAGCCCAAGAGCGAAGAGCCCTGAGAAGAGAATCCCGATCAACGCCCCCTCTTTTAGCGGTGTTCTATGGCGCAGATAATGAACTAAAGAGGCGCAACTCACTCCTGATAGAATCGCTCCAATCATAAAGGGGACTCCTAGCGAGAGTGCGATCACAACTCCAGGCAAAATTGCATGTGAAATGGCATCTCCAAGCAGCGACCACCCCTTAAGCACAAGGTAGGGGGAGAGGAGCGCACAGAGCGTTGCGATCATTAAGGTTGTCAGAAGCGCCTCTTGCATAAAATCGTACTGAAAAGGGGCGAGTAGAATCATCACGCCTCCCCCTTTGAACGATGCTTTCGCCCCTCAATCAAAAATGCACGCCCAAGAAGCGTTAAAAAGAAGAGACTCACTTGAAGCAGAATGATGGTACTCCCCACACTACTTCCTAAAAAGAAGCTGAAATAGGTTCCAAAAAAGGTGGTAAAGATCCCAAAGAGGGGGGAGAAGATCATCATAAAGGGGAGGCTCTGGCGCCAAAGGAGCGCAACTGCTCCAGGGGTAATCACCATCGAGATCACTAAAATCGCTCCAACACTCTGAATCGCCACCACAATCATCCCACTTAAGAGTGCAAAGAAGAGGATTAGCCAAGGTAACGGGTTCATCCCCAAAGAGTGCGCCTGCACCTCATCAAAGAGCATCAGAGTGAG
>JASLFR010000014.1 GCA_030150565.1 Cardiobacteriales bacterium | reverse complement strand
AATTAGCGCTGTTGAGAGTCAAGAATCCTCTGAAAAGATTACCCATATTCGTCTTGAGCCGATGTTAATCGCCTCAATCTACCCCACCCACAATGAGGATAGAATACTGCTTAAGCGGGAGGAGATTCCGCCCATCTTAATAGACGCACTCCTTGCGATGGAGGATCGTCAGTTCTATCAACATATTGGAGTAAATCCAAAAGCGATTCTTCGTGCGATGGTTGCCAATATGCAGGCGGGTAAAACGGTTCAAGGGGGCTCAACGCTCACGCAGCAGCTGATAAAGAACTACTTCCTAACCAGTGCAAAGAGCTTAGAGCGTAAGATTCAGGAGATGTTCTACGCATTAGTTGTAGATTGGCGTTTTAGTAAAGATGATATTTTAGAAGCGTATATCAATGAAATCTATCTTGGGCAGGATGGAGATCGTGCCATTCACGGATTTGGATTAGCGAGCGAATTCTTTTTTGGAAAGCAGGTTAACGAACTCTCTTTAGGTGAAATCGCTACTCTTGTTGGTGTAATTCCAAGCCCTTCAAGCTACAACCCTAGACGCAACCCTGAAGTTGCACTTAAACGTCGTAATTTAGTGATCGATGTTTTAGCACTACAAAACCTCATTTCAGCTGAAGAGGCGGAGATTGTAAAAGCGGAGCCCCTCTCTATTTTGGAGAAAGCCCCCTCAGGAAAAACAAAATATCCAAGCTTTGTAAACCTTGTCCATAAGCAGTTGCAAGAGCTCTACAGTTACGATGATTTAACATCGGGAGGATTAAAGATCTTCACCTCTCTCGACCCTATCTATCAGCGTCATGCTGAGAAGGCGGTGATCGATCTCCTCCCTGAACTAGAACGTTTCCGCAATCAACCAAAAGATGCGCTACAAGCAGCACTTGTTATCTCTAAAAATGAGACTGGTGAAGTGGTTGCGCTCGTTGGGGATCGTGACACAACACAAGCAGGATTCAATCGGGCACTCACCGCTAAACGTCCGATCGGTTCATTAATTAAGCCTTTTATCTATCTTCGAGCTTTAGAGGAGCCTCACCGCTTCTCGCTTAGTACGCCTCTCGATGATGAGACACCTTTTGAGATGTATATCGGTGGCACTCGCTGGGCGCCTAACAACTTCGATCGCCGTCTACACGGCTGGGTTACCCTTGAGACCGCTCTTGCAAAATCGTACAACATTCCTACTGTTCGTCTCGGGTTAGCGGTTGGTCTTGAGAATATTGTAGAGACGCTCTACCGTTTAGGAGTAAGCCGTCAAGAGAATGATTTCAAAGCAGTTCCCGCCGCACTACTTGGGGCGATTGATATGTCCCCATTTGAGGTGAACCAAGCTTACTCTACTATCGCCAATGGTGGTTATGCGATCCCTCTCCGTGCAATCCGAGAAGTTACCACCCTCGATGGTGAGATTCTCGTTCGAAATGAGGTTGCTCCTGTACAAGCCGTCTACTCAGGCCCCAATTACCTTATCACTCGCGCAATGCAGACAGTCGTTACAAATGGTACAGCTGGACGTGTACGCAATGATATTAAGGTAAAAATGGGTGCAAAAACAGGAACAACAAATGATTACCGCGATAGCTGGTTTGCTGGATTTACAGGAAACTTTACCGCTACCGCATGGGTAGGGCGTGATGATAACAAGCCTACCCGTTTAACTGGATCAACCGGTGCGCTCCGTATTTGGGGGCGTGCCATGAAAAATCTTCCGCTCGAAAGCATTAGTAATGAGCGCCCTGATGATATTGTTTATACCAATGTCGATACAAGTACGGGGCTCTTACCTCCTCAATATAGTTGCTCAAACACTAGGGTTGTAAATATGCCCTTTGTTAAAGGTTATCAACCCACCGTACAAGGTGAATGTTTTGACTTCTTCGATTTTGAGGATGATGGCTTTGAATACGATTTCTAGAGCGGTTTTAGGTGGCTCTTATGTGAGCCGTTGTTAAAACAAATTTAATTTATTAAGGATCTCTCCTGTGAACAAAAAGTACATCCTCTCAGTTGGAGTTATACTCTTTCTAACCGCTTGTGTCCCTGCGAATAATCCACAAGGTGCGCGGGTGCGCCCTATGCCAAATATGGTTCCACAGCCACAGCAGCCGCTCCCCCCACCTCCACCCGCGGGCACTCCACTTAATCAAGGGGTTCCGCTCAATCAAGATAACGCTGAGAACGCCTTTATTCAGGCGCAGCAACAGCCACACCCTGCACAATATCCACCAGCAGTCGCTACAGCAACAAATGGGCCTCAATTCCCAGAGAGTCGCCCAACAACACAGACAAGTAACGTACCGCAACCAACAACAAATGCGACTGCTACGGCTCCCAATAGTGGTGGAGGAACCTATATTCCACCTGCACAAACTGCGCCCGCAAAGCCTGTTAGCCGCCCTGCTACCCCAGAAGCGAAACCTCAAGTTTCCGCTCCTCCAAAGCAGCAAGCTTCAGCACCACAACAGAGCGCGCCTAAAGCACCCTCTGCACCAGCAACAGCGCCTGCAGATGATCGTGTGAAGAGCTTAATTGCAGAAGCAAATAGAGCGGTACAGCAGAATAATCTAGATAAAGCTGCGAGCTCTCTCAATCAAGCGGTTAAATTACAACCGAAGAATGCTTCCATTTGGTACGATCTTTCACAGATTCGCCTCCATCAAGGGCGCTTCTCAGAGGCTGAACAGATGGCTCAAAAAGCGATCAGCAATTCTGGCTCAAATCAGACAATCAATAAGCGAAGCTGGAAAATTATCGAAGCCTCCCGGGCTGCTCGTAATGATAAAGCAGGAGCAGAACAAGCTCGCAAGAATGCTCAATAGAGGTTCTCACGCTTACTTTTATCCTGTGCTCGCTCCCTACTTTGAGTGAGCACTCTTTTACTATGTGCATCTTTTTTGCACGCTGAGTCTCTATCTCCTCTCTGGCGATAGATCTACTCATTTTTTAGATAATAATTACATTAAAACAATATTTTGAGAGGGAGAAAACCGTGCATTCTACGGATAAATGCCGCTTTCTACCCATCTCTATCGGAGAATAGATGAAACGTATGTTAATCAATGCAACTCAAAAAGAAGAGTTGCGCGTTGCGCTCGTTGATGGGCAACACCTTTATGATTTAGACATTGAAAATGTTGCAACACAGCAGAGAAAATCGAATATTTACAAAGGAAAAATCACCCGTATTGAGCCCTCTTTAGAGGCGTGTTTTGTCGATTATGGAACAGAACGGCACGGTTTCCTCCCCTTCAAAGAGATTGCAGCTGAATACTTTAAAGAGACAGAGAATAAAGATGCGCTAATTAAAGATCTTTTAGAAGAGGGAATGGAGATTATCGTTCAAGTTGAGCGAGAAGAGCGGGGCAATAAAGGGGCTGCGCTCACAACTTTTATCTCTCTTGCGGGGCGTTACCTTGTATTGATGCCAAATAACCCAAGAGCTGGGGGAATCTCTCGCCGCATTTCAGGTAGAGATCGCTCAGAATTAAGAGAGGCGCTCGATAAGATTGAAGTACCAGAAGGGATGGGGATTATTGTCCGCACAGCAGGACTTGGCCGCACATCTGAAGAGTTACAGTGGGATTTGAACTATCTCTCTATGTTGTGGGAGACAATCTCCACCGCAGCAGAAGCACCAGCGCCCTTCTTAATCTTTCAAGATAGCAATATCATCATCCGCTCATTGAGAGATTATTACCGTAGTGATATCGGCGAGATTCTGATCGATAGCCCAGAAGTCTATGAAGAGGCGGAGATCTTTATTAAAAATATCATGCCGCAAATTGGGGATAAGATTAAACTCTATGAAGATAGCATCCCTCTCTTCACCCGTTTCCAAGTGGAATCACAGATTCAGACCGCTTACCTAAGAGATGTTCGCCTCCCCTCAGGTGGTGCGCTCGTTTTTGACCATACAGAGGCGTTAGTCTCGATCGATATCAACTCAGGGCGTTCAACACGTGGAGCAGATATTGAGGAGACTGCGCTCAACACTAACCTTGAAGCGGCAAAAGAGATTGCACGCCAACTTAAATTACGTGACCTTGGGGGCTTAATCGTTATCGATTTTATCGATATGAACGATTCAAAACATCAGCGCCAAGTGGAAGCGACGTTACAAGAGGAGCTCTCTAGCGATCGTGCCCGTATTCAAGTGGGGCAAATCTCCCGCTTTGGCCTTCTTGAGATGTCTCGTCAACGACTTCGCCCCTCCCTTGATGAAACCTCCCACATCAGCTGCCCACGCTGTTTAGGACAAGGGACCATTCGCGATACCCAATCGCTCACTCTTGAGATTCTTCGTCTTATCGAAGAGGAGGGTCTTAAGGAGAAAACGAGTGAAATCATTGCTCAAGTTCCTGTTGACGTGGCAGTCTACCTACTCAATGAGAAGCGTAGTGATATCGAAGAGATGGAGAAGCGGATGAATGTTCGTGTCATCATCATTCCTAGTCAAGAGCTTGAGACGCCACACTTTACCCTCAGCCGCTACCGTGTTGACCATGAAGAGGCGGGAAGAGAGAGCACAGCTCACATCTTATCGGAAGAGCTTACGGTTCAAGATCTGCGTAAGAAAGCGATTAACCAAAATCGTCAAATGCTCTCAAAACCTGCGATCAGTGGTGTCTCCCCGATGGCTCCCCCTCCCAAGCAGGAGGCAAATTCTGGTGAATCATTGATGGAGAAGATCTCAAAACTCTCTCAATCGATTGCTCAAAAAATCGGCTCACTCTTCAATAGTAAAGAGGAGAAACCGAAGAGAGAAGAGAAGAGACGCCCAGAGAAGAATCGTCAAAATCGGAATAACCGCAATCAATCCCAAAATAATCGCAACCAGAATCGTCGCGATAATCAGAATCGTGGAAACCAAGGGAATCAAGGGAGTAATAATAATCGCCGCAACAATCGCCGTCGCAATAACAACAATCAACAGAATAATCAAAATGTTGAGATGGTTGAGCGTAAGGTAGATCAGAAAGCGGAATTTAACCGTGCTGAAACACCTCAAAAAGAGCGTCGTCAAAAGCAGGAGCGAAATGAAGCAAGAGCGGTAGAAACACCTCTTAACCAGCAAAATGAGGCTCCAAAACAGGAGCAAAAAGAGGAGCCCCAAGAGCGAAACAATCGTCGAAATGAGCGTCAACAACGTACTGAGGAGCGCAAGCCACGTGAAGAGCGTCGCCAAGAGGCTCCTAAAAAAGAGGTGAAAGAGGAGAAACCTCGTGAACCAAAAGTGATTACCGTTGTTGTTGATGGAGAGGAGCGTCAACGCACCATTCGCACAGGTCGCCCAATTCTTGAAGAGATGCCTCAAAGTGAGCAGACGAATAAAAGTCCTCAAAAGCAGGAGAGCCGTGAGGTAGAGGTCAAAAATCACGACACAAAAGAGGCTAAAATCTCACAAGAAACGGAGGCTCCTAAAGAGCAATCTCAAAAGCTCAGCGATAATAACGCTGTAAAGAAAGAGGAAGCACCTTCGAAAGAGCCTCACGAAGCACCTAAATCTGAAACGCTAGAGGAGAATACCGAAGCATCTAAAAATGAGCAGATTTTAGAAAAAGAGAGCTCAAGAGCGGAAGAAAATCCTCAAAAAGAGATGGATTCTCCCAAAGAGGCGCTCAATGAAGAGGGTGAAGCTCAAGCAGAAAGTGAAAAACGTGAAGAGGAATCAGCCTCTAAAGAGGAGGAGGAGAAAAAATCGCACGTCACTATGAAAGAGCGTAAAACCTTCATCAATAATTGATAAGCGTTATAGCTCCATTTTGATAATACAATCGCAAGATAAGTTGTTATGAGGAGCTGAACGTTCTATTATAAACAGCGTAGACCTAAGCCTCTCTTCCTTCGGGAAGGGAGCATTTTCACCCTTTAATTCACTTGATAAGAAGGAGATTTAAATATGAATCTTGAAACAGACTTCATGTATGGCAGCAGCAAAACTGTTGGTGATACTCTTGATGCGTTCGAAGTAGTTGCAGCAAAACCAGGCTTTAACGAACCAGAAGAGAATGGTGAATCAGCGTTTGAAACAATCACTGAAAAATCATTCCCAGGTAAGTGGAAAATTATCTACTTCTATCCAAAAGATTTCACATTCGTCTGCCCAACTGAAATTGTAGCATTCGACAAACTTGCAGAAGATTTCAAAGATCGTGATGCAGTTCTTATGGGTGGATCAACAGATAACGAATTCTGTAAATTAGCGTGGAGACGTGCTCATCCTGATTTAGATAAGCTCAACCACTACTCATTTGCAGATCCATCAGGCAGCCTTTTAGATATGCTTGGTGTACGTGATCAGAACGAAGGCGTTGCGCTCCGTGCAACCTTTATCGTTGACCCACACAACGTTATCCAGCACGTATCTGTAAACAACGTAGATATCGGCCGTAACGTTGATGAAGTACTCCGTATCCTCGACGCATTACAGACAGATGAACTCTGTGCATGTAACCGTCCTGTAGGTGGTGAGACTCTATAATCTTCTTATAGAGTAAGATATTTCTCCTATGAAATAGAGAAGCCCTGATCAATGATCAGGGCTTTTTTTATGATCTCAATTTTTAGTTAATGATTACTCACTCTCATCATCCCGCTTCTCCCCCTCTTTACGAGCTCGAGGATGAGCTCGCTCATAGACAGAAGCGAGATGGTTAAAATCGAGATTTGTATAGATCTGAGTTGTGGAGATATCCGCATGCCCTAAAAGCTCCTGAACAAAACGGATATCTTGGCTCGATTCCAACACATGAGTCGCCATTGAGTGGCGCAGAAGATGGGGGTGGATATTAACATTAACACCAGCTGATTGGGCAAAGAGCTTCACCCTATTGGAGATCTGCCGTGTACTAATCCGATTCCCTCTTGTTGTGATAAAGAGCGCCTCTTGATCGAGTGCTCGGGCCTTGTGGAGCCACTCCTCTCTTAATGGTAACCAGCGTTGCAGCGCCTCTATCGCTTTTGAGCCTATAGGAACATAGCGCGCTTTCCCCCCCTTACCATCACGAATATGCACTTCAGCCTCCCCAAAATCGATATCGGACAGATTGAGCGCCGCAAGCTCAGCAAGACGCATCCCCGTCGAGTAGAAGAG
>JASLFR010000089.1 GCA_030150565.1 Cardiobacteriales bacterium | reverse complement strand
CATTCCGGGGGTGATTTTGTCGCAGTTAGAGATACAGATCAACGCATCTGCACAATGTGCATTCACCATATACTCTACAGAATCTGCAATGAGATCACGGCTTGGGAGTGAGTAGAGCATTCCATCATGCCCCATAGCAATACCATCATCTACAGCGATGGTATTAAACTCTTTTGCGACGCCCCCCGCAGCTTCAATTTCGCGCGCAACCATCTGCCCTAAATCTTTAAGATGTACATGCCCTGGCACAAATTGGGTAAAGGAGTTTGCCACCGCAATAATCGGCTTTTTAAAATCCTCATCTCTCATCCCCGTTGCCCGCCAAAGTGCTCGAGCCCCTGCCATATTCCGCCCTTGGGTTGATGTGTGTGATCGATATTTAGGGTATTTCACCATGATCTCCTCTCAATATTCTCGATAGATTAAATTAGATACGCTCGAAAAGGGGGGGCATCCCACCTCCCCCTCTCTATTTGATTAAAACGATTTTTTAAGATACCACACAATTTTAGAAATATAGCGCAAGATAAGAGGAGGAGAAGCGTAAGCCGCTCTAAACGATTTGCACCCCTTTTCAATATCTTCTACTATTGATCAAAATCGTGATAGAGATCATTGATCTTAAGAATCATCTCTCTATTATTGGGTGGCAACTAATCGAAAAGGAGTCTAATTGTGAATGGTAAAGAGAAACAGAATAATATCCCCCCCTTAACGCTTGCTGATGAAGAGGCCCCCTTATTGCAGCAAGAGAAAGAGCAAGCACAAGAGATCAATATCGAAGGGCTCTCCCTTGTAGCTGATGATAGCCCTGCAGCTCAAGAGGCGCGCAGAAAGGAGGAAGAGGCGCGTCGCGGATCAACCCGCCCTAAAGCGAGTGAAGCGAGCCTTGAGCGGATGTATAACGAAGGGTATAAAGAGAATGATTTCGTTAAATATAAGCGCCGTAGTAGAACACCAATCTACATTGCTCTAATCGCCCTTTTGGTGATTGCGCTTCTCTATTTCGATTAAAGATCCCTCTTAAAAATCGTAAAAAACCTTTAAAAAGCTGATCCGTTCAGCTTTTTTAATCGCTAAAAATTATGATTCAACTCGCTATTGGAGCACTTTTTGCGACTCTCTATCTCATTCTTACCCCTCTCTCCCACTCTCTTCCTCTTCTTCTCTCCCTTATATCTCTTTCTACTCTTCCCCTCCTCCTCTCTTTCCATAAAAGCGTTCCAAAAATTGGTAAATACCGCTTAAGATTCCTCTCTATCGGGTTTATTTGGGGCACTCTAATCACTACACCCCACCTAATTCAGTATAGAGAAGCGGAAGCACTCCTCCCTATGGAGGGGGAGTTTCGGATAACAGTGGTTGAGCAGAATCCTAACTATGAACGTATTCGTCTCCAACTGCTCACAGCTCCCGACCCCGCATTAATAGGTTGGAGAATCGATCTCTACAACCCTCCTAAAACACTCAATCAAGAGCTCATCAAAGGGAGCACCCTCACCCTTCCTCTTAGAATCACCCCGAAAAATGGGGCGATCTCCCCCGCTTCCTCCAGTAAGCGATTACGATTTCTATCCCAAAGAGTGATTGGAAATGGACGAATCCTCCCAAAGGAGCTCGATCTTGAAAAGATTGATCGCTCACCCCCATCAAAAATAGAGGATCTGAGGCAGAAGATAGATCGATCACTCAAAGAGCGGGGTTATCCCCATGCAGCGGAGTTAAGCGCACTCTCGGTTGGGATAACGCAAGGTATGAGTGAGGAGCATTGGCAACGTTTAAGAGAGACGGGGACGATTCATCTCTTCTCAATCTCAGGGCTTCATCTTACGCTTGTGGCTCTTTGGGGCTTTATATTGATTCGTACGCTTTTAGGGCTGATGCTGACACAAAAGCTCAATGGATTTAATCGCCCCTATCAATGGGCTGCCGTTATGGCGCTTCTCTCTGCCCTTCTCTACGCTCTACTTGCTGGCTTCTCCCTCCCGACTCAGCGCGCCTTAATGATGTTTCTTACGGCGATGATTGCACTTATCTTACGGATTAAAATCCTCTCCCTCTCTAATCTCTCCTTTGCGCTCCTAATGCTCCTCTCTTTCTCCCCCTTTTCACCCCTTACGATCGGTTTTTGGCTCTCATTTGGAACAGTGGCACTCCTTATGTTGATTAATAGTCGTTTTCAATTAAGCCCAATCCCGCTGCTCCTCACCACTCAAGCGCTCGTTACCCTCTTCGTAATCCCCTTTACTGCCCACTTTTTTGGGGAGCTCTCCCTCATCAGCTTCATTGCGAATCTCATCGCCATCCCCTTTATGACACTCATCATCTTGCCCTCGCTTCTAATTGGGCTTCTCTTAAGTCTAATAACTCCTCTCTGAGGGCACCCTCCTCTCATCATTGCTGATGAGGGAATCCGTTGGCTCCTTGCGCTTTTAAAGCAACTTCAGCAGCTCCCCTTTGCATCGCTCACTCTTTCTCCTCCCCCCTTAATCGCATCGCTCCTCTTAGCGCTGGCGCTTCTTACCCCTCTCTTTCACTTAAAACGTTCCATTAAGAGTCGACTTACACTAACGTTAATCGTAACTGCTCTCCTCTCTATCACTCTAAATGATCGAGTCTTTAAAGAGCGCTCTTTTCTCCTTCAACTCCCTGTTAATGAGGGGTTAGCAACAATCATCAAAATTGATAAAGAGATCATTCTCTTCGATACGGGAAGCTATTTTCGAGGCTTTGAGAGTGGAACGCACCTTATTCTCCCCACTATTGAGCGATTAAAATTACCGCCCCCCTCTTATCTCTTAATCAGTAGAGATAATCAGCACCATATGGGGGGATTTCGTACAGTTCGCCGAAGATTTCCAGAAGCGCTACCGATTCTTCCCCCAGAGCTCACCCCCTTCCTCCCCTACTCAACAAGCTGTAAGGGATACAGATTGATGAAGGAGTCTTTTACGCTCGAGGCGTTTAATGAAGTGGAGAGCAGTTGCGCCTATCGACTCACCATCAGCGAAGGGGAGAAACGAAAAGAGATCTGGCTTTTAGGGGATCTCACCGTTACAGAGTGGGAGGCGTTAAGCCGACACCCCAAACCCCACCTGATTCTTGCACCTAATCAAGGGCTCTCTAACCGCAAGCCCCTCTTTTTGGATGAGAATCCTCCCCTCTATCTCTTCTCAACGCGTAATATTCACCCATCTTTCCACCCTCTCTTAAAAGTTCAAGAGGCGCTAAATAGCTATTATGGAACGATATTTATCCCCCTTTCTCCATCTTCGAGATCGCTTAAAGAGCACATCCACTACTTTGATGAGCGAAAACGCTTCTGGTGGCTCAAAAGAGTGGAGAAAGAGTGGTAGACTAAGAGGCTTTTAAACGCCTCAGAAGAGGGATTTTACGTGAAGCTACTACTAATCGATGCGGGAAATACCACCTGCGATATCCGCTACTACAATGATGAGACCAAAGAGATCACCCCTCTCATTCGCCCATTGACAGAAGAGGTGCGAGGGCAATCGGGCTCAGGATTTAAACGCACGATTGATGAGGCGCTTCTCTCCCACAATCTCACCTCAACGATCCGTAACGATCTAAAAACAAAAGGGTTCGATGCACTCCTCTATGTCTCTGTCGTCCCCCCTATTAATGATCGAATTGAGCAGCTTGGAGTGGCGTATCAACTCCCCGTCTACAATCTTCGTAACGATCTGCCTGTTGAGAGTGATGATTTTATTCTCGATAATCTCTCAGAGCTTGGGGCTGACTTCATCGCTAACTATTATGGGTATCGCGCCCATTACCGAAGCGAAAATAGCGCTATCGTCTCACTTGGGACAGCCACAACCCTCTTCTTTACCCAGAAAGGACGTTTTGTAGGAACTACCATTACCCCAGGGCTCCGCTCAAGTTTGGATGCTCTCTTAAATCGCGCCTCTCTTCTTCGTAAATATGAGTATCAAAGTAGCAATAGTGTGATGGGAACCAATACACAAGAAGCGATTAACGTAGGGGCGATCAATGGGCATTACTACCTTATTTTAGGCTTGATTAATGCGGTAAAAGAGCGATATCCCATCGATGAGATCCTTTTTACGGGGGGAAATTCCCGCTACTATACCCAGTTTTGCGCTAATTCAGGGATCACCATTAATGAATCACTCATTTTTCGTGGATTGGTCGATCGCTACTTTAATAAAATAGGTAGAGCGCCGTAACGCAATTTTTCCACCTCAATAACAAAAAGGGTGTACACTAATTCTCGATTATGAAGACACCTAATTTTTGGAACACCCCCTCATGGTGGACGCCACTCTTAACCCCCTTAACATGGCTCTATCGTGCTGGCGCATCCATCGACAGAGCGCTAAAAAAGGGGCGATGCAGAGCACTCCCTCGCCCAACAATTGTCGTTGGCAATATCTCAATGGGGGGAAGTGGGAAGACACCCACAACGCTCGCATTAACAAGAGCGCTCCAAAAAGAGGGATTTGTTGTAGGAATTCTCTCCCGCGGTTATGGGCGAAGCTCAAAAGAGTTACTTATCGCAAATAGTAATTCCTCCGCTAAGATGATTGGGGATGAACCACTTCTACTTCATCAGAAGAGTGGAGCTCCGCTCGCCGTTTTTCATGATCGATATAGAGCGGGAATCGCACTTTTAGAGGCGTATCCTGAGATCGATCTCCTCCTTTGTGATGATGCACTACAACATTATCAACTCCATGCCGATATCACCCTTGCCGTCATTGGCAAACAGAATTTTGGCAATGGGCTCTTCTTCCCTGCAGGCCCTCTACGGGAATCCCCAAGATCGCTCAACCGTGTCGACTACATTATCAATAATGGGGGGGATAGCGAGAGGATTAGAGCGGTGTGCGATCGCCCAATTATTCCTCTCACCACAAAGATTGAGTCTGCATACCACCCGATAGAAGAGGAGTATCGCCCACTCAATCAATTAAAAGGGCACTACTCAGCAATTGCAGGGATTGCATATCCTGATAATTTTTTTAGCGCTCTAAAAGAGAGAGGAATCTCCATCACCCCTTACCCCTTCCCCGATCATCACCCCTACTCTGAGGCTGATCTTAAAAGGATCCCCCGCCCAATTGTGACGACAGAGAAGGATTACTACAACATGCAGAAGCTCGATCTTAATGATCTTTGGGTGATCCCGTTAGAGAGTGAGCTTCCCGCCCCATTTATCGATGAGATAGTGGCGAAAATAGATCAATTAAAGCGTGAGATTTAGACTTAATCTCACCAAAATTTAGAAAGATAAGATAAAACGGTGCAGCAGATCTGCATCGATAGAGGAAACAGAATTGAAACAGAAGAAGAATAATCCACAGCCAAAAGAGGCTGCCTACTTTAGAAATTACGCCAAAAATGACCCTCAATACGCCAAACAAGAGGCGCAATATGGGCAGGCGATTCCAAGTCGCCCCTTCTTAATGGAGCTCCTTGAGCAGTATAGAGATCTTACCTTTGAAGAGATCAGCAAACTCTTTGGATTTAATAAAGAGTGGCAAAGAGAAGCGCTGGAGTACCGTCTCAATGCGATGATGCGTGCAGGACAACTCTACCGCAGCCGTGATGAGCGTTACCGCATTATGGATCCTAAAGCCTCCATTACTGGAGTTGTTGAGGGGCATCCTGAAGGTTTTGGCTTTCTCACTCCTGATGAAGGGGGAGATGATCTCTTTATTCCCCCACAAGGGATGCGCCGAGTGATGCATGGCGATCGAGTCTCGGCCAAAGTCGCAGGCTTTGATAATCGCAACCGCCGAATAGCGGCCATTGATGAGGTGCTTGAGCATAATACAACCGAGTTTATCGCGCGCCTCTTCCGTGAAGGACCAACATTAACGCTCGTTCCCGAGAATCGTAAAATCTCCAACCACTTCGCTATTGAGAAGAGTGAGACTAAAAATGCGCGCCATCTCGATATTGTTCGTGCAGAGATTCTCGAATACCCTTCAGAAAAAGGGATGGGGCGAGCAAAGGTAATTGAACTCTTTGGCGATGAGATTACCGTTGAAATTGAGATTGAGCAGGCGCTTTTAGAGCACGATATCCCCCACATCTTCCCCGATGCTGTTAAGGAAGAGGTGAAAGCGATCCCCGTTGAGGTGACCCAAAAAGAGCATGAGGGGCGTAAAGATTATCGTGAAATCCCTCTGGTAACGATCGATGGCATCACTGCTCGAGATTTTGATGATGCGGTCTACTGTAAGCCGATGGATTTCGGTTATCGCCTCTACGTTGCGATTGCAGATGTCTCCCACTATGTGCGACTTGAGTCAGCGATTAGCAATGAAGCGGAGAATCGGGGGAATTCCGTCTACTTCCCCAATCGGGTGATTCCCATGCTCCCAGTTGAGCTCTCAAATGGGATCTGCTCTCTCAATCCTGATGTCGATCGCCTCTGTATGGTGGCGGAGCTCGATATCAACCGAAATGGTGAGCTGATCGATTACCACTTCTTTGAGGGGGTAATGCGCTCTCACGCACGCTTAACCTATACACTTGTGCATCAAATTATTGAAGGGGATGAGCTCTTAAGAGAGAGTTATAGCCATTTAACGCACCATCTCGATGCGCTCTACGATCTCTATAAAATTCTTAATAGAGCTCGTGAAAAGCGGGGTACCATCGATTTTGAGACGACTGAAGCGCTCTTCCTCTACGATGATCAAGGAAACATTGAAAATATCGTAACTGATGAGCGAAATGATGCCCATAAGATTATTGAAGAGTGTATGATCACGGCAAATATCGCTGCAGCTCGCTTCTTAGAGAAGCATAAAATGAGTACGCTCTACCGCATTCATCAACGCCCCGAAGAGGATAAACTTACAAAATTGAGAGCACTGCTCCATGAGTTTAACTTAGGGCTTGGTGGTGGAGAGGAGCCTACCCCTAAAGATTTTGCAGTGACGCTTGAAGCGGCGAAAAAACTCCCTGAGTTTGAGATGATTCAGATGGTGATGCTCCGCTCTCTAAAGCAGGCGATCTACTCACCTGAAAATAATGGGCACTTTGGATTATCCCTCACCCACTATGCTCACTTCACCTCCCCCATTCGCCGTTATCCCGACCTTTTAGTCCATCGTGCCATTAAACATATTCTCCACAATCGTACACCTGAGACATTTGTCTATACAGAGAAAGCGATGGTTCAATTGGGTGAGCACACCTCAATGACTGAAAGACGCGCTGATGAGGCGGTTCGAGATGTAATCGATTGGTTGAAAGCGGAGTATCTACAACAATTTGTTGGAGAGGAGTTTGATGGGCATATCAAAGGGGTCACCAATTTTGGGCTCTTTGTTGAGCTCGATGAGCTCTTTGTTGAGGGATTAGTCCACATCTCCACCCTCTCAGGTGATTTCTACCAGTATGATGAGGAGAAGCATCGCCTCATTGGGGAGCGGACTCGTCAACAGTATCGTCTCAACGATCCCGTCAGAATTCGGATTAAAGAGTCTAACCCAGAGACAAAACATATCGACTTTACCCTCATCTCCCCCATTATGGCTGAAGGGAAAGGGGGAAAACGGAGAAAAGCCCCCGCTGAGGAGCGCAATCGTCGTAATAAGAGCCGAGCGAAGAGAGCTGCTCGTAACTCAAAGAGTGATGAGAGCGCACAAAAAAAGAAGAGACGGAAAAAACGGCGTTAAATTAAAGATCCGCCCCATAGAGAGAAGCCCTCAATTGTGAGGGCTTTTTCGTACGATAAAAAATCTGCATCACTCCTATCAATAATTAAGAGGATTCGCTAAACAGTTATAAATATTATACTTTTCTCTAAATTATCTTGAAAGCGTGGTGAGCTTGCTTGATAAAATAAGGTACACTCCCTACAATTAGACTACATTTTTCCCCCTCAATCCCCCTATTGCGCTATTTTGGTTGCAAAATGGTGAATTGAGATGCTTTTTTAAAATAATAAGGAGTCAATATATGAGTCAATCACACAAGGAGAGAGATGAGATGATCGAAAATCTCGATCGTCGTCGTGCATTAAAATTTTTAGGGGGCGCAGCAGGTGCTTCTGCTGCAGTTGGCGCATTGAGCGCTGGCGGTATTCTCTACAATAGTAAACCCCATTACAAAAAGGTGGATGGAAAGAGTGCCCACATTGTAATCGCAGGGGCTGGAGCTGCAGGGTTAACAGCCGCAAACCGCTTAACCCAACGTCTAAAAGGGGCGAAGATCACCATCATCGATCCAAGAAAAGAGCACTACTACCAACCTGGTTTTACACTTGTGGCAGCAGGGATAAAATCGGGCGACTACCCCATCTCTACAACAGCAGAGTATCTCCCCAAAGGGGTAGAGTATCTTCAAGAGAAGGTAGAAGAGATCGATCCTGATGGCAATCTTGTGGTCACCAGTAGCGGTAAGAGAGTAAAATATGATTATTTAGTAGTCGCAACGGGATTAAAGCTCGACTACACCGCTATTGAAGGGATGGAAGAATCTCTCATCGGAACGAACGGTTTGGGGAGTATCTACCATAGCCCAGAGGCGGCGCTCGCCACTTGGAAATTGATGGATAAATTCACTCAAGAGGGGGGTGTTGGGGTCTTTCAACGTCCTAAAACTGAGATGAAGTGCGCAGGAGCACCGCTAAAATATACCTTCATCACCGAAGATTACTTAACTCGCCGCGGAACTCGTGGTAAAGCGGAGCTAATCTACAACTCCAACAATAAGGCGCTCTTTAGTGTTCCGATTGTCTCTGAGAAGGTGCGTATGCTCTTCCGTGAGCGGGATATTATCATGAATTATGATCGTGTCCTTAAATCGATCGATCCTGCTAAACGCATCGCAACCTTCAGCACTGAAGAGGGGGATGTAGAGCTTGGTTACGACTTCATGAACGTTGTTCCCCCAATGGTGGCTAATGATGCGGTTCGTAATAGCCCCCTTCCATGGCAGACAGGCGCATGGGGTGAAGAGGGCTGGATGGAGGTTGAGAGAGGTTCACTTCGTCACGTTCGCTACCGTAACGTCTTTGGTGTGGGTGATATTGCTGGGGTTCCTAAAGGTAAAACCGCTGCGAGTGTGAAGTGGCAAGTTCCTGTTGCGATGGATCATCTCATTGCGGATATTGAGGGGCGCGAATCCGATGAAATCTATACGGGATACACCTCCTGCCCAATGATTACCCGTCTTGGTCAAGCGATGTTAGTTGAATTCGATTATGAGAATAATTTGATGCCCTCCTTCCCTGGCGTCATCGCCCCTCTTGAAGAGTTATGGGTGAGCTGGGTGATGAAAACTATGGCACTAAAACCGACCTACATCAGTATGTTACGCGGTCTTGCATAATCGATTCTCTACAAATAAAGGAATAAAATAGTATGAAAGAGTTAGATTTTCTCTCCATCATCTCAGTATTTCATGAGATGCTTGGTGGTTGGTTGTGGGTTCTCTTAGCCCTCATCATCTTTGGCACCTTCGCTTTTATTGCGCTTCTTCTTTTTGAGCGCCGTATTAAATCCAATCGCATGGTCTGGTCACAAGCGGGGGGGCTCTTTGGGGGAATTTTAGCTGAAATTATCATGGTTAATGTCTCCTCTTCAGGCTTTACTGATGCAGGTGGCCCTGCGGATTGGTTTCTCATTGCGCTCGTCTTTGGGCTCGGGTTTATTGGTGCGATGATCATCATCTACACAACAGTTGGATGGATCGAAGCGCTCTCTTCAAAGCCTAAATCGCTCAGTAAAGCTCAATAGATTTTTCCATTAAATAAAAAAAGCGCTAGGTGAATCACTTAGCGCTTTTTTGTTGCTCAATTTTAGAGAAAGGCTCCCATTCTAATCATCAGGACTCCACTTTTGCCATCGACTCTTGCGTTAAAGAGACACCACACGCAGCGATAATAATCGCACTCAAACCGAACCATTGCGTTGGCGCTAAAATCTCTCCTAAGAAGATCAAGCCAGAGAGCGCACCAATAGCAGGCTCTAAACTCGTTAAGGCACCAAAGGTTTTACGGGGCAGCCGAGTTAAAGCCACCATCTCAAGCGCATAAGGGATCGCCGATGAAAATAGTGCAACTCCTAACACATAAGGCAGAATCGATAGAGAAAAAAGGGCCGTCCCCGCCTTCGCAAATCCAATAGGGAAGACAAGAATTGCTGCAATCATTGTACCGATAGGCACCGCAGCAGTACCGTAGTAGTACCCCGCTTTCTGCCCATAAATGATATAGATCGCCCAGCAGACCCCCGCTCCAAGCGCATAGAGCGCCCCTACAAGATCGATCTTAATATCGCTATCTCCAAATGGGAGAAGGAAGAAGAGCCCGAGAATAATCAACCCAATCCAGAGAAAATCGATCGGCTTACGTGATGAGTAGAGCGCTACCGCCAGAGGGCCTGTAAATTCAAGCCCAACAGCGATTCCGATATCGAGTGTCTGGAGCGATTGATAGAAGAGAAAGTTCATAATCCCGAGAGAAACGCCATACATCGCCATCGAGCGCCACTGATCCCAACGAAATTTAGTGCGCCACGGGCGAAAGACCGCCATTAAAATCAGCGTACTCAGAAAGAGGCGCATTGCGGTCACCCCTTCCGATCCAATCTCTGAAAAAAGTGTCTTTGCAAGGGAGGCGCCACTTTGCAAAATCGTCATCGCTAAGATCAGTAAGAGGATGGGGAAGAGAATACCGTGCCGAATACGGGTGAAAAAATCGATCATATCAGAACCTCACAGCAGATCATTTTAAAATTTTAGGAGAAAAAAGCCTCTACAGAGAGAGGCTTTAAATGAGAATAGAGAAGATCACAGAAGTGATTAATCCACTGTCAATTTCATCCCCTCAGGAATGGGAACAATCGCATTGGTCGCTTTAACCGATGAGATGAGACGCCCATCCCCTTTTGCGTAGAGATTAACATCCCAAACATGTGTGCGCCCACCGCGATGGAGCAATTTCGCCTTTGCGACAATAACCTCCCCCTGCTCGGCCGACGAGATATGGCTTGCACTCATCTGCATTCCAACGCACCCCATTTTAGGGTAGACGATATAGAGCGATGCAAGGCCTGCAATCGTCTCTGCAAGGGCTATTGAAGCGCCTCCATGAAGCAATCCAACCATCTGGGTATTTCGCTTCACAACAGGCATCTCCATCTCCGCATACCCCTCTTCGATATGGGTAAACTCCATTCCTAAATGCCCCATTAAGTTATCGCGATTGTGAAGATTGAGATCATCAATCGTTAAACGGCGATCATCTATCATCAATTTTCCTCCTTCACTCTAATTTGTCATCTTTTTATTCAATCGGTCGATTATAACGGGAAGCGGAGGAGGCATAAAGGAGGAAAGCAGATTTGTGAAGAAATTACCCCACCTCCAACCACTTGCCATTTTAGAAGAGAGCCCTTATCTTGAGCTGCTCTGCTGCGCTTTTTGGCGCGCCAATAATAATGATTAAAATAGCCGTGCCATAAAGGAGTCAAATTTCATGCATCATCTGCAGCTCGATTTTTACAGAGGGAGTGAAGAGGAGCGCGCCTTAATTGAGGCATATGAGCTCAATGAGGGGGATTACGCCCTTCACCCTTCCATTACCGTTAAAGAGCGGGGAAATCTTGAAGGGAATGAGCTTGTCATGGTGAAAGTTGAGGAGGAGCTGATCGGTTTCTTCTGCCTCGATACTGTTGGTGCAAAGCGTGAATATGGGGGGGAAGCGGAGCATCTTCTCTTTCGAGCCTTCTCCATCGA
>JASLFR010000058.1 GCA_030150565.1 Cardiobacteriales bacterium | reverse complement strand
GCGGCAACCGGGGTTCGAATCCCCGTAGGGACGCCATATTTAGAGAGCCTGCATATTGAATAGATATGCAGGCTTTTTTGTTTTCTCCCAATTTATGGAAATGGAACCTTTGATCTAAAAATTGGTTAAAATGGAGCTCTATTATTTCTCTGGAGTCACATTATGTTTAACCGACGTCTGCTTAATTTTATCGCTGCGATCAGCTCTTTTGCGCTTATCGCAATCGCTATCCTCTATTTTGAGAATCATTTACTCCTCGACCCCTGCCCATTTTGTATGTTGGAGCGAGCCCTCTTCTTTATTATGGGGGTACTCTTTCTTTTAGCGAGTATTCATAAGGTAAAACGGATCGGTCAGCGCCTATATGCAGGGGCTATTTTAATTGCAGGATCACTTGGACTCTATCTAACAGGTCGCCATGTGATGATGCAGTATGGGGAGAAAACTTCGTTTGGATCTTGTCAGCAGACGTCAGCTGCGATTACAGATCTTTTTAATATCGATTGGTTAACCAACATATTGAGTGCAAAAGGGGATTGTGGAGAGATCGAGTGGGCGCTTTGGGGGCTCTCTTTACCCGTTTGGGCATTTATCGCATTTCTATTTCTTACCCTTTTGGGGGTAATTAATAATTGGTATTACAGAGCGTTATCCCTATAATTAGCGTATAATTATCTGTTTTTATCTCATTTAAGAATTGGTATCAGGAGAGGGTGTTATGGAACAAAATAAGAAATTAAAAGTGATGATTGTTGACGATAGTAGCACTGTGCGCCGTACAGGAGAGCTTATCCTTCGTCAGGAGGAGCATGAAGTAATTGGTGTTGAGGATGGTTTTTCTGCACTTGTTGCGATTGAGAAAGAGCGTCCTGATGTTGTTTTCATGGATGTGATGATGCCTCGCCTTGATGGTTATGACACATGTCAAATTATTAAGTCATCCAATTCAGATATCGCCAAAACACCCATTATTATGTTGACGAGCCGTGATGGAGCTTTCGATAAAGCTCGTGGAGATTTAGCAGGTTGTGATGACTTCATCACAAAGCCATTTCAGCGTGATGAGCTTGTGAAGGCGATTGAAGCGCACGCATAAGAAAGATGCCCCTTAGCAGATTTAAAGGTTAATTTTGAAAGAGTATTTAAGTGCCGATGAGCAGAAACAGGTAGATATTGTCTCCTTAGAGCTACCGAAAGATCGTAAAATTAAGCGCATCCTTTTCTATAGCACTTTAGCGACAATTTTTGCCTTAGTAGGAGCGCTCTTCTACTACTCCCAAATGCCCCGTTATGAGAGCTCTCCTGAGGTTGCGGATCTCTCTGAAGTGTATGAGAAGTATGCCCAGCTCGATAAGATGTTAACGTTTAGTTCTTATCACGATTATGAGCGTTACCATCACGGCGAGGTGATCACCGAGATTGAGGAGCTCGATTCAATCTTTCAGGAGAAGATTGCTAATCGTTGGCCTCAGTACGACTCGTTCTATAAACGGTGGCGCAATTTTAAGAGTCAATTGATTAATGAATTGCCAGAGGCGGAGCTTGTTCATCGACTCGCCTATTTTGAGAGTCGCTTGAGCCTCGATCTGGAGCAGTTTATCGCTCTTTTAGATCAGTTTGTGGAGGATCTTGTTGCCAAGAGAACCATTACGATCGAGACGATTCGGGAGGCGGAAGGGCTTCTTGTAAATGCTCATAAGATTAGCGGCAGCCTTAATCGCCTTTTATCAGCGAATTTTAGTGCAAAAACAGATGCGCTTGCTCGTCTTACTGAGGAGATTAATGCATTACAATCGGGAATTATTGCTCTTTATGAGGGTGTTCCTGTTAAAGGGGTTCAGAGTCTTCAGGGGATGTTAGAAGAGGAGCAACTTAATGAGGTGGAGTATGTCTTCTCAGCATTGAGTGAGGATTTAAATGATATTGTGATCAATATCCCTCAGATTGTTCAATTTCAGAGCGCTTTTAGAGAATTACGCCCACAGATGCAGCTAATAGGGGAGGAGTTTCGCTCCAATCTTTTAACAGCGCGGGCGGAAGAGCAGAAGAGAGCGGACTTTATTGAGTACGCAAATCTCATCTTTGCAGGAATTATTATCCTAATGCTTATTCTGCTTGTTTTAGTCTATTTTGTATTGCGCCGTCGAGTAACGCTTCTCCAATTTAATGTTCGTAGTGAGCAGGAGCAGAATCGTTATCATGAAGCGGCGATTTTCAATTTGATCAATCAGGTGGAGTACCTTGCAAAAGGGGATCTTTCGATGGAGCTTACAGTGACGGATGATTCTACGGGAGTGATTGCCGATAGTATCAATGTTGCGGTAGAGCGTATTCGCACCATCATTGAGGAAGCGACTAGAGCGAAAGAGGGCGTTTTGCAATTTGCTCGGGAGAATCGAACACAGTTAGAGCGCATTCGTGAAGAGCAGAAGCAGATCCGCCTCTTTCAAGAGAGCATTGTGAGCAGTATTGATGAGGTGACAAGTCAGCTCAATCTAGGGGCGAAATATCTGCAAGGTGCGAAGTTAGTAGAGAGTGAAGCGTTGCCTAAAGTTGTAGAAGCGAGTAGAGGGACCGTTCATACAGCGCAAGAGAAGTTGCTTTTAGCGAAGAGAAGTATGGCGCGTTTAGCGGTAGAACTTCACGAGATCTTCACAGATATTGAGGCGATTGCAGGTAGCCAGGAAGAGATTAAGTTATCAATTGATGCATTAGATGAGGCGTTGAGCCTCTTTACAATAAAGGGAAGCGAAGAGAGTGATCTACGTTTTGATCTTTCTGATATTCGCAAAAATAGCTAACCCATCAAACAGAAGAGAGAGTGGAAAGAGATGACCAATATATCGATCGCTCAGCTTGAGAGTCGAGCAAAAGAGTTAAGAGAGCAGTTAGAGCAATTATTAGAAAACTCTCAAGATGAGAGTGCCGAGCGTAAAATTATTGAGCTCTCGCTCAACGACCTTGCAGAATTTTTTGAAGAGGCGGATCACCCCCGTGCGGCTAATATTGCAAAATATGGAGTGACACTCGTTCCGTCACTCTCTGAATTTGGGAATGGTCCAGCAGAGAAGACACTACTCCGTTTTTGTCTGCAATTAGAAGGTTATGTTGAGAGCGCAAAACTTGGTGCAACCGTAGATGATCGCTTCTTCGACTCCCTTCTCTTAGCGATTCAGGAGCAGGATAAGAGTGCACTTCTTGAAGAGCCTGTTGATACTGCTGCTCTAAAGATTTTGCGGATGTATTATCAGAGCCAATTGATCGCCCTTATTAAAGGGGAGGAGATTCAGACGAGTCTAACGCGTGTTGAGCAGTTGGTGGGTGATATTATGGGGGAGCTTCCGCTCTCACAACACAACTCATGGGCGCTTTTACGTTACTACGTTGAACAGCTCGAGGAGTCGAATCTCTCAGCGCCGCTCGATCGCGTCATTCATCAGATTTTAGGGCAGATGGATCAACGATTAGCAGCACTGCTCAATTATCAGGTTCCTACAAAAGAGCCTCTCCCACTTCTTTTAGAAGAGGTACAGAAGAGTGCCGATGGTGTTCGCTGGATCGGTCAAAACCTTAAAAGCACCGATATCTACATTACAGCGGGAGTTTATGCCCGTTTTGCTGAAGGGATTAAAGATGAGATTATTGAACTTCACGAGAGTATGGAGCGCATCTATCTTGATGAGAGTCAGGTGGATAAACTTCCCCGTACAGTGGAGTTTTTAGAGGAACTTGCAACAGTTTTACGACTGATGGGGCGTGAGCAGATGGCGCTCTTAACTCGCCAAATTTCAGCGCAATTGGATACGTGGGTCGATGAGAATGGGCCTGATAATCGTCAAGCGTTCAATCATACGGTCAATCTTGTTTGGATTTTAGAGCAGAATCTACAAGCGCTCTGGAAGAGTCACGATGATGAGATCCCTTTAACGAATGAGGATGTGAAAGAGTGGGCTCTTCTCAACTCATACCGAGCATTAAATCAGGAGTTAGTAAAACAGTATGAGACACTTCATGGTGCGCTGACTCAAAATGAGAAGAGTGAAGAGGAGGTGCGTGAACAACTATCGACTCTTCTGAGTGTGGATGCGCAAGGCAATCCTCATGAATTAGTCTTTAAGGCGCAGAAAGATCTCGATCAACTTGATCATGATGATTTAGCGATCCTCCTCTTAGCGCTTAGCTATATTGCGAGCCGTAAAGTTGCAGGTCTTGCGATCTCTGCAGGAGTGATTGAGCAGGCGTTAACCCTTTTCCCTGAATTTGTTGAAGTTGAGGAAGAGGAGGAGTCTGCCGATGGTGAGAAAGCGGAGCAGTTTCAGATTAGCGAATTGCTCCTTGGCGCTCTAAAAGAGGAGACTACCGAGCTTGAGGGGATCTATCTCGATAATATAAAAGAGGTGGGTTACTCTCAGATGGCGCTTGAAGAGCTGGTACGAGTAGCGCACACGCTTAAAGCGAATCTACGCATTCTTAAACTTGATGAATTACTAGAGCGCGTTAACGCTTTAGAGAGCTATCTTCTCGGTTTAGAGGATGGATCAGAGCGTGATGGTGAGTATATCGATGGCGAATTTAAGTCGATCTTTATGCAGATTAAAGCGCATCTTTTTGAGGAGCTGTAAGGGGATATTGTGAGAGATCAAGAGAGAGAATCAGTTGTTGAGCTTGAGAAGATTACTCTGCAGTTTGGATCACGAGTGATTTTTGATGAGCTCTCTTTAACTGTTCCTAAAGGGAAGATCACAGCGGTGATGGGGCCTTCAGGAACAGGGAAGACTACCCTTCTTAAAGTGATGAGTGGTCAGCTCCCACTTAAGTCAGGTTCGGTGACGTTAATGGGGGAGCGACTCAATAAGATCTCCACAAAGGAGCTCTACCAGTTGAGAACGAAGATGGGGGTGCTCTTCCAATCAGGTGCTCTCTTTACAGATATGACGGTCTTTGAGAATATCGCATTCCCACTTCGAGAGCATACCGATCTTGATGAGTCGATTATTCGAACGCTTGTCCTTTTAAAGCTTGAAGCGGTTGGATTGAGAGCGCTTGAGAGTTACTACCCAAGTCAACTGTCGGGAGGGCAGGCGCGTCGTGTCGCTTTAGCGCGTGCGATTGCGCTCGATCCAGAATTGCTCCTCTATGATGAGCCTTTTGCAGGGCAAGACCCTATCTCAAAAGGGGTGTTGGTTAATCTTATTAAGCGCTTTAATAATGCGCTCGGTTTAACAAGTATTATTGTCTCTCACGATGTGCAAGAGGTGCTTTCGATGGCTGATTATGTCTGTCTTCTTTCGGGAGGAAAGATTGTCGCTACAGGAACACCGCAAGAGATTAATGAGAGTGATGATGAGTGGGTGCGTCAATTTATCGATGGATTATCGAATGGGCCAGTCCCCTTTCATCAACCAACTGTATCGCTTAAGGAGGCGTTATTTTGATCAATCTACTCGAGCGTTTAGGCCGATCGACGATCCAATTTATTCAGAGCGCAGGTGAACTTGCGCTTCTCTTTTTACAGATGTTGGTAAATATCGGCTATATCTTTAAACGCCCCTCACTCTTTGTTCGTGAGCTCTTTAAGCTAGGTATCCGTTCACTGCCGATTATCATCCTTGCTGGGCTTTTTGTGGGGATGGTGCTCTCATTTCAAGCTTATGTCAATATGCGCACTTTTGGGGCTGAAGCTTCAGTGGGAACCTTAACTGCTTTGGCTCTCTTTCGGGAGCTTGGCCCTGTTTTAACGGGGCTTCTCTATACGGGAGGGGTAAGTTCTGCCTTAACTGCGGAGATTGCGCTGATGCGAGCCACAGAGCAGTGGGCAAGTTATGAGCTAATGGCAGTTAATCCTGTGCAATATATCTTAACGCCCCGATTCTTTGCAGGCGTTTTGGCGGTTCCGATTTTAGGTGTTTTATATAGCGCGATTGGTATAATGGGCGGCTATTTGGTTGCAACATTTGCGCTTGGCGTAGATGGGGGCGCGTATTGGTCTCAGATGCAATCAGCAGTAGATCTTAACACCGACATTGTTCAAGGTATTTTGGTGAAGACCTTGGTCTTTGGAGTAATCACCAATCTTGTCGCTCTACGTGAGGGTTTTATTGGTCGACCGACTGCAGATGGAATTGCGCGCTCAACAACGAGTACCGTTGTTAAAGCATCTTTAATCGTGTTAGTGGCAGACTTTATCCTAACGGCGATTCTCTTTGGTTAGAGAAGGCCGTTTTTTTCTCCCAACGATTTTCATCATTTTCATTCTGTCGATTTAGGTTAATTGGGTTTTTGTATGAGCAATTTTAATTGGGAAGTGGTGCAAGAGAGGCTCTCGGCAGATCTTCCTGAAGATGAGTATCAGCAGTGGATTGCTCCTATGAATGGGGTATTACCAAGCCCCGCTTTTTTAATTCTCTTCACCTACGATACCGATCATTCAGAGAAGGTTCAGAGCGAGTATGCAGATCAGATGCTCACGGTGATTGATGAGCTTTACGGATTAGCGCCTACAATCTCTTACTCAATTGATCCTGCTTTAGCGCCTAAGAAAATAGCGCCAAAAGCTGAAAAAAAAAGTGCTGAGAGTAGAGAGAAGAGTACTTCCCCCAAAAAAGAGCGAACTGAGAGTGAAGAGCTCCCTTTACTATTAGAGGAGGGGGATCTTTTCGCTCAATTGAGAGAAGAGAAAGAGGGGGAAGAGCGTAAGAGTGAGACGTTAGATCAGAGTGATAAGGCGCGCTGGGATCGTTGTCTAAGCTATATCAGAGAGCGAATTGATCGTTCTGAATTCAACTCATGGATTAAGCCGTTAGAGGTGGTCTTTAAAGAGGATCATGTGATGGTTTTAGCAGCCAATGAGGTTGTTTTGCGGGGGGCTCAACGTTTTCATCAAGCATTGATTACGGAAGCGATTCAGCATGAAGCGCAATCTGAAGTTGAGATTGGGTATGGGCTCGGCACAAGTTCAGATTATGAGGGGCATCATGTTAAGGAGCGGAGTAAGCCGAGAAAATCCCGTAAAAGTGGGCGCTCTCGTGAGGTTACGAAGCACTCTGTTCGTGAGCGACCTATCGTTACGAGTAATCTAAATGAGGAGTTCCTCTTCTCCAATTTTGTACAGGGGGAATCGAACAGTTTTGCAATTGATGCCTGTATTAAAGTGGCAAACAATCCTGGTGTACAGCACAATCCGCTCTTCATTCATGGTAAAACAGGGCTCGGAAAGACCCATCTAATGCATGCAATCGGTAATACGATTCGGGAGAATTACCCCGATGCGCGAATTATCTATCAACATTGTGATGCGTTTATTGAGGATATTATGCGGGCGATGCGTAACAATACGCTAAACGAGCTCCGCCACTTCTATAAGAGTCTGAACGCTTTTCTAATTGATGATATTCAGTTTCTCTCAGGGCGCCCCGGTTCTGAAGAGGTCTTCTTTCATACCTTCAATACGCTCTTTGATGGGGGCCATCAGGTAATTTTAACGTGTGATCGTTACCCTAAAGAGCTCGATAAGATGGAGGAGCGCTTAAAATCTCGATTTGCAGCGGGGGTTGTCGTTCAAGTTGAGCCCCCTGATTTTAACCATCGAGTCGCTATTTTAGAGCAGAAAGCGGAAGCGTGGCAGATCGATCTTCCTCATGCGACGAAGCATTATATCGCTGAGGTCGTTCGTGCAAGCATTCGTGAGTTGGAGGGAGCACTGAAGCAGGTGGAGGCGTTAGCGATCTTTGAGGAGTCCGCTTTAACGCTCGATGTCGCAAAGCGTGCCCTTCGCACGTTAACCGATCTTCAGGAGCGTAAATTAACGATCCAAAATATTCAGCAGGTGGTAGCGAGCTTCTATAAAATTCGGATTGATGAATTATTGGGGAAGTCGCGCAAAGCGGTCTTTGTTCGCCCTCGCCATTTAGCGATGTATCTATCTCGTGAATTGACTCGTCAATCTCTCCCTGAGATCGGGACAGGTTTTGGGCGTGATCATACGACGATTATGCACGCCTGCAATCAGATGGAGGATCGTTTAGTGACGGATGATCAACTCCGTAAAGATTATCTCGCACTCCGCTCAATTTTGATGGTGTGAAATTACTCTTCAATAGCGCTCTTAATCCACTCTATATGGGGATGAGGTGATTCACTTCTCTCAATACCAACAACATCGATACGTAAATTTTGTGAAGAGGGGAGATTATGGGTTGCGATGTAGTGGGCTACGCTCTTTAAGATTCGCTCTATTTTTGTGAGAGTGATGCTCTCGAGCGCTCCCCCAAATTGATTATGGTTACGTACTCGCACCTCGACAAAGACGATCTCCTCCTTATCTTGCATAATGAGATCGATCTCACCAAAGCGGCAGTGATAATTTCGTTCAATCAGCTGTAAGCCGTAAGAGGTGAGATATTTTTCGGCTAACTGCTCCCCAGCGACTCCTCTTCTTTTCCGTTCAGAATCTCTCATTTATCCTTTATCCTTCAATCTTGTTATACTTCAGGCTCATCTTTAGGAGGTAAAATGGCTACCTGTTATGTTGTGGCAACACCAATCGGTAATCTTGCAGATCTATCACCCCGAGCACGGGAGGTGCTTGCATCTGTTGCAACGATCTATGCAGAAGATACACGTGTGACGGCTCATCTTTTAACCCAATTTGGATTGCGTGTTCCTCTTGTTTCACTTCATGAGCATAACGAAATGGAGCGTATTGAGCCAATGAAGGCGCAACTGGAGAGGGGGGAGTCTGTGGCGATCGTCTCTGATGCGGGGACGCCGCTCATCTCCGATCCAGGATTTCCTGTCGTTGCAGCGTTGCGAGAGGCGGGTTTCTCAATCATCCCTATTCCTGGTCCAAGCGCATTGATTACAGCGTTGAGTGTTTCAGGCATTCCGACAGATCGCTTCACTTTTGAAGGGTTTCTCCCGCCAAAGAGTGGGGCACGCCTTAACCGATTAGAGAAGCTGAGCGAGAAGAGCGAGACACTCATCTTTTATGAGTCGAGCCACCGCATTTTAGCGATGTTAGAGAGCGCTATTGAGGCTTTTGGAGCCGATCGGGAGGCCTTTATCGGTCGTGAGATGACGAAGCATTTCGAGAGCTATCAGCAGGGGGAACTCTCCAGCCTTCTTGAGTATTTCCTCAACCATAAAGATGAGATTAGAGGGGAGTTTGTTGTTATCATAAGGGGCAAAAATCGTACTGATGAGCCTTCTGATGAGCACTCTGTTAACCATCTGAGTCTGCTTAATATTCTTCTTGATGAGGGATTACCCCAAAAGCAGATTGTCTCGATTGCACAAAAGGTGACAGGGTTACCTAAAAATCAGCTCTATCAGACAATCTTATCTTTAAAAAATGGACGAGAGGAGCAGTAACCGTGACGGATCTATCCCCACAAGATCGATCAAAGATGAGCCGCCAAGATCTTGGCTTAAGTGCCAATTTAGCAGGGCTCTTTTCGATTCGTATGTTGGGCATCTTTCTTATTCTCCCTATCTATGCGGAGTATATGCGTGATGAGTTAGGAAGCGGAGGTTTCGTTACAGGGCTCTTTATCAGTAGCTATGCATTGACTCAATTGATTATGCAGCCACTTGTTGGTGCGCTCTCTGATCGAATTGGGCGTAAAATAACGATTATTATTGGATTGGCCCTCTTTATTTTGGGGAGTTTAGTGATCGCCTTCACCTCCAGTGCGCCGATTGCGATCATAGGGCGAGTGATTCAAGGGGCGGGTGCGATCTCATCTGTTATCTTAGCGCTCACTTCCGATATTGTGCGAGAAGAGATTCGGGGGCACACCATGGCGATTATTGGAATCGGGATTGGTGTTACTTTTGGAGTCTCGGTTGTTTTATCGCAGGTGCTCTATCGATTAGGGGGTGGGATGGCGATCTTTCTCACTTCTGCAATATTGGGGGGATTGGCGATTGTAACGACGATCTATCGCATCCCAAATCCACCAAAGAGTGGGGAGCCACAGAAGAAGGAGGGGGAGAAGCGCCCCTTCTTTAGCCATTTTCTCCATGAGATGCGTCACGCTTTTGATTACGCAGATATCAATCGTCTCTATGTGGGGACCTTAACGCTCCATTTAGTCTTAACCGCTGCTTTTACCAGTTTTAGCGCCTATCTATTGGAGAGTGGTTATGGAAGTGCGCCCGATCTCAAAGCGACGTGGCCCCTCTATTTACCCACTTTTCTCCTCTCTCTTATCTTAATGTTTGGTTTAGTGGGGTATGCAGAGCGATTTTACCATCATCGCCCTCTCTTTCTATCGGCTATCTTTCTTCTCTTTAGTGGATTTGCGATCAGTTTTTTTGTTAGCGGATATTGGGGGATCTTCCTCACCCTCTTCCTCTTCTTTTTAGGATTCAATGTGATGGAGGCGACTCAACCTTCATTGATGTCCCGTTTAGTCCCTGCCGAGAAGCGGGGTGTTTTGATGGGGGTCTTCTCATCAGCCCAATTTATTGGTGCTGCAACGGGAGGAATGGTGGCGAGTCTGATCTATGACCAATTTCCAATCGATTCACCGTGGCGTTACCGAGCGGTTTTTCTTACATTAATGGTTATTTTGGTTTTGTGGTTTCTCTACGCCTATCCGATGAAAAATCTTAAAAAACCTCAAAAAGAGGAGTCATAAAATAGATGGCAACTATCGATCAAAAAATTGCAGCTCGAATCTTAACGCTGCTCGATCATACCGATCTCAATGAGCAGATCAATCTACACCAACTCTGTCAGCAGGCGGTGGGGCCTTATCTCTCCGTTGCGGCAATCTGTATCCCTCCCGCTTATGTGCGCTCTGCAAAAGAGTGGTTTGGTACGAAGCACCTTGTTAATGTTGCATCGGTGGTGAATTTTCCTAATGGCGCTCTCAATAAACAGCGTACGTTAAGGGAGATTGAGTATCTTGTAGAGGCAAATGTTGATGAGATTGATGTGGTCTTTCCTCATGGTGCGCTTCTTGGGCATCAGCAGGAGCTCTGTTTAGATTTTATTGAGGCGGTAAGAAGAGCTGCGGGGAATAAGATTGTAAAGGTGATTCTGGAGACGGGCGCGTTGAAGGATCCTCGCTGGATTCGTAGAGCAGGGGAGATTGCGCTAGAGGGTGGGGCAGATTTTCTTAAAACCTCGACGGGGGTGAATCATCGTGGAGCGACGATGGAGGATTGTGCGCAACTTCTGCAACTTCTTTTAGAGCGTCCAAGTTATGGGGCTGGATTGAAGATTTCAGGAGGAGTGAGCACTTTTGAAGAGGCTTTCAACTTTGTAGGTTTAGCGATTCGTATGATGGGGCGGGAGTGGGTGACGGCGGAAAATTTTCGGATCGGCTCCTCAACCCTGTATAATGCCCTAATCGATGAGATCGCCGAAGCGTAGAGGCTTCTACGCATTTGTTTTTCTATTATTTAAAAGAGATTTGAGTTCATGAATTTATACACCTCAGTGGCAAAAGAGATCGCAGCAGAAGTTGGAAAAGAGATCCGTTTTCTCTACTATCGCGTGCTCCGTTTTAGCCCTTCACAAAAGGCAGATGATGCAACGTTTGCCCAATTTTTTTCAGGAGTTGAGACGATGCTCGCTAATGAGGTGGCGCGTGCGTACCCTCACCACTCCATTAATGGGCAATATATTGAAGGGTATCAGAAGGAGGAGCGCCATCAGTGGTATATCTCTGCAGTGGGCGGGGAGGAGAATTTTCGTTTAGGGAGTGCCCATTTCTCCCTTTCGATGGCGTATGAGGTGGATGGAAAGCTTCAATCAGCGGTAATCTACAACCCTATTACTGAAGAGCTCTACCACGCAAGCCGCAGTGATGGTGCAATCTTTAATGATCAGCGTCTACGAGTCACTTCAGATTCGCTTGAGATGAAATCCGTTGGCGCATTAACTCACTTCTCTAAGAGTGAAGCGCATCAGGAGCGCATCAATAAAGCGGTGCGTTCTCTCCTCTCTCTTCGTGTTTTGGGTGATTTAGCACTCGATGCAGGAGAGGTGATGAAGGGGAATTATCACGCTTATTTCGCCTCTGATGTTGATCTCTACGCCGCTAAAGCTGCAGCATTGATCGCAACAGAAGCGGGATTACTGGTAACGGATTTTAAGGGAGCTGAGAATAGAGGTGAAGGGGAGACACTCCTTATTGTTCATCCTCGACTTTTGCGCCCATTCCTCTCATTCTTGCGTTAAATGATGTTTCGGCGCCTCCTTCTTCTCTTAATTGCGCTTGCTCCTCTCTCTGCCTATTCCGTTACATTGGAGGAGCGACTCTTTAAAGGGGTGAATTATGCGCTCTTTAAGATTGATCTGAAAAAAGAGCGATTGACTCATCATTGGCAAGATGGGGAGGGGCGTGCTTATAATTCGCTGCAAAACTTTGTTAATGGAGTGGAGCGGGAGGGGAGATCGGTTCTCTTTGCAATCAATTCTGGTATCTATAGTGGAGAGTATCGCCCGTTAGGATTGCATATTGAAGATGGAGAGTGGCTTATTCCCCTTAATAGAGTCACCACCAATGCTGGAGCGGGAAACTTCTCGCTCTTTCCAAATGGGGTCTTCTATATCACTAAGAGGGGGAGTGCTTCTGTGGTAACGACAGAGCAATTTGCACGTCTAAGTGAGAAAGAGCAAAGAGAGATCGAATCGGCGACCCAATCGGGACCGATGCTCCTGATTGATGGTGCATTTAATCATCGTTTTATTAAAGGCTCTAGTAGTCTTAAGCTTCGCAGTGGCGTCTGCGTTAAAGATGCGACAGAGGTATTTTTTGTTGTGGGGGAGGGGGAGAGCTCCTTTTATGATTTTGCTTCCCTCTTTCGTGATGAGTTGAAGTGTAGAGATGCCCTCTATCTCGATGGGACGATTGCACGAGCGTACCATAATGGGCGCTTCTATGGCGCGACAGGGCTCTCTCGAATGAGGCGTCTGGTCGCTTTTTGGAGCGTGATGGAGTAATCACTCCTCAATGGGGAATCTCAATTCAATGGCAAGCCCTCCTTGCTCTGGATGGTGAGTTGCATTGATTGTACCGTGATGGAGATGCGCCATCTGCTTTGCGATCGCAAGCCCCAATCCTGAGCCCCCATAGTCACTCATATTTTCATCCCGCTCCCCTCTAAAGAATGCTTCAAAAAGGGAGGTGAGCTCCTCATCGCTAACCCCTTTCCCATCGTCGTAGACAGTAATCACCATCTCTCGATTGCTCCCTCTTTTGGGTGTGATTATCAGGGTGAGCCAGATATTCTCTTTTGCGTAGTAGATCGCATTTCTAAGGATATTCTCCAACCCGCTTAAGAAAAATTCTGTCTGAAGTGAGAGAGTTATATTAGGAATAGTGTGAGGAGGATGAAAGGTTTTTCCATTCTCATGCGCCTCAAAGTGAGCCTCTTTAAAGAGTGGGGTGAGGAGGCGTTTTAACTCCACCTGCTCCATCTTCTCCCGATTGAGAATAATCTCTTTCGAGAGCGAGAGCATCGACTGAATACGATCATCAATCAGTGCAAGATTCTCATCGATACGTGCAATATCTCTCTGTAAAATTGCTCCCCCTTTACGGCGAAGAAGGCTATTAGTCAGCTTTATGCGGGTTAATGGGGTGCGTAACTCATGAGAGAGATTGGCAAAGAGTCGATTTTTTTCCGCTTCAGCAAGTGTAAGCGCTTCAATCATGCGGTTAAAACTTCGTCCCACAACTCGATACTCAAAAGGTCCCTCCTCAAGAGAGGGATCAGGGTGCCAATCCCCTTGTGCTACACGATCGGCCGCTGCTTGTAGACGATTGATAGGACGAGCCACAGTGCGAGCAAGATGGAGCGCAATCGGCGTACAGATAAGGGTAATGAGAAAGGCGAAGAGATAAGGGGCATCAAAGAGACGGGCGAAGTAGTACGATTGTGGAGGTGCGTCCCCCGTAATATAGAGATGAGCCCCAGGATAGCGATGATCATGAAAAGGGCCTACGATCATCTCTGTTCCTGACGATTGTTGATTGGCGTAAGGAAGAGAGATTGTATTGATGATAAAGCCGATGTAGAGATCATTTTTAAGATGGTGAATCACCTGATAGCGCCCCTCAATTGCATTGGGCACTACAATTAAGCGGTGAGAACCCCGATTCTGCCTCTGTCGATAATTATTAAGCGCTGGCTGCTCAGTCTGATAGAGCAGAGGGGCAGGAGAGCCATTTCTCTCCCGCCGTTTTAGCTCAATCTGCTCTCGAATGATGAGGCGATTGAGGAGATTCTTCTCATAATGGGCGCTCTCCTCCTCTGAAAGGGAGAGGATCCTCCGCTGATCAAATTGGGGAATAAGGAGGGTAAGCGCCACTAAAAGGGCGAGCGAGCCCCAGATAGAGAGAAAGATGCGTACGCCAAGACGGTTGAGCGCATTGAAGAGTTGCCCGATCCTTTTTATCACTCTACTCCTGCTCCATCAAAAAGAGATACCCTTGACCATGAACGGCGCGGAACCATTTAAAGTTTGGATCATCATTTCTAGGGGGGAGTTTCTTACGAATATTACTCAGATGCATATCGATCGCTCGATCGAAGGGTTGATGCCGCTTCTTAAGCACGGCACGGCTCAACTCATCCCGTGTAATGATCTCTCCACGATGTTCGGCAAGGTGGAAGAGAATCGCAAATTCTGTTGTGGTGAAATCGAGCACTTCGCCCCGATATTTGGCTACCATCTGCGCACTATTAAGAAGAAGACCATCGAGCGCAATAATCTGCTCACTCTTCTCCTCTTCCTGCTCTTTTGTTAGCGTCTCTACGGTGCGAATGCGGGCACGAATACGGGCGATGAGCTCACGATCATCAAATGGCTTTGGAAGATAATCATCCGCTCCAAGCTCAAGACCGAGCACTCGATCGATACTCTCCCCCTTTGCTGAGAGCATAATAACGGGGAGGCGCGGATAGTTTTGAACAGTATCTTTTAACGTATCCCACCCATTTTTTTTAGGCATCATCACATCGAGCAGCATTAAATCGGGCTGCGTATGTTCAAGAAAATTGAGCGCTTCTACCCCATTATTGGCGATGGAGGTGGTGAATCCTTCAGCCATGAGGAGCTCAGATAATAACTCTTGAATAACAACATCATCATCGGCAATTAAAATATGGCTCATGCGTGTGGCACCTCTCTTCTATAGATCTACTTACAATAAATAATTATAGCGAGTTATCGTAAGAGATTACGGCTCAATTGTGGGGGAGAATCGATATTTACCCAAATTTACATCTAAAAATGATGCTTTACGTCTAGGGCGATATACTCAGAATCATAATAATAACCTCTGATAAAAGGAGATGATGATGAAATCGATGAAGAAATTAATTCTACTTAGTGGCGCAATGATGCTCTTTACCACCTCTCTCTCAATTGCGAGCCCAAATGAGGGGATGAAGAGAAAAGGGGGCGTTGAGCGGAGTGAGCGCATGAAGATCAGCGAGAGCGTTCGTGAGCAGTATCGTACTCTCTATGAAACGAAGGAGTTCGATGAGGCGCTAGCAAGAGAGATTGCTGAAGGGCAGGTTGAGCGTCAAATTGAACGGATGCGCCTTAAACATCAGCGAATTCAGGAAGCTGGTGGTAAATGGGAGCCCAAAAAAGAGCGTAAAGCGCTCTATGATAAGCATAAAAAGATGTATAACGAGCGTGGAGAGAAGCGCCGTGAGATGAAGCGGGATGAGCGAGGTAAAGAATCGCCCCGTCGCGGTGAAGTGAAAGTTTCAGAGAGTGAGATTGTTGAAGAGTAGCATCTCTTCCCCCAGAAAATCTGCCTCTATGTAGAATCGAACCCGATTCACAACACATCCAAAACAAGAGCATAGAAGCGAGATGAATCTACCCCTCAACCTTAATTGAGGGGTATTTTTTTATTTTAAATTGGGGGGAGATTAACTTCTCCAGAAGCTAGGAGCGAGAAGAACGAAGACGGTGAAGATCTCTAAACGCCCTAAAATCATTGTAAAGATGAGCACAGAGAGGGCGCCGTGACTCAGCTCCCCGTAAGTTTCAGCCACTGCCCCTAATCCAGGTCCTGTAATATTGAGGCAGGCAGCGACCGCTGAAAAAGCATCGATTGGTGCTAATCCAAATGCGATCATTACCAACGTTAAGATTGCCGTTGAGAAGGCGTAGAGCCCTAGAAAAGCCCAGACGCTTCCAAGTACAGAGCTTGAGATGATGTGGCGATCGATGCGGATCGGGATGCTCGCTCGGGGGTGGATTAGGAGTTTAATCTCCCGCAGAATCTGCTTTGCAATCAGCATGACTCGAATCACTTTCAATCCCCCTGAGGTAGAGCCTGTTGAGCCCCCAATAAAGGAGAGAAAGATGATTAAAATGGGGAGAAAAGAGGGCCAACGGTTAAAGTCTGAAATGCTAAGCCCCGTTGTTGTAATCATCGATACAACTGTAAAGAGCGCACGATGGAAGCTCTCATATAATCCCTCGTAGTGATCGAGATAGTAGAGACTTCCACCAATGAGAAGAGCGGAGGTCGCACAGATGATAAAGAAGGTCTTCAACTCACTATTTTGGGTGTAATAGCGGATATCTCGGCGGGTAAAGGCGAGAAAATGGGCTGTAAAATTGACGCCCCCTAGAAACATAAAAATAATCGCAACATACTCAATATAGCGACTATCGAAATGGCCAAGACTTGCATCGTAATTGGAGAAACCAGCGGTTGCAACAGTTGTAAAAGCGTGGGTTAACGCATCAAAGAGCGACATGCCCCCCAATAGGTAGAAAAGCGCACATGCAAGTGTCAAAATTAGGTAAACAAGCCAGAGATTACGTGCTGTTTTAGCAATGCGGGGGGTCATCTTCTCCTCCTTCTCTACCCCTGGAATCTCAGCTTTATAGAGCGCCATTCCCCCCATTCCTAAGAGAGGCATAATCGCAACTGCAAGGATAATAATCCCCATTCCACCAAAGAAGTGGAGTTGTGTGCGATACCATAGAATCGATTTAGGTAGATGATCGATACCGCTTAAGACGGTAGCCCCTGTTGTGGTAAAGCCTGAAGTCGCTTCAAAAAGGGCGGTAATAAATGGGACATCCACCGCAGGGGAGAGATGGAGGGGAAGAGCGCTAATTAGACTTAAGATAGACCAGAAGAGAGTCACAATAATAAACCCGTGGCGCGTTTTTAGACGCGCTTTACTACTGTGGAGCGGAAGATAGAGCAGCAATCCGATTGAGAGCGCAATGATAAAGGCTAAAAGGAAGTAGTGCGCTTGCTGATCGTGGTAGATGAGCGAAACAATAATCGGGATGAGATAGGTGAAACTAAAAGTGCTGATCAGCAACCCGCTAATTTTAAAGATAATGGAGAGTTGGTTATGCATTCAATAATCCGAAAGGGGCAAAATGGAGAGAGAAATGGTGCACCGTTCAAGAGTGATTCTCATCTCTATCATGATTGATAATGGAGAAAAGTCTCTGTTCTGTTGGATAAAGAGAATTATTGGGGGAGGCTTGATTTTACGCCCAAAGTAAGCGAACATTATAGTCAGTTCTAGCACTATTGGAACAGGTTATAATAATTTCTTTAACTTTGATAAAGGATAAAAACCATGAAAAAATTATTACAAGCAACAGCAGTTGTCGCTTTTGGTGCTTTCATTGTTGGTTGTTCAAACAACGCACAAGTAGAAGCTAAAGCTGACGAAGCGTTAAGAACAGCGCAAGAAGCAAAAAGCATTGCACAAAACACACAAGCGCAATTCGACAAATACTTCAAGCCTTCACGCTACAAGTAATAAGCGAATTGAGTTACCCTTAAGTTTTTTAGGGTCGTGAAAAGAGAAAGAGCCTCTATTAATTTAGAGGCTCTTTTTTTATCTGTTGATTATTGAATTACCACTTCTTATCTTTTAACCAAGTAGCAACATCTTTGGCAAAGTAGGTGAGAATGCCATCACACCCTGCACGTTTAAAGGCGAGCATTGTCTCCATTACGGTAGGAATCTCATTGAGCCACCCCTTTTCAAAGGCTGCTTTCATCATGGCGTATTCACCTGAGACATGATAAGCGAAGAGGGGCATGGCAAAATGGTTCTTCGCATCACGAATCACATCAAGATAGGGCATTCCTGGCTTGATCATGATCATATCGGCGCCCTCTTTAATATCGAGAGCGATCTCATTAAGTGCTTCTAAACGGTTAGCGGGATCCATCTGATAGGTCTTCTTATCCGCCTCTCCTAGAAGCTCTTTAGAGCCTACCGCATCACGGAATGGGCCATAATATTCAGAGGCATATTTAGCAGCGTAGCTTAAGAGACGTGTATTTGAGAAACCACTCTCTTCAAAAGCGATACGGAGTGCTGCGATACGTCCATCCATCATATCGGAGGGGGCGATAATATCCGCACCCGCTTCAGCGTGAGAGAGCGCCTGCTTAACTAAAACCTCAGTGGTCTCATCATTTAAGATATAACCATTCTCATCAGTTAAACCATCTTGTCCATGCATTGTGTATGGGTCGAGTGCTACATCTGTAATCACACCAAGATTGGGAACCGCCTCTTTTAGTGCTCGCACAGCCATCTGTACTAAGCCGTTTGGATTGTACGCTTCACGAGCATCATTTGAACGAATATCGTTACTTAAATTAGGAAAGAGGGCGATTGCAGGGATGCCTAAGTCGTAGAGTGTTTTTGCCTCTTCCACAAGTAGATCGATCGAGAGACGATCGATTCCAGGCATTGATTCTACCGCTTCACGTCTATTCTCCCCCTCAATCACAAAGAGAGGCTGAATAAGATCGTTTGCACTAACAATATTTTCAGCCATTAAACGGCGAGAAAAATCATCTTTACGCATGCGACGTGAGCGAGTATTGGGAAAATCACCAGTAATGATATTAAGCATAGGGTTCCTTTTTTTAATGAGTAAAAAATTAAATATGTTCAAGCTTCTGTTCACGAGCGAGAAGCTGTTTTAGCGAGGTGCTCGGGAGCAACGCTTCGTGAAGAATTTTATAGACTTGCTGCGCAATTGGGAGATCTACGTCATTATCAAGACCGAGCTGATAGATGTTTTTGACAATATTTGCTCCTTCCACCACCTGCCCAATCTTCTCAAAAGCAGCCTCTTTCTTAAGTCCCTCCCCAAGCAGTAAGCCAAAGCGGCGATTGCGGGATTGATTATCAGTAGCTGTCAGAACAAGATCCCCCATTCCCGCTAATCCCATAAAAGTTTCAGGTTCTCCACCAAGGGCAAGGCCAAGACGGGTCATCTCGGCAAGACCTCGTGTAATGAGAGCTGCTCGAGCATTTGCTCCAAAACCTAAACCATCTGAAATCCCCGTAGCAATAGCGATCACATTTTTATAAGCCCCCGCTAGTTGCACCCCTTTAATATCTAAATTTCCATAGACTCTAAAGGTATTGAAATGAAAGTAGGGGACACACTTATCGATAATTGCTTGTTGATCTGCAGCGATCGCAATCGCTGTAGGAAGATGGTTCGCAACCTCTTTAGCAAAACTTGGGCCTGAAAGAATGGCAAACTCACCATTAGGAAAGTGGCGATGAAAGAGGCTACTGAGAAATTGATTATTGCTGTAATCGAGCCCTTTGGTTGCAGAGATAACGGTCGGGAGCTTCTCTTTTCTCTCTTGATAGTGTCGATCTATCTTTTTTAGCGTCTCTTCAAAAGCAGTAGAGGGAATGGCGAGCAAGATTAGTGTGGCATCTTGAAGAGCAAGAGCGAGATCATTTGTAACGTTAAGATAGGAAGGAAAAGGGCAATCAGGAAGATAACGGCTATTTCTGCGCTTATTCTCCATCTCTTTTGCATCTTCTTTGCTGTAGCTCCAGAGCGTTGTTGGGAATTTTGCTGCAGTATGGAGTGCAAGAGCTGTTCCCCATGAGCCTGCCCCTAAAACGACTACTTTCCTATCAATATTCATTGCTCGATCTCCTTCTTTAATGCCCTACTTAGAGCGAAATTATAGCATAGGGGAGGGAGAAGTAAGGTGTGATCAGAAGAGGGGAATAAAAAAGATAAAAAGCCTTCCTAAAAGAGTTTACTTATAGGAAGAGCTTTTTATCAAAGCACACACTATAGAAAAGATAAATCAGATAACGATCTATCCATAGTGTATTGATTTATTTTATATTTTTAACCTATTGCCAATTTACTAAATTGTTAACTTTTATGCAATTGAAATTCTTTAGATCTTCAATATAAATTTAGCTATAAAAAAAGCCCCACTTCGTGCAGGAAGTGGGGCTTTTGAATACGGTGTTGTTATCGTTCTTTGTGCAGAAGAGAAGCCAAATTAAAATAGTACGTGTGCAAAATAGGCTTCAAGGGTGAAAAAAAGCCCATCAATCGTTTGCAATCGATGAGCTCTCTTTTCTATCTTACGATAACTTCGTATTTAACTAACTAACGATTCAGAGAACCAATTAGAAGTCGTGACGAATACCGATTGATACTGTATCGTTTTTAACTGAATCTTTTGGAATGTTAACACTAGTTCCAGCTGCGTTAACGCGAGTACCTTTATCGCTTAATTTGCTATTTTCGTACTCAACCCATACACGTGTACGCTCTGAGAGTTTCTGTTCAAAACCAACTGCCCAAACTCTCTCTTTTGGTTTTACAGTGAATCGATCATCAGATGCAACACCTTTATTGAAATCGCCTGTGTTGTTTTCGTATTTGTAACGAGCTTCACCGTAGTTTAAACGTACAGTGCTTGCGTAGTTATCACCGAATGAGTAGCTAGCACCAACATCCCAACCTTTCGCTTTACGCTTGTCGTAAAGATTGCCGTTGTCATTGTTTTTTAACTTACCATCTGAGTATGAACCAGTTACTGCGAACTGATCATTACGGAAGCCAAGTTGTGCGCCCCAAACGTTCGCTTTACGATCTTTATCAGCACGGAAAGCATCTTCGTTTGTTAAGCCTTGGATGTAACCGAGCTTCGCGTAGAAACCTGACTCGTGCTCATAAGCTGCGTTGATTGTCCAGAGGTCAACATGCTTTTTAGAGCCTACAGAGTTATCATCTAAACCATCAGCGATAAGTGCTGCATTGAAGCTAAAACCGCTCCAGTTTGGTGAGAGATAAGCGATTGTGTTACCAACACGATCAAGATTACCTCTTGATAGTGTTAAATCACCGTTTTCTTCTTTGTATCCACCGAGAAGTACATTATATGCTGCACGTGTAGTTGCAGGGGTTCCAACACCATTGAAATCGTCAACTACTGAATCGTCAACAAGTGTCTGTTTGAAGGTGTTGTTTACACGACCAACTACAGCAGTACCCCAGTCACCTGTGAAGCCAACATATGCTAAACGTGTGTTGAGTGAACCATCACTTGCGAAACCATCTGACATACCGTCAGTACCAAACTCTAAGTGGAAGATAACATCTAAGCCGTTACCTAAAGATTCGCCACCTTTGATACCAAAACGTGAACCTTGGTCACCAAATTTTGATGAACGATCTTTAAGATTATCTTTAGCATTTGACCATTTACCTTCAATTGCTTTGATATCGTTTTTGTTGCTACCGTAGTCCATACGAACTGAACCGTAGAGAACAGTTTCTGCTTGTGCAGCGCCTAATGTGAGTGCGCCTACAACTGTTAAAGCTAATAAATTCTTTTTCATAAGAATTGTGCTCCTGTT
>JASLFR010000028.1 GCA_030150565.1 Cardiobacteriales bacterium | reverse complement strand
ACCTATGGAGGCTTTATCTTTATCTTAACCTCACCTAGAGGCATAACCATTGAGCGAGCCGCCTCCATAATGGAGAAGAGTAAAGAGCGTGCGCCCCTCAAGATGATTGGTGTTTTTCAAAATGATGATATTGAGACGATTATTCATATAGCCAAAGTGGTGGGATTGAAGGGGATTCAGTTACATGGGCAAGAACCACAATCCTTTATTGATGAGCTTAGGGAGTCCCTCAATCAATCAGGATTAGAGCAGGTTTTTATTATTAAGGCGATTCCTATTACCGACCATCTACCGAAGCTTGATTATGATCATCTCGATTACCTACTGCTTGATGGTAAAGAGGGAGGAAGTGGTAGAGCATTTGATTGGTCACTACTAGAGGGGGTAGACCTTAGTAATACATTTTTAGCAGGAGGCATTAATGAGACGAATCTGCTTCAAGCGCGTGCCTTTAACTCATATGGATTAGATCTCAATTCAGGTGTAGAAGAGGCAGCTGGTATTAAGAGTCATGAGAAGTTGAATAGAGTTTTCAGTCAGTTAAATAGATATACCCATAGAAATAGAGCAAATAAAAGGAGTAGTAATGCGTAAGTTAGATCCCTATTTTGGAGAGTTTGGTGGACAGTATGTGCCAGAGATATTAATCCCTGCCCTCGATCAGCTAGAGGCCGCCTTTCTTGAGTCGAAAGATGATCCTGAGTTCCAGCAGGAGTTTACTGATCTTTTAAAAAATTACGCGGGGCGTCCAACGGCATTAACCCTATGTCGTAATTTAACGGCAGGAACAAAGAGTAAGCTCTATCTTAAGCGGGAAGATCTACTCCATGGAGGGGCTCATAAAACGAATCAGGTATTAGGGCAAGCCCTCTTAGCAAAACGGATGGGAAAAACGGAGATCATTGCTGAGACTGGTGCTGGTCAACATGGAGTAGCCACTGCACTTGCATGCGCCTTACTTGGTTTGAAGTGCCGTATCTATATGGGGGCAAAGGATGTTGAGCGTCAATCGCCAAATGTCTTCCGTATGGAGTTGATGGGCGCGAAGGTTATTCCAGTCTCGAGTGGATCTGCAACGTTGAAAGATGCTTGTAATGAAGCACTTCGCGACTGGGCGGCTACCTATCAAAATACCCATTACCTTTTAGGTACAGCTGCAGGGCCCCACCCATTTCCAACGATTGTGCGGGAATTTCAAAAAATGATTGGTGAGGAGACAAAAAAGGAGCTTTTAGCTCGTGAAGGGCGCCTACCGGATGCCGTTTTAGCCTGTATCGGTGGGGGATCAAATGCGATAGGAATGTTTACCGACTTTATTCCCAATGAGGAGGTACGTTTAATTGGCGTAGAACCAGGTGGCAAGGGGGTTGATACCGAGGAACATGGAGCCTCTTTAATGCATGGAACACCAGGGATCTATTTTGGGATGAAATCGAATATGATGCAGACAGAGGAGGGGCAGATAAGAGCCTCTTACTCTGTCTCAGCGGGGCTCGATTTCCCTTCAGTAGGCCCCCAACATGTCCACTTAGCTAAAATAGGGCGGGCTGAATATGTTTCGGTAACGGATCGTGAGGCACTCTTAGCCTTTAGAGATTTAGCTGAGCATGAAGGGATATTGCCGGCACTAGAGTCCTCCCACGCTTTAGCGCACGCCTTGAAGATGGTGCGAGAGAACCCTAACAAAGAGCAGCTATTAGTAGTTAATTTATCTGGACGGGGTGATAAAGATATCTTCACTGTTCATAAAATTTTTCAGAAGGAGGGATTTTAAATGAATCGCTATCAACAACTATTTACTCAGTTGGAAGCTAAAAATGAGGGTGCTTTTATCCCCTTTGTGGTGCTTGGTGATCCTGATTATGAGCAATCAAAGGAGATTTTGCGCACATTGATTGATTCAGGGGCCGATGCGTTAGAGGTCAGTATTCTCTTTACCGATCCGGTTGCCGATGGACCTGCAATTCAGGATGCCGTATTACGTGCGTTTGCTGCAGATATGAGTGTTGCACGATCATTTGATCTCTTAAAGGAGATTCGGGATGAGTATCCAGATATTCCCATCGGTTTATTAATGTATGCCAATTTAGTTCATGCTGCTGGTATTGATGCGTTCTATGCGCGTGCTAAAGAGGCGGGTGTTGACTCTGTTTTAGTGGCTGATGTTCCTGTGCGGGAGTATCACACATTTCATAAAGCAGCGGTGAAACATAAGATTGATCCTATATTAATCTGTCCACCTGATGCGAGTGATGAGACTATCGAGGCGATTTCCCATTATGGTAGTGGGTATACTTATCTTGTCTCTAGAGCTGGTGTCACCGGTATGGAGACTCAGGCTGAGGTACCTCTTAAAGAGAATATTGCCCGTCTTGAGCAAGCTAATGCAGCCCCTATTGTTCAAGGATTTGGTATCGGAACCCCTGAGCAGGTGGCACACTTTATCGCCTCAGGAGTAAAAGGGGTGATTAGTGGCTCTGCGATTGCTGAGCTTATTAAAGAGCATCTTACCGATCGAGATGAGATGTTGCGGAAATTAGCCCAATTTACTGCAGCAATGAAAGCTGCCACTCAACGATAAGGAGCCATTATGATTACGCCCCCAAAAGTAGCCACCCGCTTCTTCTCACTCCCATACCATAAAGCCCCTTTAAGCCTCTATCGTCACCTAGCAGAGCAGAAGAGTGAAACGATGCTCTTTGAGTCAGCCGATATTGAGCATCAACATGCGGTTAAAAGTCTTTTAATAACTCAAAGTGCTTTGCGAATCACTGCCGAGGGTGAGGTAGTTACTATCCATTATTTAACGGATAGTGGTGCTATTGCGCTCAATTATTTAAAAGTGATGGAGGCTCCCTTTTTAGTTGGGGAGGGGATAGGCTATGCTCAGTTTCGCTACCCTAAAGAGCAGATCGATCACCATTCACCTTTAGATCTGATTCGCCATCTCCACCGATTAGGGCGGGGTGAAGAGAGTCCATACTCACTCTTTATTGGTGGGCTCTTTGGTTATGATTTAGTTGAGCTTTTCAAAGGGGTGACGATTCCCGATGGGGAGCGGCAAGATCTCTGCCTCTATTTAGCCGAAGAGATGGTTGTGATTGATCATAAGAGCAAAACGTTAACGGCATTACAGAGTACGCTAAGTGCAGATGGAGAGAAGAGCTTAGCGGATCATGCCCGTTTTGAAGGGTTGCTCGCGGCAGTCCGCGCTTTTACTGGAGAAGATTTTAGCCCTAAGCAGGAGGAGAGAGAGATTAGCAATACCCCTTCAAAGATAGAAGAGGGGGATCCAGAGGCCTTCTTAAAGAGTGTAGCGTCATTAAGAGATCGTGTTCGAAAGGGGGAGTTTAAGCAGATTGTTCCATCTCGACGATTTACCTTACCCTGTAACGATCCATTAGCGGCTTATATCCGTCTAAAAGAGGATGCGCCGAGCCCCTATCTCTTCTACCTTCAAGATCGTGACTTTATTCTCTTTGGTGCGTCACCGGAAAGTGCGCTTAAATATCATCCTGAAACGCGCTCACTTGAGCTCTATCCTATAGCAGGTACAAAGCCAAGGGGGCGGCGAGGAGAAGTGATTGATCCAGAGCTCGATAGCGAGATGGCCAAGGAGTTACTTAATGATCCTAAAGAGGTAGCGGAGCATCTAATGTTGGTCGATTTAGCCGTTGAGGATCTCTCTCAAGTGGCGGAGGTGGGGAGTGTTCATATTGCTGAGCAGATGAAGATTGATCGATATGCTTATGTGATGCATTTGGTCTCGCGGGTAACGGCCACATTAGCGCCAGAATTTGACCCCCTTGATGCCTATCTTGCCTGCATGAATATGGGAACATTGACTGGTAGCCCAAAAGTGCCTGCGATGGAGGCAATCTATGAGTATGAGGAGCAGCCTCGGGGAGCATATGGAGGAGCGATTGGTTATCTTGATGGACAGGGTCGTTTAGATACCGCGATTGTGATTCGCTCTGCAGTGGTGCGTCAAGGGAGAGCGACGGTACAAGCAGGGGCAGGTATTGTGGCAGATTCAGAGCCCCATAAAGAGTTAGAGGAGACAACGAATAAAGCGAATGCGATTATCCGCGCAATAGAGGGGCAGTAGAGCTGTCCTGCTCTGCTATTTAGGATCAGAGGGGGGAATAGCCCCCTCATCTTTAGCGGTTAAAGGTGGAGATCTACAGACTCTTTTATCTGCAGTTTCTCTGGAGAGAGGAGCGTGCGATAGGCGATAATCTCAACGCCAGAGTCCTCTGCTTGTTTCAAAAGGGCTGCATATTCGGGGTCGATCTCATCTGCTACCCGCACCCCTTTGATATCGGTGAGATTAACGCAATAGAGGAGAACCGCGCGGATACCACGCTCTGCCAGATGGATCAGCTCTCTAAGATGCTTCTGTCCACGAGTGGTGACCGCATCGGGAAAAGCGGCAATTTGACTCTCTTTAAATCCTAAGGTGACACTCTTTACCTCAACATAACAGGCCCCTTTTTCAGGATCGGTGAGGAGAAAATCAATTCTAGAGTTCTCCTCTCCATACTTTACCTCTCGCTGTATTGTTGAATAGCCTGTTAGCTCTCTGATTATCCCTTCGTTAATGGCTTCTTCTACTAATGTATTAGCGTAATGGGTATTAACACAGGTAGTGCGCCCATGTGGAGTTTTCGATAAAATCCAAGTTCCCTCTGTTTTTCGATTAGGATCATCAGTTGGTAAATACCAGATATTGCCCCCCTCTTCAAAGGTATTCATCATTGATCCGGTATTAGGGCAGTGGATCGTTAACTCCTCTCCCGTCTCAGTAATAATCTCTGCAAGAAAGCGTTTATAGCGCCGTTTTAATGTTGCTTTAGCAAGGGGTGGGGTAAAAATCATCATTCTCTCCTAAATTGAATCCTTCGTTAAGTTAAACCCGATATAATAGAGGGAAGAGCGATCTTTTGCCCAGTTTGGAGCAGATACTAATAAGAATAGAGGGGGATCAAATGGAGCAGAAAGAGCGAAAACGTAGAGGTGAGCGGGTAGGTGCACTCCTGATCGGCGCATCGGCAAAGGGGGGTGTCGCTTCTTTGAGCGCAGATGAGGGTTTGAGGCGAATTGAGGCGCTAATTGATCAAAGAGAGGTGCGCACTTTAACGGCTCAGCAGAGAAGAGAGTTTCTTGAAGAGTTGATTCAGCTCTTTAACCGTATTGAGCTTGAAAAGATGGAGGAGCGCCCACTCTATCTCTCAGCTGCGTTGCTGATTTTAGGGTTGAGCCTCAATCGGAGTCGAAGCGAGTGTTATCAAGAGTTTCATCATAGTGAGTGGAGTGAGGAGGAGGCGTCAGCCTTCGATTACGCATGGACGCTCTACCATCAAGGGCATCGAGGGGTGGAGGAGATCGATCGAATCCACTTCTCCGATTATGGGCGAGATGGTGTTGCGCTTCATCATCAGAATCGGCTACTACAACTGCACAATTATCATCATCTCTTCGATTATATTGGGCGCGCGCATCGATTGATGTTGGGGCGTTCATCCCCTGCAAGCCTCTCAATTAAAGGGGCGACTCTTGTTGAGATCACTCAGCAGCGGATGCTCTATACCAATTGGCGGGAGTGGTTGCTTTTAAAGCTGGTTAAACATCCTACCGCTTACCATACCGTCACCTTTCAGACGCTCTTTGATGATGGAAGAGCGATCATCACTACAAATTTCCCCAATTCTGAGGATCACGATCCTGCGCTACTTTACGAGAGTTATGCTCAGCGCACCTCTTATCGAAATTTGGAGAAGCGGCATGATGAAAGGGTGCGGGGCTATCTTTTAGAGCATAAAAAGAGCGCTCTTATTCGTCTTGAAGATGAGAAGAGGGCGATCGAGGTGTGGCACGAGATGCGTCGTCGTAATAATCGTTATCGCCAATCGATCCATTATGTGAGTGATGGAGAACTTAAACGGTTGCTAGGGAAGCGGTATCTGGAGCTCTCCCCCTTGATACGGCGTAAAATCATCCTCCTTGAGGAGCTCTATCGAGGTTATTACCAATTTTTGGGCGCAAGAGAGGAGGGGAGAGGAAAAGAGGTGCAACAGAGTGAAGAGAATTTAGGGCGCATCATTCTCCCTTAAGGCTTAAAATGGGGAGCTCTTCAATCTTTAAGCTATAAAAAGGGGGCGTGCCTTGATAAAATCGCCCTCTTTAATTACCCCTTTATATTTGGATAGATAGGAATTGGATTTTGAATAATATGGTGGATCAGCAGCCAGCATTGGTGATTCGTGAGATGCGTAAATCGTTCGGCGAGCGGGAGATTCTAAAAGGGATCTCTCTTGAATTAAAGCGGGGCGAAGTGCTCTCTATTTTGGGATCGTCGGGATCGGGTAAGAGTACCTTTCTTCGATGTATCAATCTGTTAGAGAATCCCGATAGTGGCGAGATTATTCTAAATGGAGCACCATTAGCATTAACCCCCCGTCCTGATGGTAAGGGGTTAACCGCTAAAAATCCAAAAGAGCTACAATCGCTCCGCTCACAGCTTGGAATGGTCTTTCAGGGCTTTAATCTCTGGGCGCATATGACCGTTTTAGAGAATGTGATTGAAGCACCCCGCTCAGTCTTGGGGCTCTCTAAAAAGGAGGCGATCGAACGAGCAGAGAGCCTCTTAGCGAAGGTGGGATTAACGGAGCGGATGCATGACCACCCTGTCAATCTCTCTGGAGGGCAGCAGCAGCGGGTAGCGATCGCTCGAGCGCTTGCGATGGAGCCCTCTGTTATGCTTTTTGATGAGCCAACTTCTGCACTCGATCCTGAGTTAGTTTATGAGGTGGTAGAGGTGATGCAGGAGCTTGCAAAAGAGGGGATGACGATGATTATCGTCACCCACGAGATGAACTTTGCGCGGGATATCTCCGATAAAATTATCTTTCTTCATGAAGGGCGTATTGAGGAGGAGGGGACTCCTGAGGAGATCTTTACTCAGCCAAAATCGGAGCGCTTTAAACAGTTTATTAAGCGGCAATTTTAGAAGGGGGAGTGATGCCCTATTTTAGTGAAGCAGATGCAGCGAAAAGCCTCTCTTTTGGAGAGCCACTTAAAGAGGCGATCTATCTCGATTATGCTGCAACAACACCAGTTGCCCCCTCTGTAATCTCTGCGATGAGCCGAGCGATGGAGCAATTGTGGGGGAATGTGAGCTCTCCCCACCTCTTTGGAGCGCTTGCGGAGCAAGCAGTTGAATCCTCTTTAGATGAAATCGCCCATTTTTTAGGGTGTGAGCGGGATGAGCTCATCGTGACAAGTGGTGCAACTGAATCGATCAATCAAGCCTTAAAAGGGGTGATGAGGCGGAGTAAAAAACGGCATCTCATCACATCAACAGTTGAGCATAAAGCGACGCTTCAGGTGGCGCAACAGCTGATAAAAGAGGGGGTTAAGGTGACTTTTCTCACCCCCAATTCAGAAGGGGTGATCTCACCTAAGATGGTAGAGGAGGCGATCACCGATGAGAGTGCATTAATCAGCCTTATTTGGGTTAATAATGAGACGGGAACGATTTTTGATCTTCCAGAGATTGCTAAGATGGCTCGCCGTCGTAATGTGCTACTCCATGTCGATGCAACACAGGCGACGCCCCATTTCCCACTCGATCTGAAACAGTTCGATTTAGCGAGTTTAAGTGGGCATAAATGTTATGGACCTAAAGGGATCGGTCTGCTCTATCGACGAAATTTTCCAAGACTCCCTCTGCAACCATTGATCGATGGGAGTGGGGGGCAGTTAGGGATCCGTTCAGGAACGATGATGAATGAGCAGATCATTGGATTGGCAGAGGCGTTTCGCTCCTTAAAAGAGGGAAGAGCGGAGGCAGAATTACGGTATCGTACGTGGGGTGACTATCTTCTTGCGGAGCTGGCCCCTTTGGGAGTGAGTCGAAATGGAGCATCTCCTCAGATCGCTTCACTCATTAATCTCCATATTCCTGATGTTCATCACGATCTTTTAATGGCATCCCTCCCTGATCTTGCGCTCTCAAAAGGTTCTGCTTGCAATAGTGATGATCAGCTCCCTTCGTATGTCCTAACTGAGAGTGGTTACTCCCATCAGCATGCGACTCAATCGATACGAATCTCTCTAGGAGAGATGCTCACTTTCGATACGTTTAAGTCTGCGGTTGAGCGATTAAAGGGGGCGATTGAGCATTGGCAAAGTGTGGCTCGTCATCCACTTCCAATGCCTGCTTTAGAGCTGCATGAGCCCCATTTTTCTTTGAAGATTACTTTTACGCCCCAGTTCGATTTTGCATATCGTGGAGGTCCTTATCTCTTAGCGCTTCTAAAAGCGTTAAAGGGGGAGAGTGATCGGGTGATTTTGGCTCAAGAGCGGGGGGAGTTTTCGTTTGAATCAATTTTGGGCATAAAAATAGCGCCCAACCAGCTGCAGAATCTGCTTAAGGTTGAGCGCGCAATCAATCATCAGAAGAGCTCTCTTTAGAGTTCTTCTATCTCCCCTTTTTTTCCGCTTTTAAGACTCTCCAAGTTGCATAGAGGTATTGCGCCATCGACCAGAGGGTAAGCAGCATCGCAATGATGAGGAGAAAGAGCCCAATATTGTAGATTGGTAGGCCAAAAAGTGACTTTTGGTAGAGGAGAAAGCCGATCGCAATCATCTGGAAGGTGGTTTTCCACTTCCCAATCCATGAGACTGCTACAACGCCCCGCTCTCCCATTGTCGCCATCCACTCTCGTAGAGCTGAGATGGTAATTTCACGACTAATGATAATGATCACCGCTGTGGTGAGATACCAGTGAGGGTTCTCTGTCGCAATCAGAATTAGCGCCGCCGCTACCAGTAATTTATCTGCAACAGGATCTAAAAAAGCGCCAAAGCTTGTGGTCTGATTCCACTTTCGAGCAAGATATCCATCCAACCAATCAGTAAAGGATGCGATCGCAAAGAGCGCCGTTAGGATAAGATTCTGCCCCGAAAAAGAGGGGAGCAGAAAGAGCAGAACAAAGAGGGGAATGGCTGCTACACGGAGCCAAGTTAAGAAGCTTGGGATAGTCATAGAGGCTCTCTTCAATTTTAGTGGGATTAGTGGGAAAGTGATCGAATAATTAGGCACATTTGGAGTTCATTATAGCAAAATATAGAGGGGGTGAAAGGGGGAGAAGAGCCCATTCTTTGAGATCTTATTTTCCCTAGATTATCGGTAGAGCTAGGCCTATTTTATGCTAGAATAAGAGCCCTTTATTTCACTAGCTTTTGGGAGAGTATCGTATGCTGCGAATTATGGAACAGGGTCTAACCTTTGATGATGTTTTATTGGTGCCTGATTATTCAGAAGTTATTCCGAAAACAGTCTGTTTAAAGACACAATTGACGCAAGCGATTGCACTCAATATTCCGCTTCTCTCTGCAGCGATGGATACAGTGACCGAAAGCAAAATGGCGATCGCAATGGCGCAACAGGGGGGGATTGGAATTATCCATAAGAATCTCACCCCTGCTGAGCAGGCGCGTCAAGTATCTAAAGTGAAAAACTTTGAGAGTGGTATTTTAACGCACCCAATCACGGTAACGACTGAGTGCTCTTTGAAAGATGTTCGCGATATCATGCGTAATCGTAAAATCTCAAGTGTTCCCGTCCTCGATAGTGAGGGGAAAGTTGCCGGAATTATTACGACTCGTGACTTACGCTTCCAAGATGATTTAAGTAAAAATATTGCAAGCGCAATGACACCTCGTGAGCGCCTTATCACTATTCATGAAGCAGCAACTCGTGAAGAGATTATTGAGCGCCTCCGTACACACCGTTTAGAGCGTTTAGTCGTTGTGAATGATGCTAATGAGTTACGTGGCTTGATCACGGTTAAGGATCTTTCACATACCGATACACATCCAAATGCGGTGATGGATTCTGAAGAGCGTCTAATTTGTGGTGCTGCTATTGGTGCTGGTGAAGGGACAGAGGAGCGAATCGAGCAGTTAGTAGATGCAGGTGTTGACGTTGTGATTGTTGATACTGCTCATGGTCACTCAAAAGGGGTGATTGATCGTGTTCGCTGGGTGAAGAAGAATTACCCAGATCTTCAGGTGATCAGCGGTAATATCGCAACGGCAGAGGCTGCAAAAGCACTCCTTAAAGCGGGAACAGATGGGGTGAAGGTAGGGATTGGCCCAGGTTCAATCTGTACAACTCGAATCATTGCAGGGATTGGTGTTCCTCAAATTAGTGCGATTGCGAATGTAGCGGAGGCACTTAAAGGAACAGGTATTCCTGTAATTGCTGATGGGGGGATTCGTTACTCAGGAGATATGGCGAAAGCGTTAGCTGCTGGAGCATCTTCCATCATGGTTGGTTCAATCTTAGCAGGAACGGATGAGTCACCTGGTGAGATTGAGTTCTATCAGGGGCGTGCTTATAAATCGTATCGTGGAATGGGTTCATTAGGTGCGATGAGTGCAGGCTCTTCAGATCGCTACTTCCAAGAGGGTGCAAGCTCTGACAAGCTCGTTCCTGAAGGGATTGAGGGGCGCGTTGCTTATAAAGGGTCACTCGTGCCGATTGTGCATCAATTGATGGGTGGCGTTCGTGCAGGTATGGGTTATGTCGGTTGTGGCACAATCGCAGAGATGAATGAGAAGCCCCGCTTTGTACAGATTACAAACGCAGGCATGCAGGAGTCCCACGTTCATGATGTAACCATCACGAAGGAAGCGCCTAACTACTCTCGTTAAAGGCTTGCAGGATTCTTATTAATACGACTGGATAGATGAGTAAAATGACGGAAAATAATCAGACAACTGAACAAGAAGTAAATGAAAATCACCTAATCGCAGAGCGTCGTGAGAAGCTTGCGAAGATTCGCTCGGAGCGCCGCGTTGCGTTCCCTAATACTTTTCGCAAAGATAGCGATGCCGCTCAATTGCATCAGAAGTATGAGGGGCTCGATCGTGAAGCGCTTAAAGAGAAGGGGGATCGCGTTAAGATAGCGGGCCGTATTATGGCTAAGCGCCTCTTTGGAAAGGGTGGTTTTGTTCAGTTGCGCGATTATAGTGGCGATATTCAGATCTTTGTAAATACAGGATTGATCGGCGCAGAGGCATTTGAAGATTTTAAGACGTGGGATATTGGCGATATTATCGCAGTAGAGGGGGAAGTCTCCCGTTCAGATAAGGGGGAGCTTACAATCCGTGCAGGAGAGTTAACGCTTTTGACAAAATCGTTACGCCCTCTGCCTGATAAATTCCACGGTTTAACGGATGTTGAAGCGCGTTATCGTCAGCGTTACCTCGATCTCATTATGAATGATGAGGCGCGTACAACCTTTAAAAAGCGTAATCTTATCCTTCGCACGATTCGTAATTTTATGGATCAAGAGGGATTCGACGAGGTTGAAACCCCGATGATGCACCCAATTCCAGGTGGGGCGAACGCTAAACCCTTTATTACTCATCACAATGCACTCGATATGGAGTTTTACCTCCGTATTGCGCCTGAGCTCTATCTTAAGCGCCTCGTTGTTGGTGGTATGGAGAAGGTGTATGAGATTAACCGCAACTTCCGTAATGAGGGGGTATCTACACGCCACAATCCTGAATTTACCATGATGGAGTGGTATTGGGCGTATGCTGATTACCACGATCTAATGGATATGACCGATGCGATGATGAAGTATATCGCTCAAGAGGTGGCGGGAGATACAAAGATCCCTTATCAAGGGGAAGTATTAGATTTTGGTCAGCCAGCTGCTCGTATGACGGTTCAAGAATCGATTTTGCACTACTACCCTAAGGCGAGTGAGTACGATCTTGAGAGCCGTGAGGGGATCGCTAAACTTGCAGATGATTGCGGTATTAAATATAGCGAGAATGATTGCTGGGGTAAGATTTTAATGGAAGTTTTTGATGAGAAGGTTGAAGAGCAGTTGATGCAACCCACCTTTATCACTGGCTACCCATTAGCGGTCTCTCCTCTTGCGCGCAAGAATGATGATAATCCATTGGTGACGGATCGTTTTGAATACTTTATTGGTGGGCGTGAAGTGGGTAATGGCTTCTCAGAGCTCAATGATGCAGAAGATCAGCATGAACGCTTTATGGCGCAAGTTGCCGATAAGGATTCAGGTGATGATGAAGCGATGCATTACGATAAAGATTTCGTAACGGCACTTGAGTATGGAATGCC
>JASLFR010000119.1 GCA_030150565.1 Cardiobacteriales bacterium | reverse complement strand
TCGGGGGGAGCCAGCACTTGAGCTCTGGCTACGCTCTCGCCAAGAGAATCCTGAAAATCCTGCTTATCTCCTCGAGCTCTCTAGTTTTCAGCTTGAGACAACCTACAATCTCAATTTAGATGTCGGGGTTTTGCTCAATATCGCACCAGATCACCTCGATCGTTACGAGAGCTATAACGAATATGTCGACACTAAGATTCATCTCTTTACGATGGCGAAGCAGTGGATCGCAGGGTATGCAATTCATGAGCGAGTGACCCATTTTCTCTACGAATCTGAAGAGGAGTATGAAACTTTCGCATTAGAGCAGAGTGGCAGTGATTGGCAGGTGGATCTTGCTACAGAAGAGATTACTCATCACGGAGTCCCCTTTCTCTCCTATCGAGGGAGCCGTTTAGGGGGATTGCATAATCTGCTCAATATTGTTGCGGCTGTTGCGACTTCTCATGCCTTTGGGGTGGAGCGAGAAGCGATTGAGCGGGGAGTTAAGAGTTATGAGCCGTTGCCCCATCGCACGCTTCTTGTTGAGGAGCGAGGGGGGGTTCGTTATTACAATGATTCTAAATCTACAAATATTGCATCTACCGTTGCGGCATTGACAGGCTTCCCCAATCAGCGCAAATGGCTAATTTTGGGGGGAGTCACTAAGGGGCAGGATTTTAGAGAGTTGACCCCCTATTTAGATGGGGAGATTGCAGGAGTATTGCTGATAGGTGAGGGGGCAGAATTTATTGCGCCTGCGATTCCTGTTGATATTCCTGTAAAGTCACTCCATCAACTAGAGGCGGCATATCGCTATCTAGAGGGGGTGGTTGAGCCGAATGATATTGTGCTCTTCTCCCCAGCTTGTGCAAGTTTCGATCAATATCGCTCCTTCGAAGAGCGAGGGGAGCATTTTGAGGCGCTGGTGCGGGGTGAGGAGTGGAAGGGGTAAAAGATTGCTCTTTTAGCTATTACCTTGAGATGCTTTGGCAGCCTTTTGGGGGTTGGTGTATAATTTCCCCTCTCTTTTTACTCTATTGATAGGTCGTTACATGCCCAAAATATATAAATTTGACCCATGGTTAGCGGTAACAGTGGCGCTCTTTTTGGTCATCAGTCTACTTATGGTGACCTCCTCCTCAATTGCTGTTGCGGAGAGTCATAATGTAGAGATCTATTATTATGCAAAACGGCAGGGAATCTACATTGGAGCTGGGCTCTTTTTAGCTTATCTGGTTTACCGTTTTGTGAGTGTGAAATTGCTCTATCAATTAACGCCTTGGTTGGGGGCGATCACCATTTTGCTCTTAATTGCTGTTTTAACGCCTCTTGGAAGTGAGGTCAATGGTGCGAAACGGTGGATCCCTTTAGGGGGGGTGAATGCGCAGCCTGCGGAGTTAGCTAAGCTCGCCTCTCTCCTTTACATTGCATCCTATCTTCGCCGTCAGAAAGATCGATTAGCGAACTCTTTTGCCCCCATCATTATTCCTCTTTTAGTCTTAGGAGTGGTGGGGCTTCTACTCCTTTTAGAGCCTGACTTTGGTTCAACGGTGGTAATTTTTACCATCGGTTTAGGGATGCTCTTCATGGCGGGGGTCTCTCTTTGGCGCTTCTCCCTCTTTGGGCTCTTAGTTGTAGGGGGAATGGGGGCGATTCTTTTAAGCTCTTCCTATCGTGTCGCGCGGTTAATGATCTACCGCACACCGTGGGATGACCCTTACAATCAGGGATTTCAGCTCACCAACTCCTTAATGGCGATTGGAAATGGGAAGTTAGCGGGCGTTGGGCTTGGAGAGAGTAATCAGAAGTTAGGGTATCTTCCAGAAGCGCATACCGATTTTATCTTCTCAATCTTTGCTGAAGAGTTTGGATTTTTTGGTGTTCTTTTTCTTATTTTGCTCTATCTCATTTTTATCTGGCGCTCCTTTAATATTTCGGCGCGAGCCCTTCGGTTGAAGAGCTACTTCTCAAGCCATATTGCACGAGGTGTTGGGCTCTGGTTTGCCGTTCAAGCCTTCATTCATATGGGGGTGACGATGGGGCTTCTTCCAACAAAAGGGTTAACGCTCCCGCTCATCAGTTACGGTGGCTCAAGTGTTGTGATTATGTTGGTGACGGTGGGGATCCTCTTTAGAATCGATCGAGATGTGCGGATTCTTGAGCGAACTCAGTGGGAACTCTATCAAAAGAGAGCACTTCTTCAGGAGCGTAGAGCGAAAGGGCGTCTATCAGGAGTGGGTGTATGAGTCTGCAGAAGAAGCGATTAATTACCATTATGGCTGGAGGGACAGGGGGGCATATCTTCCCTGGATTAGCGGTTGCTAAAGAGCTGATTGCCCGTGGCTATCGGGTCAATTGGTTGGGGGCTCAAGGTTTGGAAGAGGATCTTGTGCCTAAAGCGGGAATTGAGCTCTATTCGCTCCCTATGAAGGGGTTGCGAGGTAATGGCATTAAAGGATGGCTCTCACTCCCATTTCGGCTCTGGCGCGCTGTGCGATTAGCCAAATCTTTTCTTAAAAAGGATCCCCCTTCTGCTGTGATCGGCTTTGGAGGATTCGCCTCAGCTCCAGGAGGAATTGCTGCACGTTTCTTAAAGATTCCGCTCTTAACGCATGAGCAGAATGCTGTGGCAGGGATGAGTAATAAGCTTCTTGGTCGCTTGGGAGCGGTTCAATTAGCAGGCTTTTCCGATGCGCTAAAAGGGGCGAAAGTGGTGGGGAACCCTGTACGGGAATCCCTCTTTTCAGAGCGTACTCCACAAGAGCGATATGAAGCACGGGCAGAAGCTCCTCTAAATATCTTAGTTGTTGGGGGCTCTCAAGGATCACGCCGCCTCAACCAGTTGATCGTTACTATCGCTATATCGAGCAGAATTCCTCTCAATATCTGGCATCAAACAGGGGGAAAACTCTTTGAAGAGAGTAAAACGATGTGGGAAGAGAGTCCGCTTAAGCCCTATCGCCTCGCCCCTTTTATTGATGAGATGGAGGAGGCGTATCGTTGGGCTGATCTTGTTATTTGTAGAGCAGGGGCCCTCACTGTGGCAGAATTAACCGCCGTTGGTGTTGCAAGCCTCTTTATCCCTTACCCTTATGCGGTGGATGATCATCAAACAGAGAATGCAGATGCGGTGGTAAAGGGGGGAGGAGCACTCCTCTTTCAGGAGCGAGATATTGCCGATCCAGCGGGTGAAGCACTGCTTCTTGAGCAGATAAATCAGCTAACTCGTCCAGAATTATTAAAAATGGCGGAGCGTGCGCACCGATTAGCAAAACCAAATAGCACAAAAGAGATTGCAGATGCGATCGAAAGGAGTATTAAATAGATGAATCAACAGAGATTACCCCTCTCACAATTGAGTATGCGCCGAATTAAGCGAATCCACTTTGTGGGGATTGGTGGTGCTGGAATGTGTGGGATTGCCGAGGTTTTTCTTAATCTTGGATATGATGTAACGGGCTCCGATATTGCACAATCTGCAGTGATCGATCGTCTCATTGAGCTTGGCGCTCTGGTCTGGATCGGGCATGAGAAAGAGCATGTCAATGATGCGGATGTAATCGTCACCTCAACTGCGGTTAAAGAG
>JASLFR010000077.1 GCA_030150565.1 Cardiobacteriales bacterium | reverse complement strand
ATAGATCTCTTTCACGCCTAATGCCTCAGCCTTTGCGCGTGCAGGTTCAACCTCTTCGCCTTGGCCGATATCTGCCGTGAAGGTCACGACTTCACAATTATATTCATCTTGAAGCCATTTTAAGATGACGGAGGTATCAAGCCCACCTGAGTAGGCGAGGACAACTTTATTCACTTTTTCCATCAATTTCTCCTGTTTTAATTGATTTTGAATAGATCTTCGATTTCTGGAATACTCTCTTTATCAGTGATAAAGAGTACAATATGATCATTGGGTGCAATGAGCGTTTCATCATCTATGGTGAGTAACTTTCGATGGCGAATAATGCCCGCAAGATTTACATTGTCAGGCCATTTTATCTCATTCACAGGGCGATTAATAATTTTCGAGTTGTTCTCATTTCCGTGAGCCACAATTTCAATCACTTCCGCATTTCCATCACGGATTGAGTAGACTTGTGCGATATCCCCTTTTCGAATATAGGTGAGTAGTGTACTCAAAGTGACCTGTTGAGGGGAGAAAGCGAGGTCGATATTCGACTCTTCCTGAATCAGCTCTAAAAATGAGGAGCGATTGACAAGGGTGATCACATATTTTGCCCCCAATCTTTTTGCAAGCATTCCTGAAAGAATATTGGTCTGATCATCATTGGTGACGGCGCAGAAGATATCGGTATGCTCAATATTCTCTTCAAAAAGAAGATTCTCATCTGCACAATCTCCAAGCAGCACGAGGCTATCGTTAAGGTGTGAGGTGAGGAGCTGCGCATTTTTCCGATCCCGCTCAATCACCTTCACATGGGCAAATTTCTCCAATGTCTCTGCAAGCTGTGAGCCGATATTTCCCCCACCTGCGATCATAATCTTTCTTGCCACCTTCGTTCCACTATCGAACGCTTGCACGATATGGCGCGCTTCTGGCCGTTCAGAGAGAAAATAGAGCTCATCGTAGGAGCGTAAAATCGTATCATCACTAATGGGGAGCTCAACATCATCCCGAAAAAGCGCAACAAAGGTGGGGCGAATATCGGGGAGAATCGTCTTAAGATACCCAAGACGCTTATTATTCATCTCTGCTTTTGGATGAACATCTACAGAGACCATCACCGCTCGCCCTTTAGCAAAACGGAGCACCTCCTGCGCGCCTGGCAATTCAATAATATTTTTGATCTGATCGGTGATGAGGATCTCAGGGCTAATGACAACATCGATATGGAAGGAGGCTTCTGTTTTAGGACCAAAAAAGACCTGCTCAGAGAAATCGATATACGCCTGATCCCGAATGCGGGCTACCTTCAACTCAATATTGAAGAGGGTGTGAGCGAGCTGACAGGCGACAATATTCACCTCATCGCTTGAAGTAGCAGCGATAATAATATCGGTATTTGCAGCATCGGCCTCCTCTAAAATGGAGGGGAGTGCCCCATTTCCTCGAATGGTTCGGAGATCGTAACGCTCTTTTAAGGCCGCTAGTGGAGCGTAGGCGCTATCAACGACTGTAATTTCGTTTTGGGATTCTTTAGAGAGCACTTGTGCAACCGAAGAGCCCACCTGTCCTGCTCCTAATATTAAGATCTTCATCTGCTCTATTTTAACCTCTCAAATCCCGCTAAATGAGCGGCAATTATACACAATAATAAGGGGTGCTTTTAGCTATTTTTGTAATACATTTTTAGGTGAAATCTGTATAATTAGAGGGATATCAAATCAGTAAGAAAGGGGTGATTGCAATAGATTACCCCTTTTTTGTTGCTCAGGATTGAAAAAGGAGAGAATAAATTGAGACAAAATGAGCACGAAATAGAAGAGACGCTCTTTGAGGAGGGTTCAGTCGGTGCTCTGATGACTGATGAGTATATCAGTATCTCAGAGCATGCAACGGTAGATGAGGCGATTAAAGAGCTGCGGACCAAGGTGCGGGGAAAGGCGAGCATCCACTATCTTTTTGTGGTGGATAATGAGGGGCGCTTAGCAGGTGCACTCTCTCTGCGTGAGCTACTTGGGGCGGAGGGGACCCTTGAGATTAACGATATTATGAAGGTGAAGATTATTCATCTCGATATCAATACCGACCAAGAGTATGCGGCAAAGATCTTCCAAGATACCGACCTTGTAACTGTACCTGTTATCGATTCAAATGGGCATATGCTCGGTGTAGTTCATGTCGATACGATGATGGACGTTATGGAGCAGGAGGCGACGGAAGATATCCATAAAATGGCCTCTATCAGCATCGATGAAGATGAACAGATTGAAGGGGGATTATTAAAAGCGCCTCTAATGTGGCTCTACGCTAAACGGATTCCGTGGCTCATCATTCTTGTCTTTGTTAATCTTCTTTCAGGGGCGGGAATTGCAAGTTATGAGGATCTGATCGGTGCTCATGTACAGCTTGTCTTCTTCTTACCTCTTCTTATTGCAAGTGGAGGGAATACAGGGTCTCAATCGACAACGCTTGTGATTCGCTCAATGGCAGTTGGTGATGTACGCCCCCGAGATTGGTTTAGAGTGATCAGTAAAGAGGTAATCGTCTCCCTTCTTCTTGGATTGACGATGGCAGTTGCGATTGCAGGGATTGCTTACTATCGTGGGTATGATCCTAATGGGGGTGCGGTGCAAGAGGTTGCGTTTGCGCTCTCCTTAACGGTTGGGCTCTCAATGACGGTTGTGGTTCTCTTTGGGGGTGCGCTTGGGGCGATTCTTCCTTTTATCTTCCGTTTTATGAAGTTAGACCCTGCAACTGCAAGTACCCCTCTTGTCACCTCGATCTGTGATATTGCAGGTGTATTTATCTATTTTGGGATTGCGAACCTGCTTTTAGGCTCTATCTTAAATCCCGATTCTGTAGCGAGCCTCTTCAGTACGCTCTCTGCATGGATCGCTTAGAGTTGAGTTGGATCGATGATGGGATCGCTTAAAACTTTATTTTTGATGATTAAGGGGGCGTGTTATGAGCCATATTGATGGAGGGGGCAAGAGAGGGGTGGGGAATTACTTTAAGCCAGTCAACCTCTCGATTGCGCTACTCGGTTTCTCATCGGGATTGCCCATTTTGATGACGCTCTCCACCCTCACTTTCTGGTTAAAGCAGTATGGGGTGACGAAAGAGACGATCGGAATGGCGACGCTGCTCGGGCTCCCTTACGCCTTCAAATGGCTCTGGGCGCCGCTGCTCGATCTCTATCGATTACCTCTTTTTGCACGAGCGGGGAGAAGAAAGGGGTGGATTCTCTTTTTTCAGCTCATTATTGCGCTTATTTTTCTCAGCTTATCCTCGATCGATCCGCTCCAATCCCCCTATTTAGTGGGGAGTTTAATCTTCCTTTTAGCCGTTAGCTCAGCTAGCCAAGATATTGTGGTGGATGCGTTTAGGATCGATTATCTCAATTCAGAGGAGCAGATCTATGGAGCAAGCACCTATCAGATGAGTTATCGGATTGCGATGATTGTGATGGGGGCGGGGGTTCTTGCGCTCTCCGATTTTATGGCGTGGCCCGATATCTTTCTGCTAATTACTCTCCTCTTTTTCACCATTTTTGCTTTAACGCTTCTGATTCGAGAGCCAAAAATTGAAGGATTAGATTTACTGGAGGTAAATACTCCTAAAGAGGCGCTCTATCAGTTTGGTGCTGCTCTAACCCAATTTTTTAGGGGGCACCGCTATGCCCTCCTCATTCTGCTCTTTATTGTCGCTTTTAAATTGCCTGATGCGATTGCAGGAACGATGATTAACGCATTCTATATTGAGATGGAGTATACAGGGGCGCAGATTGGGGCGATTAGTAAGCTCTATGGAGCGGTTGCAACCATTTTAGGGGCTTTTGTAGCGGGGCTTGTCGTTGCGAAGATGAAGCTCTATCGTGCACTCATCTTCTCAGCGGTGATGATTGGAATCACCAATTTAAGTTATCTCTACGTATTGGCAGAGCCGACCCTTCTCCGTTTAGTGATTGCGATTAGTGTAGAGAACTTTATTTCAGGTTTTGCATCCACCCCCTTTATCTTTCTTCTTGGGCTTCTGTGTGACCGAAATGCATCCGCGACTCAATTTGCGCTTCTATCAGGTTTTGCAGCGGTTGGGTTACGCCTCTTTGGGGGAGGATCGGGCTTTATGGTAGAGGCGCTCGGTTGGCAAAATTTCTTCATTACCACCGCTTTTCTCTTTATACCCTCACTCTTACTCCTCTTTTTTATTAAAGGGAGTATCAACGGGCTTGAAGAGGCGCGGGCTGAATCGTAGATATTTTAATTATAGGAGTTATCGATATGAATCTATTCACTTTAGAGCGCATTCTTGATGAGAAGTTATCGAGCCATTCGATAAAAGATTACGTCCCTAACGGTTTACAGATTGAGGGGCGTCATGAGGTGAAGAGAATCGTAACAGGGGTTACGGCAACTATGGCGCTTATTGAGCGAGCGATTGAGGCAGAGGCGGATGCGATTTTAGTGCATCACGGTTACTTCTGGAAGAGTGAATCCCCCTTGATTCGAGGGATGAAGTATCGCCGAATTAAAGCGTTGATGGATCACGATCTTAGCCTGCTTGCTTACCATCTTCCCTTAGATCTACACCCTGAGCTCGGTAATAACGCACAATTGGGTAAGATGTGGGGAGTAGAGGGGATTCAACCCCTCAATAATGATCCTGAATCTGCGCTTATTCTTGAGGGGAGTCTGCCTGAAGCGTTAACGCCTGAAGTATTCTCTTCGCTATTGCAAGATTCTCTTTTAGGGCGCGCTCCTCTACATTGTGGGGGAGAGTATGGGAAGAAGATGATCAAGCGAATTGCGTGGTGTAGTGGTGCGGCACAAGATTATCTCGATCGAGCGGCTGATGCTGGGGTAGATGCTTTTATCACAGGGGAGGTCTCTGAGCGCACAACCCACATTGCAAGAGAGCGGGGTATTCACTTCTTTGCAGCAGGACACCACGCGACAGAGCGCTGTGGGGTTACAGCATTAGGGGAGTGGCTAGAGCGTGAGCATGGACTTTCGGTACAATTTATTGATGATGATAATCCAGTATAACGCTCCTCTATAAAGGGGTGAGTCATCAAAGAGCTAATATTGAGTATATTGGCAAAATCGAGGCAAATATGAGTAGAGATAAGCAGAATGTAATGGGTGATGAGCGGGCAATTGCACGAGGCAGTTTTGAGCATGCAAAAGCAGAGAAGAACGCAGAGCGTGGAGATGATGCAACCCCAAAATCATTAAAGAGAAGAGAGCGAAAAAAACGCTCCCTGATTAGGCGCCTTCTGCGGGGACTTTTTCTGCTGATTCTGCTCCTGATTATTACGATTTTAGGGATCTCTACCTATCTCATCTATTCGCCAAAAGGGTTAGAGCAGATGGTTGCGCAGTTAAACCGCTATCTGCCTGGATATGTCTCTATTGAGCGAAGTGAGGGGCGCCTGCGGGATAAATTTACCCTCTATAACGCTAAAATCACCCTCTCTCCAAAGCAGACCTTCCATTTTGAGGAGGTGACGCTCGATTGGAATCCAAAGCGCTTATCTCGCCGAGTTGTGGATATCAATCAGCTCACAGTTAAAGGGGGGGAGATTAATTTTGATACAGGGGAGAAGGTTGAAAAGGAGAAGCTGCCTAAAGAGGGCCCTTTCTCTCTCTCTGAGATCAAGCTCCCTCTGAAGCTACTGGTGGATCGACTCGATATTGAATCGGTTCATGCCACCATCGATGAGACGATGGAGATTGAAGTAGATCACCTGATCGCTGATAAGCTGCATGCCGATCATAAAGGGTTCGACTTTGAGGATATCGCACTTGAGGGGCGCTACCTTCAACCCGATCTGAGTCTTCCTCTTCTGGCTTCTCTCAAAGGGGAGGGTTCTTTTGAAGAGAATACCCTTGATCTTCATCTAAAAGCGGTCTCATCCCCCATAACGCTGAAGGAGGATCAATTCGATTTTGATCTAACGCTCGATGCTAATGGGGATCTGAATGATTTAGCACTCGTCTTAGAGAGCGATCTTGTCGCTCAAAATTACCTATTGGAGCCGCTCCATCTTGTCGCAACAGCTGAGGTGAAAGAGCAAAGAGCTGTGGAGAGCCACCTTGCGCTCACAAGCGCCAATAATCGTTTAACGTTACAAGGGGGGTGGAGTGCGGATGAGCCATCTGCTCTCAATCTTGATCTGCTATTAGATGCTACCGAGCTTGAGAAGATTCACCCTGACGTGCATGGCGATTTAGGGGGGAGTCTTTCGTTACGAGGCACTCTACTACAACCCTTAATTGAGAGTGATCTTGCGATCGATCACCTAGAGGCGTTGGGGTTAAAACTGGAGCGTTTAACGTTAAATGCTCACCATAATGGGAAAGAGATGGAGGAGACTCTACTCGATGCGAAGAATCTTCAGATTGGGGAGATGACGATCGATCAGATCGCTCTCAATGCGGTAGGGGATATCAATAGCGCACTTAAGAGCACCTTGAGTGTTAAGAGAATTCACAATAGTGGAGGGGTGCTCTTAGATCACGCTGAGATGATCTTTGATGGCTCTTTTGCGGGGCATACCTTCAATTTTGATGCAGAATCCCCCTTCGCCTCCTTAACTCTTTCCGGTATTGCGCGCTTAGCAGAGCTCGATCGCTCCCCAAAATGGACGCTCTATCTTGAGGAGAGCACCTTTAATTCAAAATATACAGGGCGCTACCAGCTACAGAAGCCGACCTATCTTTTCGCTTCTAAAGATGAGGTTTCGTTAAGCTCTTTTTGTCTTGTCCAGTTACCAACTTCGCTCTGTCTTGAGGGGCGCTATCAGCCAGAGATGAGTGCAGGGACTGCAGTTCTGCGCCGTCTTCCTGCATCGATTGTAAAGGAGTTTCTCCCTCCTGATCTGCTTATCGATACTTCGCTCGATCTTGTTGTTTCAGGGCGATTTACCGATAAAGAGGATTATGTAGGGGTTGCAGATCTCTCACTTGCTGAAGGGCGGACCCGTTATCGCCTTCAAGGGCGGCAGGTGGAGATTCCACTAACGGCAAGCTTTATGCGACTCTTAGCAAAGCCTGAAGATGTAACTGCCGATCTAGGAGTTGACTGGGGGCAATATCTCCAGATTAAGGGGAGCGGGAAGTTGCTCGATCCGTTCGAAGAGCAGCAGCTACAGTTTCATACAGAGGCGCATATCCCCTCATTAACATGGATCTCCCCGCTAGTTCCCTATCTGCAGAAATTGGAGGGGCGAGTCAACGCTCGGGCTGATATTCATGGGCCGATGAAAAAACCAACCCTCTACGCCAATATTGGGTTCAATGATGGAAATATCTATATTGGAGAGCTGAATACTTCAATACGAAATATTAACCTCAACGCAATTTTGAAAGAGGGATTGCCAGAACTTGCCATCACTGGGCGTACCGATCTTGGAGAGGGGCGTTTAAATGTTACAGGTGATTTCAATATTGAGCGGCTTACGGCACATATCACTGCTAAAGGGGATAATCTCCTCTTTGCTGATTCCCCCAATATTCGCCTTCTAGCCTCTCCCGATCTTCGTTACACCTTAGAAGGGGGACGTCAATCGGTGACTGGATCGATCTTCGTTCCTGAATTGAAATATATTCATGCAAATTATGGCCAAGGGCGGGGGAAAGTGAAGGCGGGCTCTTCCGATGTCATTATTGTGCGGGGTGCTAAACCGAAGCAGAAGGCGCCGATTGCAGAGGCGTTAGAGTTAGATTTAGCTGTTCGATTAGGGGAGAAGATCTCTGTCGGTATGGGGAGCTTCTTAGGATATCTTAAGGGGGAGCTTCATCTTAAAAAGAGCGCAAATAGTGAGATAGAGGCGCTTGGTGGGATTGATGTTAAGAGTGGGGAGTATCGTCTTTATGGGCAGCGCCTCAATCTTGATCGTGGGCAGGTTCGTTTTTCAGGGCCGCTCCTCAATCCTCTTTTAGATATTCAAGCATCGCGAGAGTTTGATTTAGGGAAATCGAGCCGAAAAGGGGATGTCGGTATCCGCTTAACGGGGAATCTTCGTCGCCCTAAAATTACGCTCTACTCCAATCCGATGATGTCTGATCTTGCGATTGTCTCTTATCTTATCTTTGGCCGAGAGCCAAATCTTAACTCACCCGCTGATAGCGCATTTCTTGCAAAAGCGTTGATCGATATCTTAGCGGGGAAAGATCCGGGTGGTGGAGGATTAGCGGATCAATTTGGCTTAACCGATTTTGGTTTGACTCAAGATTTAGCGGGTAATACAGCGGTAGGGCTTGGGAAACAGGTGAATGATCAGGTCTATGTCGGTTTAGGTATGAGCCTTGAAGAGGGGAGTAATGCGTATGGAATTATCCGTTATAAATTCTTAAACTACTTCAACTTTGAGACCCAAGTAGGCTCTGAAGATTCAAGTGTTGATCTTCTCTATACGCGCGATTTTTAGAGCGATTAAGGGGTGAAAATAGGCGCTCTCTTTATAAGAAGAGCGCTTTTTTTATGGGCAAATTTGGGTAAAAAGTAGGCTTATAGAGAGATTTTAATCATCGGTTAAGGATGGATCTTTAAGGTTTTAAATCATGAGGTTATAAGGTTAACTTATCGGTAATTTAATAATAGGGAGGGATAAAAAGAGATAATAATATTATTAATAATCTTTTCATCTCTTGCGCTCCACTTTTTATTTGGCTATATTTTTTATACGGAGGTTATTAAATAATAAAAATAAAAAAGATTGCTCAAAGAAGCATTTATAGATGGCGTATGAGTCGCCAACACTTTTATCGAATAATAAGAATTAAAAAAAGAGCAGGGAATCACCTTTGGGTGAGTTCTCCTGATATCAATAACAATTAGTGAGGATATAGTATGGAAACAAAAAATAGCCATCTACGGCTTGTTTTGTCTGCAGCTGCGTCTGCGTACGGCGTTGGACTCTTAACACTCTTGATGCTCCCATTTTTGATGGGTGCGATGATGGAGGGGCTCAATCTCTCTGAAGGGACAACAGGGCTTGTACTTTCGGTTGAGTTTACTTTAGCGATGGTCTCATCACTCCTAATCTCCCCCTACATTAATCGCGTACCACGTAGAACTGTGGCGATGGTTGGGGCGTTGATGGCGATTGCGGCGAATATTATCTCAGCCTATATTGGTGATTTAACGCAATTGATCTTAGTGCGTGGTTTTGCAGGATTTGGTGCAGGATTAGCATTAGCGGTGGGTAACTCTGTCATCTCATCGGCTGATGATCCTGATAAAACAGCTGGGCAGATGAATGTGATCTTTGTAATGATTATGATCGCTGTCATGCTTGGGTTTGGATTTATCGCTGAGAAGTATGGCCTTAAAGGAACCTATTTCGGTGTTGCAGGAACGTATGCATTTATGTTCATCTTCTTAACAGGGCTTCCCCAATATATTAATACGGAGAGAGTAGATGTTGTGGTCTCTCACGATGCAAGAGAAGGGGCAAAATCATCATCCAATATCAGCTTAGTAACATTAACGGCGCTCGGTATGATGGCGACGATGTTCCTCTTCTCTATGAGAGATACAATGGGGTGGGCTTTTGTTGAGCAGATTGGGGTTAATCTCGGTTACACCACGTCACAGATGGGGATGATTCTTGCACTTCAAGCATTTATCGCTCTTATTGGGCCGCTTATTGTGGCAAAAGTGGGGAATAAGTTTGGTATTACTATTCCTGTTCTAATCGGAATCATTGGGCATGGATCGATTACACTTGGCTACTTGATGGCTTCTGGTTCAAAGCTCTTCTACACAGCGATTGTTCTTATGAATGCGACCGCTTATTTCTATGCACTCGCTTACTTAACAGGGCTTGCCGCTTCTCTTGATAAAGAGGGGAGAGTAGCAGCAGCAACAGGAAGCTTCATTGCACTTGGTATTGCTGTGGGACCTGCATTTGCAGGGCAGTTAATCGATCTTGGGGGGTACACTTTAGCGGGCTGGGCGATTATTGCAGTGGTGTCATTAACCGTGCTCTGTGTTATTCCTCCACTTAAAGAGGCGCGTCGTAAAGAGCGTGAAGAGGGGGGATTAGACCTTAATCTCTAAGTAATAGATCTATTTTGAGGATCGCTCCTTCTTTACTCATAAGGCCTCCAAAGGGGGCGACTCCTCATCTCATTATTCGATTTTTCCCTACTCATTGAGTAGGGATTTTTTTGTCTCAATATTTATCCTCTATATGATATGGGTGAGAAGAGCATTGGAAGGAGCTCCCTCAATGAGAGAGGGGCATTCTTCTCTGCTCTTAAATCAATCAAGCGCTCCTTGTGAGCGGAAGTTTCACCACTTGATCGATCCTTAATCTCTTAATGGGGGATAACGCCCCTCTTCTTTAAACAGGCAATAAAAAAGAGCGCTCATAAGAGCGCTCTTCTACTATTAATCTACTACTGAATTAGATCGATTACATGACCGAGTCCTGAATCTGGATAGATGCTTTAGGCTCGAACGTATCTACTTGAGCAGCTTCCCAAACAGATTTCATGTATGGGCTGCTAATCTCTCCACTGAGTAACTCACCCTCTTTCATGAAGTAGTGGAGGTTACAGTAGTGGCGAACTTGATTTTCAGAGGTACGCATCACAACGTAGTTAGGCGTGATCTTCGATGGGTGATCGATTCCAGCTGATGCAATAATCTCAGCTAAAGCGAACATTGTGTTCTTATGGTAGTTATAAACACGTTGCTGCTTATCTGGTACGATCAATGCAGATTGACGGCTCTTATCTTGGGTTGCAATTCCTGTCGGGCACTTATTAGTGTGGCACGATTGTGATTGAATACAGCCGAGTGAGAAGAGGAATCCACGTGCAGAGTTAACCCAGTCAGCACCTAGAGCGATAGTCTTTGCAATATCGAATGCTGTGATGATCTTACCGCTTGCCCCGATCTTGATTTTTTCACGAATGCCTAAACCGACTAAGATGTTGTGAACAAAGAGAAGCCCCTCTTGAAGTGGCATTCCCATATGGTCAGTAAACTCGATAGG
>JASLFR010000026.1 GCA_030150565.1 Cardiobacteriales bacterium | reverse complement strand
CATCGATAAAATTTCAGAAACCCCTCCCCTAATCGGAAGATTGCGCCAATTTTTATGGGATGAGGGGGAGCTCACCTCCCGAGTGACGAAAGAGAAAGAGGAGGAGGCGAGTAAATATCGTGATTATTTTGAATTTAGTGAGCCGATTAAAGAGATCCCATCACACCGAGCTCTCGCTCTTCTACGGGGAAGAAATGAGGGACTCTTAACCCTCAACTTAGCCCTTCCCGAAGCGTTAGAAGCTGCGCCTCTTACCATGATTGCTAACCATTTTGAGCGTTCAAATCCATCCGATTGGATCAAAGAGACGATTCGTCTTGCTTGGCGCGCTAAATTGAGCCTCTCCCTCTCTCTTGAACTCATTAATCGCTAAAAAGAGGAGGCGGAAGCGGAGGCGATCAACGTCTTTGCTCGCAATCTTAAAGATCTTCTTCTCGCATCCCCTGCTGGTGAGCGGGTAATTTTGGGGCTCGACCCTGGATTTAGAACTGGGTGTAAATTGGCCGTTGTAGATCGTACGGGGAAATTGATCGCAACCGACACGATCTATCCACACGCACCACAAAATCGCTGGGATCAATCCCTCGCAACGCTCGCTCAGCTTGTAAAAGCGTATGAGGTCGATCTTGTTGCGATCGGTAATGGCACCGCCTCTAGAGAGAGTGATCGCCTCATTGCAGAGCTTCGTCGCCACTTCCCCCATCTCAATCAAGTGATCATCAGTGAAGCGGGGGCGTCTGTCTATTCAGCTTCACAATTAGCAGCAGAGGAGTTTCCAACGCTCGATGTCTCACTAAGAGGCGCTATCTCGATTGCTCGCCGCCTACAAGATCCACTAGCTGAGCTTGTAAAGATTGAGCCAAAGTCGATCGGTGTGGGGCAGTATCAACATGATGTGAATCAGAATGAGCTCGCCCGCTCCCTTGAATCTGTAGTGGAGGATTGTGTAAACGCAGTTGGTGTCGATATCAATACCGCTTCTGTCCCTCTATTGGCGCAAGTTTCAGGGCTCAATCAGACAACCGCACAAAATATTGTGGCGTATCGAGATGAGAATGGCCCCTTTCTTGAACGCAAAACGATTCAGAAAGTTCCCCGTATCGGCCCTAAAACCTTTGAACAGGCGGCAGGATTCCTACGCATTCGTGATGGAAAGAATCCACTCGATTACTCAGCTGTCCACCCAGAGGCGTACCCTGTCGTTGAACGAATTCAGAAGAGAAATAATCTCCCGCTCGAATCACTCATCGGGAATCATACTCTCCTACGTAGCCTCAATCCTAACGATTATATCTGCGAAAAATTTGGGCTTCCTACCGTCATCGATATTATTGCAGAGCTCGAAAAACCTGGCAGAGACCCCCGTCCAGAATTTGAGACTGCTAACTTTAAAGAGGGGATTGAATCGATTAGCGATCTAAAACCGAATATGATTTTAGAGGGGGTAATCTCAAATGTTGCAAACTTTGGAGCATTTGTTGATATTGGAATTGGGCAAGATGGCTTAGTTCATATTAGTGCGCTGGCTGATCGCTTCATTAAAGATCCCCACTCTGTTGTTTCAGTTGGAGATATCGTCACTGTAAAGGTGATGGAGATCGATCTTGAGCGGAGACGAATTGGGCTCTCAATGCGTCTAACGGATGATGCTAATGAGATCAATAATCAGAAGAGGTCCCCCAATAATAAGCGGGAGAGAAAGCCGAATAAACGGAGTGAGCGGGAAGAGAAAAATGCACCGATCAATAATCCCTTTGCGGCACTAAAAAAGCTTAAACGCTAATCGATTCAATCAAATATTAAGAGCGCCTCTCGCGCTCTTTTTTTAAGGCTAAAATGACACCTACACAGATCGGTATTCTCTTTATCATCCTCTCGCAACTCAGCTTTGCGCTGATGGATAGCATTATTAAGACATTAGGGGGAGAGCTCTCTGTCGCCTCCATCATCTTTTTTCGTAATCTCTTCACCTTAATCTGGATGTTTCCCCTCTTTATGAGAAGCGGTGAGATGAAAAACTCCCTAAAACGGCTTCCGCTCCACGCCATACGCTCCCTATCAGGGCAGATTGGGATGATTTTAATCTTCACCTCTCTAACGCTCCTCCCACTATCAGATGCAACCGTTCTGCGCTCCCTAACGCCACTTTTCGTCCCTATTCTCGCCTTCATCTGGCTAAAAGAGCGGCTCTCTTGGCTTCTGATCCCCTGCTTTCTACTGGCGATGATCGGCTCGTGGCTCCTTGCGGGGGTGGATAAACCACAATTTTCCCTCCTCTCCCTGCTCCCCATCATTGCAGGGCTCTTTGTAGCGATGGCGATGGTGGCGGTTAAACGGATGACTAAAGTGGCAGAGGGCTCTGAAATTGTCTTCTACTTCTCATTAACGGGGATCATCTTCTCTCTTGTTTATGGCGCTTTCACCCAATTTACCCTCCCTAAAGGGGGATTGATCTGGATTTTTGTTTTAGGAATGGGCTTTTTTGGCTCACTTGGGCAGATCTGGCTCACCCGCGCTAATCGGCTGGCAGATGCCTCAATCCTCGCCCCTTTCTACTACCTAAATGCGCTCTTTGGCGCACTTATCTCCCACTTTTTCTGGGGAGAACGATTAGGAATCTATGGCTGGCTCGGTGCGCTTCTCATCATTCTCTCTGGACTCATCTTGACGCTCTTTAGCAATCCTAAAGATGTTAATAAAAAAATTTAATGAGACTTATTTATTTTGATAGCTCTCATCTAAAAAAACGATTATAATCGGCTAACTATTTACCCAATAAAAGAGAGACCAGTATGAAAAAGATGTTTCGTAGCTTTGCTATCCTTATCACCATGGCATTAGTTGTTGCGTGTGGTGGCTCAGATTCTCCAGAACCTGTTGTTAAAGGGATCTACAGCGCAATGGAGAAGGGAGATTCGAAAAAAATGCTCAGCTACATGGATACAAGCGGTGCATCTAAAGAGGAGCTTGCGCTCATAGAGGGCAAATTCGATATGATGCTTGGCCTTGCTGCTTCAGAGATGAAAGCACAAGGTGGTATTAAGAAGGTGACTATCGATCGTATCGATTACTCAGAAGATAAACAATCTGCAAGCGTTCACCACACCATTGAACTTGGTGATGGAAGCAGTAACAATGATGTTTTTGAGCTTAAAAAAGTGAACGGAAAGTGGAAAGTTGAGATGTAATCTCATCATCCCCCTATTTAGAGATAGCCGCCCTCAATTTGGTGGCTATTTTTTTGCCCCTCTCTTATTTAAAGTAGACATTCAGAATGCAGCGAAGACTTACCCTACTTCTCCTTACACTCATCACCCCGCTCTTTAGCTCTCCCCATCCTGATATCCCCCCCTCTATTGAGATCAAAAATGGGGATCTTATTTTTCGTCAAGGTTTGGCATTTGTGAGCCATCTTGTGATGATATCTGACCCTAAGAGCGATTATAGCCATGTAGGGATGCTCTTCTACGAGGAGGGTGAGTGGCGAGTGGTTCATGCCACCCCTTCAGAGCGGGAAGAGAATCCCGACGGTGTTGTCATCGATACGCTCGATTTTTTTCTACACCCTGATCGCAGTAATGAGTTTGCAATCTATCGAATTGCAGCCTCATCAGATGAGCAGATGAGTGCGGTCCATCACGCTAAAGCGCAAGTTGGAACTCCCTTCCATTATCAAAAAGAGAGAGGGACTTACTGTACACTCCTATTGACAGAGGCTTGGGAGAGTGCAAAAAATATGGAGCTCAACCTATCCCAAACGCACCTCAACCTCCCTCTGTTGAAAGGGGATTACCTCTTCCCTTCCGATCTTCTATCAAATCCTCAACTGGAGGAGATCTACCGCTCTCCTCCCAAAATAGTGATTGAGGAGTGATTCAACTATCTTTATAGAGGGATTAAATTGTGACTCGAATTAATCTGATTGATCCAAAAAAATTATGTGATCAACATCTATTAGCGGAACATCGTGAATTGACCCGTATTCCTAATGATGTTCTCAAACGGGATGGGGTTCTCCCCTTAAGTGATGAACCCGCCTATCTCTTAGGAAAGGGGCATGTCACCTTCTTTCGTGATAAGTTGCTCTTTCTTAAAAATAGATATGATCAACTCCATCAGGAGTGTACTCTACGAGGGTTTAATGTAACTTACCGCTGGCCAGAAGAGGTGAAACGGTACACCCATTTATGGAATGATTATGAGGTGACGGAGAGAGATATTGCGCTCAATTTAAGCCGCATTGAGGAGCGTATGCCAGAAAAACCCCGCTATACGCCCTCCTCTTCCCCTAAATAAATTTAATGCATAAAAAAAGCTACTCTTAGGAGTAGCTTTTCATCATTTCCATTTACGCCACTTTAGTAACGTTTACGCTTACGGCCACGACGCTCTTTCTCTTTAGGCTTCTTATTCGCATATGGGTTATCCCCCTGCCTAAAGTTAATCCGTACAGGGGTGCGGTAGAGTCCAAGCCCTTCATAAAACGCTTTACTCAGATAACGTTTATAACTCTCACTCACATATTGTGTACGATTTCCGTGAATGATCACCTGTAGAGGATTCACCCCCCCTTGATGCGCATAACGCAACTTAGGAGCAAATCCCTTCACGACAGGAGGATGGTGCGCTTGTACCGCCTTCTCTAAAATATTGGAGAGCTTATTAGTGGTAAATTCCTGCATAGAGCTATCATAAATTTTGATCGCCTCTTTTAGAATTCGCCCTATTCCTGAGCCTCCACGAAGCGCTGAGATGAAGATCGGTTCAGCATAATCGATAAAGGCGAAACGGCGAGCAAAATCTTGCTTAATCCACTCCTTCTCATCATTCTCTAATAGGTCCCACTTATTGATCGCCAAAACGAGAGGACGATGATACTCAAGTGCGTACCCTAAAAGGGTTGAATCCTGTTCAGAGAGCCCCTCTTTCGCATCAAAAACGAAGACCGCCACATGGCACTGTTTGAGCGCCTCTAAACTCTTAAGAACGCTAAATTTCTCGATTTTGTCATCAACCCGACTTTTGCGACGAATCCCCGCTGTATCGATAAGAGTAAATTTACGCTCATACATCTCAAACGGGATCTCGATACTATCACGGGTCGTTCCTGCAATATCCGTAGCGAGTAGACGCTCCTCCCCCAAGATTTTATTAAGAAGCGTCGATTTTCCAGCATTTGGGCGCCCTAAAACCGCTAGACGAATTGAACCATCATCCACAAAAGGCTCTTCAACAAAATCTTCTGGATCGATATGGGTGAAAGCTCGCTCAATAAGCTCCATAAAACCTTGACTGTGAGCCGCAGAGACAGCGATAGGATCGCCAAGACCTAAGCTATAAAACTCGCTTACAATCAGATCAGGGTTCATCCCTTCCGCCTTATTCACAACAGCAATTACAGGCTTATTCTCTAAACGGCGAAGACGGCTTGCGATCTCTAAATCACCAGCGGTGACCCCCACTTTTCCATCCACAACAAAGAAGATGACGTCAGCTTCATCGGTGCCGCGCCATACCTGCTGTTCGATGAGCGTGTCGATCTTATCCTCTTCACCTGAAAGACCACCTGTATCGAGAATAATATAGGGTTCATCACCTACACGCCCCTCTCCATATTGTCGATCGCGCGTTAATCCAGGCTGATCGGCAACAAGCGCATCTCGGGTCTGCGTTAAGATATTAAAAATTGTAGATTTCCCAACATTCGGGCGCCCAATAAGGGCAAAAATCGGTAAGGAGTAGTTCATTATTTCCTAAAGTCCAATTCGGTAAATACCGCCTGTACGATCCATTAAGATCATTGTTCCATTAATTTGGAGTGTATCGGGAAGAAAGCCGCTCTTAGCAACTTTAGTAGAGCTAATTAGCTGCCCTGTTGTGCTCTCAATTTGATGCACATACCCCTCTAAATCTCCAACAACTATTCTCTGATTAATCACTTGTGGCTCTGTTAACCAGCGCCCTGTTAAATCCTCATTGGTCCATAATTGAGCGCCGTTATCGCTATTGAGTGCACGAATTTTACTATCATGCTCAACTGCGTAGAGGGCTCTTCCATCATATGCAAACCCTGCATAGACCCCTTCTCCTGCACTCCAGAGCCGTTTTCCCTGCTTATTAGTAGCAGTGATTCCATCTTTTACGGTTGCAGCAAAGAGGCGATTTTCAGTGATGATAGGCGCAGCATCAACATCCCGTAGCTGCCCCATAAGAGAACCATCGCGCACTTTTCCAAGATTGGTGCCCCAAAGAACTTTGCCACTCTCGACGTCTAACACGCCAACCTGACCAATATCATTAGGGATGAAGAGCTCATTTCCCACAACCTGAGGTTGAGCGCCACCACGGATATTCATCTCTGGGCGCCCAACTACATACGCCCAATCCTCTTCCCCTGTCTCTAAGTTAAACGCCTCAACAGCGCCACTCATTGAACGTACAATCGCTCGGCCATGTGATGCGATGGGCGCAGCATTAGCAGGTCCTAGCAGACGTTTACGCCACTTCTCCGTACCATCAGCGCTTGAGAGAGCGATTAAATTTCCATCACGATCTCCAACAAGAACTACGCCACTTCCCGCTCCCACACCTGCACTCAATTTTCCAACTGAGCGGCTCCAGCGAAGAGCACCACTGCTAAGATCGATTGCGCTTACCGCTCCATTTGCACCTGCAACATAGAGATTTGAGGCATCATGCGCCATCTGAAAACGTAACCCTGTGCGAGCCGTTGTACTCGCTTTGCTATTCACTCCCCATAATTGTGAGATAGATGATTGATTGATGAGCGCACTATTTAACTCTTTAGGTTGAGCTAAATTAGATTTTCCACTTAAAAAACCGCTACAACCCGCAATCGCAAGTGACAGCGCGCCTACGACAAAATACTTCTTCATAAGACCTCTCTATCCCATCAAAATGGGGCTTATAGTGCTCCACCGAGCGCTTGCAATTTATAGTACGTTAAGCTCAATTGATTCTCATCATTCATCTCTAACGCTTCACTGTAACGAATGCGAGCTGTTTCATAATCCCCTCTCTTTAGGGCGATATCGCCTGCTAAAGTTTTTACAAGAGGCTCGTAACTTGCAAGCGTAATCTTCTCTAACACCTTCTGCGCCTCATCAAATTGATCACTATTGTAATGCGCAAGCGCTAAACGGTAGGTTAACATCGCTTTTAAAACGGTATCCTTCTCCCGCTTAATCGCCTCCTCTAAAAGAGCGACTGCATCACCATCTCGCTTCTCCTGCTCAATATCACTGGCAAGAAGGGAAGCTGCGAAGGTGCCATAGATTGTATGCTTTGCCCCTTTTACGGCTTCAAAAGCCTCATCATTTAGAGAGTCTTGCTGATAGAGATCTTTAAAGAGCCCATATTGATCTGAAGAGCGCTTAACGCCCGCAGCCTGACTACTCTTATAAAAATGGGTTCCAAAAAAGAGCGCTACCGAGAGCCCAATTAAACCAACAATAAATTTACTATTCTCTTTTAACCAATCAATGAGCGCTTCCGCGCGCTGCTCATCTGTCTCAAATTGACTTAAGCTCATCTTTATTCCCTCTAAATTGCTGATCTATTTTCTGCTAAATGCTCACTTAAACGCTCAATCAACTGCTCTTTTGTTAATGATTCCTGCTCACCCGCTTCACGTAGATCACGCAGAATAACAACACCATTTTTAAGCTCATCCTCCCCTAAAATGAGGGCAAAACGGGCTTGAGAGCGGTCAGCTTTTCTCATCTGAGAGCGCATACTCCCCCCTCCTAAGTTATTGATCATTTTCACACCAGAGAAGTGATCACGAAGCGTTTCGATCAACTGCATCCCTGAAACTGTTGCAGCCTCACCTAAGAAGATAGTTGTTAGAAGAGGAGGCTCAATATCCGCCTCTACTCCCAGCTCACGACAGAGCAGAATTAAACGCTCCATTCCAATACCGAAGCCGATTGCAGGTGTAGGGCTTCCCCCTAACTCCTCAACCATTCCATCATAACGGCCACCGCCACAAACGGTCCCTTGTGCGCCCAATGCATCAGTCGTCCACTCAAAGACGGTTCTTGTGTAGTAATCCATTCCACGCACAATACGAGGATTGACAATATATTGAACCCCTAAAAGATCGAGTTGCTGACAGAGTGATTCAAAATGTGTTTTTGAATCCTCATCTAGATAATCGAGAAGCTGTGGCGCTCCTGCAATAATCTCATTTAAATCGGGATTTTTAGAATCTAAAATACGCAGAGGATTGCTATAGAGTCTCCGCTGGCTATCGGCGTCAAGCTTATCTTTATACGCTTCAAAATAAGTGATCAACGCCTCTCGATAGATTTTTCGACTCTCAGCAGTCCCCATTGAGTTGATCTCAAGCTGTAATGTCTGATCGATCCCCAATCGCTTCCAGAGGCGGTTTAGCATTGAGAGCATCTCAGCATCTGCATCTGCACTCTCAATACCAAAGATCTCAATATCCGCTTGATGAAACTGGCGATAACGCCCTTTTTGTGGACGCTCATAACGGAATGCTGGGCCAATCTGCCACATTTTTTGAGTCTGATTATGGAAAAGTCCATGCTCAATTCCCGCTCGAACGATCCCCGCCGTCATCTCTGGACGAAGCGTTAGACTCATCGAATCATTCTGATCTGGAAAGGTGTACATCTCCTTCTCAACAATATCGGTCACCTCACCTAAAGAGCGAGAAAAGAGGCGAGTCTCCTCAATAATTGGCGTACGCAATTCAAGATATCCATACTCATTAAAGAGGTTCTTTAAGTGCCCCTCAATCATCTGCCAATAGTGGCTCTCTTCAGGCAACCAATCTTTCATGCCACGAATGGCGGTAATTTTTTTACTCACGCTCTACATCCTCTCGAGTTACCGTAAAGGTGTGCACCGATGTGCGATTATCTGGGCGAAACTGTTTCTCTTCAATAGAGACTCCATCAATCTCAACCGCTTCTAATGCTTGCGCATTTCCAATACGAATTCTAAAGGGGGCGGTACCATCAAAAAGATACTCCCCACTTGTAAGCTCTTTTGCCACAAGCTCTTTGCCGCTACTATCGGTAATTTTTGTCCAACAGTTCGCTTTTAAATGGAGTTTAACGCCTCTATTCTCTTCAGTTACAACAGAAGCGTTACTATTATCTTCACGCTCTGTGCTCTCTTCTGCACGCTGTTGAGAGATCATCTCCTCAGCACGCTTACTCTCTAATAGAAGCGACTCCTCTCGCTCATTCGATTCAACTTCAGGGAGATTAAGCCCCTCAAGATACTCCTCATCAATCAATGATGCGAGCACCTCAGGGGAGAGTTCAATCTCTTCAGAAAGCCCATCATCGAAGTACCCCTCTTGATAACGGGGAACAAATCCATCGTCATCATACTCATCTTGAAATTCTTTCTCACTCTCCTCAGAGAGGAAAGGGATCCACCCCTGTTGCGCGGCAAAAAAACCGATTCCACAAAGAAGAATCACCGCAGCAAGATAGATTCTAAATGAGCGGTTTACACTACTACGTTCCCGTTCAGCCTTAGCAATTGCACTCTTTCCAATATCTTCATAGAGATCATCCCGCTCCTTAAGTTGTGAAACGAGCTCCTCAAATGAATCATCATTTAACTCAACAAAACGTGCATAACGTCTAAGATAAGCTTTGGTGTAGACAAGTGCTCCTGTCTGATCAAAATCCCCCTCTTCTAGCGCTTGAATAAGGGAGACACGTAGAGATATCGCACGGGATACCTCCTCCTCTGAGAGTTCCTTCTCTAGACGAGCCTCCTTAAGAAGCTGCCCAATTTGCTCTGATAGCATTTAATCAATCCTTCTCTCTTTATCCACGAGTATTGCCAAATTGTGTTGCAATAACATTTTTATATTTTGCGGCTTCTCTACCATCCTTAGCGAGCTTTGCAAGCTCCTCCCCTAATTGGGCACTAGGAAGGGTATACCCTTTCAAATCATGATACTGATTGAGTGCTGAGAGCCCTTCAGCTCCTTGCCTTAATGCACCAAAAGCGCGCGCTTTATGGAGGTAACTTGGGGCGTAGCGTGGGTCGATGCTGATCGCATTGTTAGCATACTGGAGAGCCGCTGCTGGCTCTTTATAGTGAATAGCGCACTCTGCCGCTCCTGCGTAGAGCCCCGCCTGTACCGTTCCCCCTTGTGCTCCTTGTGCTGCCGAAGCGACCGTTGCAAGACCACCATGCTCACACTGCAGGCGAGTATAGTTCGTCATCGCTTGCTCATATTCAGGATCTAGAGAGATCGCTTTTGCAAAAAAGGTACTTGCATCGGTAATTTTTCCACGACGCTGCTGTAACACCCCTAATGCATTATAAACATCTGGAAAATCGGGAGAGCGGGTAACAACCTTCATCAATTTATCTTCTGCAACATCATAATTTGCAGACATAATATAAGAGGTTCCCAATTCATAATTTACTCTTACGGAACGCTCAAGATCTTCCGTTGTAATCCGCTGATTTTTATTTGAGCCCCCTCCATAACCACCGCTAGTGGCGCAGGATGCTAAAATGAGTGAGCTTAATGAGATTAGGAGTAATTTCTTCATGGTTATCCTCTATAAAATCGCTACTTATTTTGGGTACGTTTTGTCTTATCGTTAACTCTGCCCGCTAGTTGTCCACACGCCGCATCGATATCCTCTCCACGGGTTTTTCGGGTCACTACGACTATACCATAACCAATTAGTACATCTCGAAAGAGATTGATCTGCTTACTGGTTGAAGTTTCATACTCAGTATCGGGGAAAGGATTGAAAGGAATAAGATTCACTTTACCAGGGATATCCTTAATCAATTTCGCTAATGCATGAGCATCCTCTTCTCGATCATTCACCCCTTTTAGCATCACATACTCCCACGTAATCTTTTTACGGGAGGAGGTGGAGATATAAGCGCGGCACGCTTCAAGTAGCTCCTCGATGGGATACTTCTGATTGATTGGAACAAGCTCATCACGCAGAGTGTTGTAAGGCGCATGAAGAGAGACCGCTAACGCAACATCAATATCCTCTTTCAAACGGTAGAGCGCAGGCACAATTCCTGACGTACTCAGAGTGACACGGCGCTTTGAGAACCCAAATCCGTAATCATCGAGCATAATCTCCATCGCGCTCACAACATTTCGATAGTTGAGGAGTGGTTCTCCCATCCCCATCATCACAATATTGGTCACTTTACGTGGCGTATTATATTCACGATCGGGCGCATAATCGCCAAGCATCTTCTTCGCAACAACAATCTGCCCTACAATCTCTTCAACCGCTAAATTTCGGTTAAAGCCCTGTTTACCTGTAGAACAGAAAGAGCAGTCGAGCGCACACCCAATCTGTGAAGAGACACAGAGCGTACCTCTCCCCTCTTCGGGAATGTAGACCATCTCGATACTATTGCCTGAATCTAAGCGAATCAGCCACTTATACGTTCCATCTTTCGAGGGTTGCTCTTCAATCACAGCAGGGAGTGAAATGGTGGCGACTTCATTCAATTTAGCGCGGGTCTTTTTTGAGATATCTGTCATCTCATCGATCGACTCAACGCCATGATGATAGAGCCACTTCATAATTTGAACCGCTCGATACGGCTTTTCACCAAGCTCGTGACACAATTCTTTTAACGAAACTAAGGTTAACCCGTATAGGTTAACCTTAGAATTATTTTCTACTTTAATGGGTATATCTAACATTAATCCGCCCAATTAGCGTGCGCAAACACCAACTTTACCAACAGCATTTTCGCCAAAGAAGTACTCGATCTCTGTTGCTGCTGTCTCTGGTGAGTCTGAACCGTGAACTGCGTTTGCATCGATTGAGTCAGCAAAATCGTGACGAATCGTACCTGCAAGCGCCTCTTGTGGATTCGTTGCACCCATAATATCGCGATGCTTAAGAATCACATTCTCACCTTGAAGCACTGAGATCATCACAGGACCTGAGATCATAAACTCAACTAAATCGTTGAAGAAGGGGCGCTCTTTATGAACGGCATAGAAACCTTCTGCCTCTTCACGGGTAAGTTGAACCATCTTTGCCGCTACAATTTCAAAACCTGCAGCTTCAAAACGTGAGTAGATTGCACCAATTGCGTTTTTACCAACTGCATCAGGCTTAATAATTGAGAGGGTCTGTTGCTTAGACATGTAAACTCCTTACATTTATATAAATAGTGAATAAAGCGTGATATTTTATCACACTTTTTCCAAAATCCTCTTACCCTTTCACTCAAATCAAAGATCGATCACTCTTCGGTGCGATACTCTTCAAAAAGAGGGGTAGAGAGATAACGCTCACCAAAAGAGGCGACGATCGCAACGATCAGTTTCCCCTTATTCTCAGGGCGCTTCGCCTCATTTAGAGCGGCCTGAATTGTAGCACCTGATGAGATTCCTACAAGGAGCCCCTCCTCTTTCGCTACTCTTTTAGCCATCTCAACGGCATCTTTAGAGGCGATAGGAGCGATTCGGTCATACACCTTCTCATTAAGTACAGAGGGAACAAATCCCGCTCCGATTCCTTGAATCATATGGGGGCCACTCGGCTCACCTGAAAGAACCGCTGACTCTTTAGGCTCAACAGCAACCACTTCAACGCTCGGCTTTAGCTCTTTTAAACGCTCACCAACGCCCGTAACCGTCCCCCCTGTTCCTACGCCTGCGATAAAGATATCTACCGCACCATCAGTATCCTTCCAGATCTCTTCAGCTGTTGTTACGCGATGAATGGCAGGATTAGAGAGATTCTCAAATTGTTGAGGAATAAAGGAATTCTCATTCTCTTGTGCGAGCTCTTTCGCTTTCTCGATTGCGCCAGACATCCCTTTAGCTGCAGGGGTTAAGACTAATTTTGCACCATACCCTTTTAAGAGCATGCGACGCTCTTGACTCATCGATTCAGGCATCGTTAAGGTCAATGAGTACCCTTTTGCTGCACAGACCATCGCTAATCCAATACCTGTATTACCTGAGGTGGGCTCGATAATCTCTGTCCCCTCTTTAATTAACCCCTCCTCTTCTGCACGCTTAATCATATTAAAAGCGATGCGATCTTTAATCGAGTGGGAGGGGTTGAAATACTCAAGCTTTACAACAACATCTGCCTCTAATCCCTCTGTAACGCGATTGAGGCGAACAAGTGGTGTATTACCGATCAATTCTGTGACATTATTCGCTATCTTCATCTTTCTACTCCTGATTATCTCCAATGTTTAAAAAATCAGCCTCTATCTCTTCTAACACTTCCCCTAATCGATAGAGCGCTCTTGGGGTGGGAATTTGGGTTGAATATCCTTCAATAATGTAGAGCGGCAACGGATTCCCTCTTCTCCATAAAGCTTGTTGCCGATGCCATTGCAATGCATCTCGATCTGAAAATTGTAATCCCTCTTTTGAGACCAAAATAACGATAAATTGAGGAGAGAGGTGATAAATCGCCTCTAAAGAGAGGGTTGGAGCATTGAGCCCCCCTTGATAGCGATTATCCCACCCAAATTGCTCAATAAAATCTCGATGAAAACTCTTTCCAACCGCCATTGAAGGGGGATGATCTCTATAATCTTCCCGCTCCATACCGTAGAAGAAGAGCGGCTTCAAACGCTCAAAATCTCCCTCTTCTCTCCTCTTTAAAAGCGCTAAGAGCGCTTCTGCACTCCCCTTTTTAAGGGTCTCTCCACAATAATCTTGAATCACTCTCTCACTCGACTGAATCGCTGAAAGCGTTGAGAGATCCACCCCTTTAGCGGGTAGTTTCATCTTTTTAAGCGTCAGAGCAATATCACTCCCCTCATCTCCTTGATAAAAAACTGTAGTGGGGCGACTTGCTTTTAAGCGTTCAAGATTGAGTGCATACTGCCCCCCAATATTGTGACTCCTCTTAAGTTGCTCTTCAGGGAGAAGACAGAAGGGGGTATGGGCAACAATATTCTCTCCTCTTCCAAGCTCGACCATCAAATCAGAAAGACTAGGAGAGAGCAGCGCAATCCGTGCACAACGCTCCTCAGCTACCCCAAATGAGAGTAGTAATAGCAGCGTAAATAACGCTCTCCTCCAATTTATAATCATTCTCATTCTCCTTCTGATTCACTCTATATCGCTTCTCTTTCCTACGTCAATAAAAAAAGCTCCTACACAAGGCAGGAGCTTCTTATTAGATACTTTCTCGTTCAACAGAATTAAACGATGAAGCGACCACGCTGTCTCATAAGTTCGCGCTTAAGATCTTTATGCTCTTCAAACGCTGCACGGCCGTGTAACCAGAAGTGGTTGTTAACAACAACTAAATCACCTACAGGTAACTCAAGCTCAACTACCGCATCGTCAGCTTCCATTGAAGCAGAGAGATCATTGAGATACTTCGCCTGCTCAATTGTTTCAGGGTAAACGAACTGATCAATGAAGCACATACATGGGCGGTTGTTCTGGATGTAGAAAGTTGATTTCTTCACCTTCTGCGATACGTTTTTGCTTGGTGGCGCAATGTAATCGAACTCATAATGCGCTAAGGGTGAACGTGAGAATTTCTCAAGCTCTTTCCAATCATCTAAGTGAAGGAGACGGCTCTCACCACCAACAGCATTCTCTGCAACCATCTTCATCATCAATAACCAATCTGTTGGCTCATCAACGAAGGTTCCATCTGTATGGAGTGTAAAGAGACGGTACGCTTGACGTAAATATGAGTCACTATCATCTGTATGGCGAACAGTGAAGCGCGCATAGTATTTACCTGTCATCGCATCAAAGTTTGGCACCCCTACTAAGTGAGTAATCGCTGTTGCGAAAATTACATACTCATCAGTATCTTTAGTTACACCTTGAAGACCGAGTGTAAACCCTCCAAACTCACGATCGTTAACAATATCACGAAGGGTTGTACCGAGCGTGTCATCTGTCTCATCAAGAAGGAAGCTTGCAATGATGTGACGCTCAAAAGGAGTGTACTCAAGGCGCTCTACTGTAATGTTTTTCTCATTACATTTTTTAAGAAAGTTCTCAATAACTTTATCTGCAAAAGTGATGTGAAATAGGCGCTTGCTCTGTGGATGCTCCTGAATTTCATAGGTATCCGTCTTTCTTAAATATTTATTACTCATTTTTATTCTTCTCCAGAGTTGTTTAAATTTGATCGTGCCGATTAAGGCTAAAGATCGATAATGAACAGCTAAAACTTAAACAATAAAAAAGGCCAGTAACAATGAATATAAACATTAACTCAACTAAATGCTTATACTCATTATCACTGGCCTATACCTGTTTTATTGCTACACCTTAAATGAAGGTATAGTCACAACAAATATCGCAGTACGATTTTATGTTTAAACTTGAGACTCTTGAAACACGCTATTAATGGGGCTAACCATTACCTTTTGTTCAGATTCTCCTCAAGGACAATTTCAATCTATCAGGCTCTACTCTATCGGTCAAACTATTTTTTCATTAATCGACAATCTTTTCTCTAAGTGCTTTAAATTGAAGCTCTAAATCTTTAATTGCCGCACAAAGTGCATTAGTCGCTTTACCTCGATAACGGCTCTGCAACGCCTCTGTCACCTCCTCAATCCCCTCATTTAAGCTATGCCCTTTCAATACACTCCCCACGAAGTTGCTCCCCTGCTCAGTAGCAAGCGTACAGCTCGCTTCGATAATAACCCCATACTTAATCTCAATCTCTGCGGAGACTGTTAATGTTTCAAAGATGCTCTTCGCTGCCATTCCTTGTGGTAGGCGAGAATGTCCAGCAATAAAGAGGGTTTTAGGGCGGTATTGACTCATAAGGAGACTCCTTTGGTAATAAAAAATAGAGAGAATAGTTAGAGAGTGAAAGAGGCCCCAAAATGGCGCCTCTTCCCATTCAATATACCCCGATTTAACCTGCATGCAATAGCATTTATCTCGGATCTACTCAAATCCTCTAAAACTCGATCTTCATCCCGAGAAATGCTCGTCGCTCTGGCTCTCGATACCCTGCTGCATAGTGGTAACGCTCATTACCCACATTCTCCACTTTCGCACGTAAAGAGAGCTGCTCATTTACCCGATAACTCACCCCTAAATTGAGGAGGGTAAACGCTTTCAACTCTCGATCCATACTCTCTAAACGAGCACTATAGTGGAGTAACTCCCCATTAAGCGTTAGACGCTCATTGGGACGATAATTGATATTGGCACTCACTTGATGGCGTGGGCGACGAATCATCCGCTCTGCAGAGCCACCACTCTTCTTCTCTTTAGCATCAAGGTAGCTATACCCCAATCCAATATCGAGTTGCTGAGTCAGCGCAAAATTTCCTGAAAGTTCCACTCCGCGCATCTTCGCTTCATCGAGATTTCGATACTCCCCTTGCCAATTTCCAAGATCAAAATAATCGATCATGTCACGATATTTCTGCTCAAAATAGGTCACTTCAAACGTTATGGTAGGGCTCACTTTTGCAACAACCCCAAAATCGAAGCCACGGCTCTTCTCCGCTTTTAATCGCTCATTTCCAGCAAAAGCATCATAAAGCTGATACGCATTTGGTGCATTAAACCCTGTGCCGTAGCTCCCTTTGAGAGCAATCTGCTCATTGATGTTGTAGCGAATTGTTGTACGAGTGGTTGTTCGTGAGCCAAAAGTAGAGTGCTTATCGTGCCGAGCCCCAATGGTCGCTAAAAGATTATCCCCTAACTGAAGATGCTGATCGATATAGAGGCTCTTTGTATCGGTCTTATGATCAAACGCCTCCCCCTCTCCCCGCTCTTTTTGGTAACTTGCGCCAAAAATCGTTGCAAATTGTGAATTTGGATTGAGGATATTGTGCCACGTAAAGAGCTCTGTTCGCCCCTTAAATGGGTAGTGATATTGCTCCTCCTCCCCACTCATCCAGTCGATGCCACCACTATAATTATTTCGGGTTAGCTGATTGATTCCATAACTTAAAGATGAATCCCAACGCCCCTCTAAAAAGTGACCATTGAGCGCCACTCGAGCTGTTGTCTGTCGATTACGACCGTAATTATCGTACGCTGTATTATTCCACTCATTATCGTATTGATAATAACGATTTGTGTGGTGCAGCATCAGATCAAGATCGAACTGCTCTGTTAAAAGATAATTGATCTTTCCATAAAAGGAGCGATTACGATACCCATCTCGATCAGCATCATTCACAGGGCGATTCTCTGAAGGGAGGGTTGCATCGATGCCGTGACTATTCTCAAGCGCTCCAGCAAAAGCGTACGTTAAACGATCATTCATACCAGAAGTTGCGATTGTCGCACGGTATGTTGATTCCGTTCCCGCCTCTAAATCGAGAGTGGTATTTGGCTTTTTCCCCATCTTTGTGAAGAGCTGAACCACACCCCCCATGCCACTCGATCCATAAAGAGTACTCTGCGCCCCCTTTAAGACCTCCACCCGTTCAATATGGGCTAAATTTCCTAACAGCGTGTAATCAACAGTGCGCCCAGTCCCCATCGGATCCCCCAACGGAACTCCATCGAGCAGAACCAACGTATTTTGAGTCCCTGCCCCCCGAATAAAGAGTGATGCGGGGCCATTTAACCCATTACGATTAAGCGTCACCGCAGGGAGATGGCTGAGCGCCTCTTCAACGGTGCGCCACTGCCGCTCCTCAATCATCGTTTCATCGACAAGATCGGTTCGAGCTCCACTCTTCTGTGCGAGTGTCGGCATCTTATTTGCTGTAAAAATAATCACCTCATCATGATGCTCATAATCTAATGTTTGAGCGGAGAGTGATGATCCAAAAAAAAGGGGTGCCAAAGCGATCGCTATTGGCGACAAAATAGGGGTCTGCCTCATAAAAATATTCCTCTTTAACCTCGAGAGTGTAGATCGATAACGCTGAAAGATCTGACTTCGGCTAAAAGCCTACACAGTGGCGGGTCCGTATGAGATTCTCACTCATTTCCATCAGCGTTAATGTAAAAACGAACAGAAGTATATCAGTTTACGGCACACCATTACGGCGGAAAAGGAGCATTAAAAAGAAAGGGGCGCCTAAAAGTGCTGTAACAACCCCTAGTGGAAGCTCAGCAGGGGGGAAAAGAGTGGTGGAGAGCCACTGCGCCAACATCAAAAAAGATCCCCCTAAAGGGAAGACCAGCCAACTCAGCTTGCGATAATCCTCCCCCACAAAAAAGCGCGCTATATGGGGGATGATAAGCCCAACAAATCCGATCGGGCCACTTAACGCAACCAACACACCAAGCAGAAGGCTGATCACTAAAAAGAGAGCAATTGCGATCCGTTTTACTCTCAACCCTCTTAATTGAGCCAGCTCTGGTCCCAGCGCCAAAAGATTTAAGCGGGGCGCAATAAAGAGAGAGAAGAGAAGTGCTCCAAGCGAGAGCTCTGTTAAGAGAAGAAGCTCCTCACCTGTAATAAAACCGATCCGCCCCATGAGCCAATGCATCAATTCATAACTTCTACTCGGCTCCCCTAACGCTTGCAGAAGTAGAATTAGGCTGGAGCAGAAGAAATTGAGCATCACACCAAGCAGAATCAAGCGCAAGGGAGAGAAGCTGCGCCAAAAAGCGATTAAATAGAGCAGAAGCGTAATTAAGAGCGCCCCAATAAAGGCCCCAATGGCAGGAGCGCTTAGAAGCCAAAATGAAAAAGAGAGACCGAAATGGAGCACCACCGCAGCACCGAGCGCTCCACCACTTGCAACCCCTAAAATGTAAGGATCTGCAAGAGGATTACGGAGCATCGCCTGAAAAATAAGGCCACTCAATGATAAGAGTGCACCAATCATCCAAGCCGCAAGCAGGCGGGGCAATCTAAATTCAAGAATCACCCCCCAATCCTCCAAAGAGAAGGGGGAGAGAGGAACGACACCGAAGAGAGGAAGAATCATTAAAAGGAGAAGCGAACTGCCCCAACTCACTAATAATCCTCTCTTAAAAGTAGAAGTATTCACCACTCTCCTCCTCCTTCACCTCTTTAAAGGGATATTGATAGAGCTCACTTAAATTCTCCCGATTGAGCCACCCCTCCTTCGCTCCAAAATAGAGCATCCGCCCCTCTTTTAGCACGAGCAGATGGGTAAAAGGGGTGAGCCCATTTAAATCGTGCGTAACAGCAATCAGACTCTTCCTCTTTCGCTCAACTTCAGCCATTACACTTCGATTGAGAAGCGTGCGATATTTAGGATCGAGAAAGTTATTAGGCTCATCGAGGATAATGAGGGGTGTCTCCTGAATAAAAGCGGTCGCCACAAAGAGCCGTTGCCGCTCTCCACCACTTAAAGAGGCGATATTTCGATTACGAAAAGGGGTGAGTTGAAACCGCTCTAAGTAGTAATCGATCAACTCCCACTCTTTTAAGGAGAGTCTATACCCAAAAGTGTGGTAAGGGGCACGAGCTAACTCACACCAGAGCGATACCTCCATCGATTCGGGCAGCTGCCGCTCTTGTGCGACAAAAGCGATCTTTCTTGAAAATTGTGTAGCAATTTTTTCTGAAAATGGGGGTTGGTAAGACTCCCCTAAAAGGTGAAATCGCTCCGCCTCCATCGGCATCAACCCCACAATCGCTCTCACAAGAGAGCTCTTCCCCGCACCATTTGGCCCAATAATCGCAAGTTTAGCGCCTAAAGGGAGAGAGAATGAGAGATCCTGTAGAAGGATTCGCCGCCGCTTTGGATCAAAAATTGTGGCTGAATCGATCGATAATATCATTGCAGACGAAACTCTATCGCAGGGAGGGGGAAGGTTACCGAGTGCTCAAGTCGCTCCCGCTCAGCTTTAAAGGTAGGATGATTCAGAGCATCAGTAATCGCCTCTATAGCGCAGCGATCTAATCGACTAAATCCACTTGAGCGACGTAAAGAGAGGTGAAAATCCCCCTTAGCTCTTAACTCTAAGGTGAGCTCAACTCGCCCCTCCTCTCCACGCCGCCGTGAGAGCTCTGGGTAGCAGTGTTGAATAAGGGGTTTTAACTGCTGCATCACCCCTTTTACAAATGCAGATCGATTGAAATTATCAGTAATTTTCCTCTCTTTCCCCTTTTGAGCCTCTGCCACTTGCTGATTCTCCCCCCTCTTTCGCTCCCCTTCTGGCTGAAGTCTACGCTTACTGGGGGCTTTCAATTCCTCTGCTCGCCTCTGATCCACCTCTTTTTGGCGCAATAATGCTCGTTTTTGTTGAACCTGAAGACTCAACATCTCCCTGCGCTCACGTTGAGTTTTAAAGTAATCCTCAACAAGTGCATCACTCTCTTCTACTCTCTTCTGCAGCGCTCTTCCAAGATCGCTTTTCGAAAATGGTATCAACTTTGCGGAGATTTGAAGGGGCTGAGCGGAAAATTGAATCCGCTCACTCTGCCGCTCCTTACTCACCGAAAGAAGAAGCTGCACACCACCCCAATGAAGAAGCAGCACAGAGAGTAGGAGCGCAAAACGGAAGAGCAATCAATCCCCCTTTCCCATTAAAAGTAACCCTCTAAACTGAAGAGGCTATCGCTACTCCACTGTTCGATATAGAAGGGGACGGTATAGTAGAGAAAAAGAAGGAGAATAATAGCCCCCACCCCAGCTAATCCCCGCTTTATGAGCGTAAGACTCCCCTCCTCTCTTCTCTTAATCCCCCCTAAAAAGAGCATCAGTAGAGCGCTTAAGAGCAAAAAGAGGTAGAGCCCACCAAAGAGAAGATGGAATGAGAGCGCATTCCCTTCAATCACCTCCATCCCCTTCTCTACAATGCCTAAAGAGGGGGTGCCATAACTAAAGGCGGAACCGATCTCTTTAATAATCGTCTCAATATTAATCTCATACTCATTAAAGAAGCTTAAAAGATCGGGCGTCATCAACCCAAGCCCTAAAAGCATTGGCAGAGCGTAGAGTGAAGCGAGGTAAGAGCGCTCTATAAATTTAAGATTGAGCAGAAGCCAGAGCGTAAGCAGAATCAGAACAGCCCAGACTAATCCTAAGAAGATATAGCGATAACTATAGAGCCCCTCAATATTTTCCAAAAATGTCCCAATTTCAAAAAATAGGAGCGCAACCGCCTTATTAGGATTGAATGAGATTGGATATTTAAGGGATAACACCCAGACAAAGGTAATAACAATCGAAAGAAGCCAACCCGCTCCCCCTAAAAAATAGAGCGTTCGCTCTAGGCGGCTTCCAAAATCTCTCTTCTGATCCACCATCTCCCCTCTCCTCATATTAAAGATCTATAGATCGGTTAAATATAACTAAGCGACTGATTAATAGCTACGAATTCCCCTCTAGCATCGCTGTAAGTGCGGCGAAAGTATCGCTCCTTACCTGCTGTAGCTCCTCTTTTGAAGGGGCACTCTCCCCTCTTCGTAAGATATTCTCTTCAGGAAGCTCATCGATAAAGCGACTTCTTGCGCGCGATTCCCACTCTCCATACCTTCTTCGCTGGCGACAATAGGTGATAAAGAGCTGCTTCTGCGCACGGGTGATCCCCACATAGAAGAGGCGACGCTCCTCCTGAATGCCACTTTCTCCCTCATCAATACTATTACGGTGAGGGATAATATCCTCTTCTGCCCCCACAAGAAAGACGGTAGGAAATTCGAGCCCTTTTGCGCTATGGAGCGTCATGAGCGTTACGGCATCCTGCTCCTTCTCCCCATCACTACTCTCTAAAATGGAGATGAGCGTTAGATGGGAGAGAATCTCCCGCAGATTACGGGGCTGATCGATAAACCAGCGGGAAAGCTGCTCTACACTCTTCATTCGGCGCTCAAACGCTTGGGGGGAGGAGGAGATCTCCTGCAGATATTGTGAGTAGTTGATCGACTCAATCAGCTGATGAAAGAGCGCCTCCACATCATCGAGCAGCGCTTGCGCCTCCAGAATAATTTGATGAAAGCGTAAACAGCGGTGCGCAATATTGCGCCCAATAAAGCTATGGAGCTGTGGGTGAGCGAGCGTCTCGAAGAGGGTTAACTCATGCACTTTCGCAAATTCCGTCAATTTCAGCAAAGAGGCTGCCCCAATCTCACGGCTCGGTATATTAATGACTCTCAAAAGCGCTGCATCATCTTCAGGATTTGCGATCAATTTTAGGTAGTGGAGCAGAATATTCACCTCCTCTTGCTGGAAGAAGGAGGTTCCCCCCACAATATTGACTGGAATTCTACGCCGTTGTAGCGCCATCTCAAAACGGCGTGATTGATGATTCCCCCGATAGAGAATCGCAAAGCTATCGAGACGCCGCTTATAGACCAATTGTTGATGCGCAATATGGTCGGCGATAAATTCCGCCTCTTCATCATCCCCTGAAAAGTCGTGAATCTCAATGGGATCCCCCTCACCAAGGGTAGACCAGAGCGATTTATCATAAAGGTGAGGATTGACCGCAATCAATCGGTTAGCAGCCTTTAAAATGTGCCCTGTTGAGCGATAATTCTGCTCCAATTTAATCAGCTCTAAATTGGGGAAATCTTTAGCTAAATCATTCAGATTCTCAGGGCGCGCCCCTCGCCATGCGTAGATCGATTGGTCATCATCCCCCACCACAGTAAAGTGGGGACGATCCCCCATCAAGACCCGAACAAGATGGTATTGACTCACATTGGTATCTTGATACTCATCCACTAAAAGGTAGCGCACTTGATCTTGCCAATAAGCTAAGACGTGGGATTCTCGCTCTAAGAGAAGGAGCGTCTTTAAGACAAGATCATCAAAATCGACAGCGTTATACGCTAAAAGATGCTTCTGATACTCTGCATAATACTCAATAGCGAGCGCCTCCTGATCATCTTTCGCCCGCCCTCTCAACCCTTCAGGAAGCAATCGATCATTCTTCCAGCTCCCGATACGATCTTGCAGGAGAGCAAGCTCATTAGAGTCGAGCTCAGGGGCGATTAACGCTAAAAGGTGGGCGCTATCATTCTGATCATAGATGGAGAACCCCGATCTCAACCCCAAAAAGTGTCCATGCCGCTTCAAAATAGAGAGCCCGAGTGTATGGAACGTGCGCACCCGTACCGCTTTAGCCCGCTCTTTTCCAAGCGTCCCCATTAAGCGCTCCCGCATCTCATTTGCCGCTTTATTGGTAAAAGTGACCGCATAGATCGATTTTGGTGCGTAACGGTGCTGCTCGATAAGATATTTGATCTTCTCAGTGATCACACGGGTCTTCCCCGATCCTGCGCCCGCTAAGACTAAAAGAGGCCGATCGACAATTCGAACGGCCTCGCTCTGCTGTTGATTGAGTCTCATCCTAATCTCTCTACCCCTTAAATCACACGAGCCTGTAGAAGATGGTGCATATTGATCACCCCTACAATACGCTCATCTCGATCGAGCACAGGGAGCGCTGTAATTTTACGCGCCTCCATCAAATTGAGTGCATCGACTGCCAACGCTTCCCGATCGATGGTATAAGGCTTCTCGGTCATACACGCCTCAATAGTAAGCTCCTTTAGATCGTACTGATTCATAAAGGTGCGGCGCAGATCCCCTTCCGTAAAGACCCCCAGCAACTTTTGTGAAGCATCATCAATCACCACCATGCCAAGTGGGTAACGGGTCATCTCAAGAAGGGCATCCGCTAACGGCATCTCTTTAGAGACGCGAGCGATCTCTTCATAAGGGGCCATAATATCCTCAACCCGCATCAGCAGACGGCGCCCCAATTTCCCCCCGGGATGGGAGAAAGCGAAATCATCTGACGTAAATCCTCGCATCTCAAGGAGTGTAACCGCTAATGCATCCCCCATCGCAAGGGTTGCTGTTGTGCTAGCCGTTGGCGCTAATCCTAAAGGGCACGCCTCCTCCTCAATCGCAACGTTAAGATGGTAGTGAGCTGCCCGCGCTAAACTCGATTCTGGGGCACCTGTAATCGCAATGAGGGGAATATTTTGGCGCAAAATAAGGGGGAGCACCGAGAGAATCTCATCACTCTCGCCAGAGTATGAGAGCGCAAGGAGTGCATCCTCTTGGGTGATCATCCCTAAATCGCCGTGACTCGCTTCAGCTGGGTGAACAAAAAAGGCGGGCGTCCCTGTACTTGCAAGGGTTGCTGCAATTTTACGCCCAATATGTCCAGATTTGCCCATCCCTGTGACGACAACCCGCCCTTTAATGGAGCGAAGCTCCTCACAGATCGCAATAAAATTCTCATCAATCTCGGAGTGGAGCGCCTCAATTGCGGCCGCTTCAATCGTCAAAACCCGCTTTGCTCCTGCAATATAATCTTCGTTACTCACTGTACTCATCGCCCTACTTTTGATTTACAATAATGGGCTAAAGTATAGCGGAATAATCGATAATGATGAAAAGGGAAAATCCGCAATTTAAGAATTGAACAAGAGAGGATTATTGAGCGTGAAGTCGAACGAACAGCAACAGAAAAATGGGGCAGATACAGCATCTAGAACGCAAGAAGAGGCCGATTTTCAATTTTTAGAGATGCCTAACAGACGCTCTGTCACCGATCGTGAATTTTTTGAAGAGGCGCCTCAGCGGGTGATCTACCACTTTACAGGGTTAATCTCTAAAACGTTGATGAAACACGCAACGCAGTTCCTCATTGTTGCATCGATGATCATCGCTACTAATATTATTGTCGCGCTCTTCTTTATCGATGGTTGGGGGTGGAAGATCGGTTATGTCATCATCGCATCGGCGATCGCTTTAACCATTCTAGCCCGCTTCATTAGCCGCTGGGCGACAAAAATCGTCACCAATATCTTTAAAAAGCAGGTGGTTTTAGAGGGAAAAAATCTCAATCAGTTTGTTCGCTCCCCCTATTATAAGAGGAGTTTAAACTCATTTAGCCACTTCAGAAGCCTCTTTACGCCTGAAGCGCTCCTTAAAGCGGGGGAGAGAATCGAATCTTCTCAACTGCAAGCGATGCTACAGAGCTCCCTGATCCAAAATTTCTTACACTCAAAAGAGGCGCAACGCTTCTTAGAGAACGAAGGGGATAAAATCATCCGCGCCCTCGAGTTAGCGGTTGGCAGAATTCCAGAGCCTGCCCCCTCTCAAAAAGATTCATCCCACTAACCTATTGATCAGTAATAATTTTATGGATAAGTGTAAACCCCTCCTCTACGGTACAGATGGTTGCCATCTTTGTGATGATTTAGAGGAGCAATTAAAGGAAGCCTCGATCGATTACCACTATATCGAGATTGCAGATGATCCTAAACTGGTTGAGAAGTGGGGCTGGTCGATCCCTGTTCTCCATATTGATGGCGTTGATTACCCAAGCCCCATCGATCTCGATTCTCTAATTTTAATATTGAAAACCGATTCTTCTAAATGAGCGTGACTTATGCTAATTGATCTCTCAATCCACAATTTTGCCATTATCGATACCCTCAATCTTGAATTGCATAGAGGGCTCACCGTGATTAGCGGCGAGACGGGGGCGGGAAAATCGATCACAGTTGATGCGCTCTCTCTCCTTTTAGGGGAGCGTACCAATAGCAACATGATCTATAAAGGGAGAGATCAGGGTGAGGTCTCCGCAACCTTCGATATGAGCGCGCTCCCCCGGGTGAAGGAGTGGTTAAAAGAGCAGCAGTTAGAGAGCGGTGAAGATGAGCTCATTCTTCGACGCGTAATCAATAAAAGTGGGCGCTCTCGTGGATTTATTAATGGTCGCCCCATGCCGCTCCATATGCTGAAGCGTTTAGGGGAACATCTTGTCGATATCCATGGGCAACATGCACATCAATCTTTAATGAAGCAATCGGAGCAGCGCAGACTTGTGGATCTCTTCTCCGATAGTGAACCTCAATACCGCAAGCTCACCCTTCTTAGCGCCAATCTTCAGGAGCTCCATCAGCAGTACGAGGCACTACTCAACCGTGATGAGAGCGCCCAAGAGCGGATCAACTTTCTCAAATTTCAATTAGCAGAGTTTCACTCCATCGCTCCTGAAGAGAATGAGTGGGAGCGAATTAATGAGCGTTTCACCTCTCTAAGCAATTATGAGAATCGGCTCTCTATTTTGCAAAGCTCCCTCGATCGTCTCAATAGTGACGAGGGGGTGATTCGGCAACTCACCGCTATTCAGAACCAGATCAGCACTCTTGCAGAGCAGGAGCCCCAATTTAAAGAGCTGGCGGAGATGTTGGAGAATGCTTCAATCCTCATTAATGAATCGGATCAGAGCCTCCAGCGGCACCACGATCTTGAAGATTTTGATGAGCAAGAGCTCATTGAGATCGATGAGCGAATGCGGGCACTCAATGGATTGGCACGAAAACATCGCATCGAGCCTGAGGCACTCTTAGAGAAGCAGGCCGCCCTTGAGAAGGAGCTTGCAGAATCGGATCTCTCTGAAGAGGATCTTGAGGCGTTAAAAGAGAAGATCAAAGAGGCTGAAGAGAGATGGCAAAGGGAGGCAGATCTACTCACTAAAGGGCGTAAAAAGGGGGTGAAAGCGCTCAACCAGAAGATCACCGAAGCGATGCAGAATCTTGCGATGGAGGGGGGAGTCTTTAAAATTAAACTCGCCCCCCTTCCCCCTTTCCACCCACAAGGGAATGAACGCATTGAATTTGAGGTCTCCGCTAACCCTGGTCAACCCCTCATGCCCCTCAACCAAGTCGCTTCTGGAGGGGAGCTTGCCCGAATTAGCCTTGCGATTGCCGTTATTTTAAGCCTCAAATCAGCACGCCCTATTCTAGTCTTTGATGAGGTCGATACAGGTGTGGGGGGTGCTGTTGCGGAGATTATTGGGCAACACCTTCACCAACTGAGTGAAGGGCGGCAGGTGATCTGTGTTACCCACCTTCCACAAGTTGCTATTTTTGGTCATCATCATCTCCTCGTTGAGAAGAGTAAAGGGAGAAACGAGACAACCACCTCCCTTCGTGAGCTCAATCATGAGGAGCGCATTGGGGAGATCGCACGAATGCTTGGCGGCGTCACCTTAAGCGATACCACCTATCAACATGCTAAAGAGCTGCTTGGGCAGATTCACCCCGATTTCAATATCAATTAAAGAGGTAAAATTATTATGAATCATCTCGTTAAGAGCGCCATCATCGCAAGCTCTCTACTTCTCACAAGCTGCATTAGTGATCAGGCAGCGCTACAGATGGGGATGAAGGGAGTTCAAGCATTAACGTTGACGGATCAGAGTCTACAGGGAGCTTCAGAACAATCATGCCAAGAGATGGATCAAAAACATCAAATTGCGCCTGACAATAGTAGCTATGGGCGCCGTCTTGCCGCAATTAAAAAGGGGCTTCCCACCACTGTTAATGGAGTGACTCTCAATTATCGGGTCTATCAGAAGAATGAAGCGAATGCGTGGGCGATGCCTAACGGCTGTATCCGTATCTACTCTGGTTTGATGGATTTAATGAGTGATGATGAAGTGCGGGGCGTTCTTGGTCATGAGATTGGTCACGTCGCTCTTGGACATACAAAAAATCGCTTTAGAACCGCAATGCTCGCATCACTTGGGCGCGATATTTTAAGTAGTGGCGATTCTCGATTGGCGGTATTGAGCCGCTCACAATTAGGGGCGCTCGGTGAAGGTTTCTTAAATGCGCAATTCTCACAACGACAAGAGTTAGAGGCGGATAACTACTCCTTCGAGCTCTTAACGCGCTACAACTATAATCCCATCGCTCTGGCTACCGCTTTCGATAAGTTAGCAAAGATGGGGGGTGGAAATTCACTCTTTAGCTCACACCCAGCACCTGCTGAACGAGCAGAGCGCATTCGGAACCGAATCCAATAAATCGCTAACGAACGGTTAAAGATCACACATCTTGCACAAAAAAAGCCCCACTCTTTAAGGGTGGGGCTCTCCAATTATTAACTCATCTTTGGAAAATTTGAGTATTTACGGCTTTAAAATTTTAATAGAATCGATCAGATTTTTAGAGTTGTCCATCGATTTAATACTTGCAGCAGAAACCGTTAAGAATCGATTATCCGCTGAGAGGAGGCAGTACTCATACACTTTCGCCCCCATCTCATTAACTAAACTATACTCGAGCTCTTTAGGATTAGGACGCTCAATTACATTCCCCGCCTCCCCTAAATTTGCTTTAAGAATCTGCTTAAATCCATCCATATCGATCGCTTCATCTCTACCAAATTCAAATCCTAAGCCGTACACCATATCGCCTAGCTCTTGATCCCCTTTGATATAGATGAGGTTAATCGCCTCTTTATCGATCCCAACAACACGGTGAGCGATCTTATCAAACTCGTCGTAATAATCTTTAAATCCTTTATCGAGAAGGATCGAAAACTCCCCATTTTTAGAGAGTGTAGGCTCAACTCCCCCTTTACTGCTCACCGCCTTCTCTTCATCTCCACCAAAACAGCCTGCAAGAAGAAGCGCGATCGCCCCAATTGTCATTAAACGTCTCATCTTTTCTCCTAAATATTTTTTAAAACGTTGAGCCATTGTAATTCTTTTCTAAAAAAAGAGAGGAGAAATCTCTCCACCCCTTAAATTAACAATCGACATGCTCAATCTCTGCCCCCGCTCTCTGATAATAGCGATAATGCTCCCGAGCACTCTGCACAAAATCGGCGTGATGGGAGCTCAACTCAAAGATTCTTCGGTAAGAGGAGAGCTCTTTTGGCACCCTCTGTGAGAGATTAATCAATAGAGAGCTATGAGGAAGTGCAACCTCCTCTGTTGAGAGATAGATAAAATCGAACGAAGAGGGGCGATCCCCAATCTCAAGCAGCTGATGGTGAAGAAAACGGCTCGGCTCATCCCCCCAAAGTGCATCACTCACCCCCTTTAGAAAGAGCGGATCATCGTGCAGAAGAAGAGTGGGCTCTTTCGCCTCCATCGCCTTTTTAAGGAGTGTCAACGCAAGCATCGGCAACTCATGTACACGGTGCGCAGGAAGTAGATAGAAACGGACAAAAAGGGGGGATTGACTCATAATGATGCAGACTCATCTAAATTTAATCGATTTGAAAGATTGGAGCTAAATTATAGCAACTTCTCCCCCTCCTCACCCTAAAAGAGAGCGCTGTAGCGAGCGTGCAGTTTTTCCCATTTCAAGGTAAAATAGAGCTCTTTTGTGAGGTTCATCCTCTCCCATTTTAACGCTAATTTAGATAACAGAATATTAATGAAATTTGAGCTTTTAAAGACCGAAGGACTTGCGCGCCGTGGGCGCATCACTTTTGAGACATTCCCCGAACGTGGAACGATCGAAACCCCAATTTTTATGCCTGTTGGCACCATTGCAACGGTAAAGGGGGTAACACCAAAAAATCTAGAAGAGATGAATGCTCAAATTATTCTCGGTAATACCTTTCATCTCTGGTTGCGCCCTGGTTTAGAGGTGATTGAGGCGCATGGCGATCTCCACGATTTTATGAATTGGCATAAACCGATCTTGACCGATTCTGGAGGGTTTCAAGTCTTCTCTTTAGCTGAATTGCGTAAAATCAGCGAAGAGGGGGTCTCCTTCCGCTCCCCTTTTGATGGGCGAAAATGTTTTCTCGATCCTGAAACCTCAATGGAGATACAACGAGTCTTAGGATCAGATATTGTTATGGCTTTTGATGAGTGCACCCCATACCCTGCAACGTATGAAGAGGCGCGCCTCTCTATGGAGCTCTCAATGCGTTGGGCTAGACGCTCAAAAGATGCTTTTGAAGGGAACCCAAACTCTCTCTTTGGCATCATTCAGGGGGGAATGTATCCCGATCTTCGTACACGCTCTCTCGATGCGCTCTTAGAGATCGAATTTGATGGCTACGCAATCGGCGGCTTAGCGGTAGGCGAACCAAAAGAGCAGCGGGATGAGATCTTAGAACATCTTGCTCCAATCATGCCGAAAGATAAGCCCCACTATTTAATGGGCGTTGGTAAACCTGAAGATCTTGTTGAGGGGGTCTATCGTGGCGTTGATATGTTCGATTGTGTCATTCCTACCCGTAATGCACGCAATGGGCATCTCTTTACCCGCTTTGGCAATCTCCGCATTAAGAATCAACGTTATGAGAAGGATCTTCGCCCTGTTGATGCAACGTGTGAATGTTACACCTGCCAAAACTTCACCCGCTCCTACTTACGCCACCTTATCCGCACTAAAGAGATTTTAGGAGCACATTTAGCGAGTATCCATAATCTCCACTACTTCCTCGATCTCATGGAGAATATTCGTCAAGCGCTAGATGAGGGGCGCTTTGAGGCATTTAGAAAGACCTTCTATGAAGAGCAGACCTATATTGAGCAGGGGCATTAACCTTTAGGAGCGAATGTGAATATTTTAGAGCGCTACGTTAGCCGTGAGATCCTCGCTACATTCTTTGCAGTGATTACAATTCTCATCGCTATTCTATTGACCCAACGCTTAGCGCTCTACCTCAATGAGGCGAGTTCTGGCGGGCTCGCCCCATCAGCGATCTTCTCACTCGTTGGCCTTCAACTCATCCGCTTCATTACAGAGCTCCTTCCGCTCACCTTTCTTCTCTCTGCAATCATTGCGCTTGGACGCCTCTATAAAGATAGTGAGATGGCGGCGATGTTTGCGCTTGGTGTGCCGATCACCCGCTTCTACAAAGTCTTAATGATGCTCGGTATCCCTCTTGCGATCATCATCACGCTCCTCAATTTCTTTATTGTGCCTGAGGTAGCTAAAACGCAAGATGTTGTGCTCCATAAAGCGAGAGAGAGTGCTCAACTTACCATTCTTAAACCTGGTGTATTTAGAACATTCAATAAGCAGCATACCGTCTATGTGGAGAGCATCAGCAAAAATGGTGAGATGCTCAACAATGTCTTTATCTACACTAATGAGTATCTCAATGGTAAGTGGGCTGGCTTCTCGGTAACAACCGCAAAAGAGGGGGAGCAACATATCAATGAAGAAGGGACTCGCTTCATCGTCCTCCATAACGGTTCTCGCTATACAGAGAAGGGGGAAGTGCGGGAGCGGCTCTATTTTAAAGAGTCCCGCATTCAGCTAGAAGAGAGTGGAAAACCTCTGGCCCATAAGGCGCTCTCCTACTCCACAAAAGAGCTCTTTGAGCAACCTACAGGGGTTAAACAAGGGGAGCTCCATCGCCGAATTGCAGGACCACTCTCCCTCTTTATTCTCATCATCATGATTCCAGCATTCGCCCACTCACAACCTCGACAGGGGGCATTCAATAAGATGATTGGAGCACTCATTCTCTATGTGATCTACTTCAACCTCTTAGGGGTGGGGCAAACATGGTTAAAACAGGGGAAGATTCCTGCTCAACTCGGTTTATGGTGGGTTCACGGAATTATGCTCCTCATCGCTATCATTATCGCTTTTCGCTTTAGTAGGAGATTGTAGATGAAGCTCTCCCCCATTTTTGGCACCTTCGATCGCTATATCGCTCGAGCAACGTTTCTCGCCACACTCCTCTGCCTCATTCTTTTAGGTTTAATCGAAACGCTCTTCACCACGCTCAATGAGCTACAGGAGCTCAAAGAGGGGTATCAATTAAAAGAGATGCTCCATTTTCTCCTGCTCGATGCGCCCACTCGCCTTAATCGCATCTTTCCTATGGCGCTCCTTTTAGGCTGTTTAGTAGGGCTTGGGCAACTCTCATCTAATAATGAATTGACAGCGATTCGCGCGGCAGGATTTAGCAAATTACGAACCGTTCGAGGGGCGCTCTTCGCTACCACTGTTTTAGCGCTCCTCAATTTTGCCGTTGGTGAGTGGGTTGTACCAGAGACCGCTCTAAAAGCAAAAATGGCGCAACAGAGAGCGGCTCAATCCGCTGGATTTTGGGCGATTAGTGACGGTTATGTCATTCAGGTAAGTGCGCTCACAGGCGCAGAGCTTAAAGGGGTAACCCTCTATGAAGTGAATGAGCAGCGACTCGATCAGATTATTCGTGGAAACTCAATAGAGATTAAGGATAAAGAGTGGCTAATGCCAAATGCGAAAATCACACATATTGAGGATCATCGCCTTACAACGGAGAGTGAAAAAGGGAGAATCTTCCCCCCTCTGATTGAAGCGAATGCGATTGCCGCACTCACTGCAACACCTGAGGAGCTCCCTTTAATGAAGCTCGCCCCCTTCATCCAATATTTAGCTAAAAATGGGCTCGATGGGAGCCAATATGAGCTCGCCTTCTGGAGCAAACTCTTCTCCCCTTTAACAAGCCTCTCTATGCTTCTGATCGCCTCCCCCCTCATCTTCGCTCAACAACGGAGTCAAGGATTAGGCGCTCGAATCTTAATTGGGATTATTATCGGATTAGTGCTCTACCTCTTTACAGAGATGGTGGGGCATTTCATCATTATTGCGGGTTACTCCCCCATCTTTGGAGCTCTCTTACCCACATTCTTTGCGATTGGGCTCTCTCTACTCCTCTTTAGAATTATGCCCCACTAACGGGAATACTCTTCAATCAGATGGGAGAGAAGTGTGATCTTCTCACTTAGGAGCGCCTGATCCCCCCGCGTCTCAATATTTAGACGCAAAAATGGCTCTGTATTGGAAGCTCGAAGATTAAAGCGCCACTCCTTAAAGGTGAGACTCAATCCATCGAGCCAATTAACATCAATCGCCTCCCGCTCAAAATGGTGAAGCAATCTCTCTTGGAGCGCTCGAGGATGCTCTACCCTAAAGTTGAGCTCCTCACTACAGGGGAATCGCTCCCTTAGCTCAGCAACCAATTGGCTCAAAGGCTCCTCTTTACGGCTCATCAGAGCAGTTAAAAGAAGCCATGGAATCATGCCTGAATCGCAGTAATAAAAATCTTGAAAATAGTAGTGAGCAGAAGCCTCACCCCCAAAAAGTGCATTCTTCTCCTGCATAATCGCCTTCATAGGTGAGTGCCCCCCTCTTGTAATGAGATGGGGAATATTCCACTTCTCCGCCACCGACCCAATCGCCCAGATAAGGCGGGAATCACTTACGAGTGTCGCGCTCTTTAAGGTCTCTTCTGATGCTTGTGCGAAGAGCTCCTCAGCAAGGAGCGCAATAATATAGCTACTATCAACAAATCTGCCCACTTCATCATAAAAAAAACAGCGATCAAAATCGCCATCCCACGCAATCCCTAAATCTGCCCCCTCCTTAACGATAGCTAATTGGCTCTCAATCCTCCGTTCAGGAATTAAAGGATTGGGGACCCCTTTGGGAAAAGTTCCATCGGGCTCACAATTGAGCAGGGTAAAGTGATGGGGTAATCGCTCTTTTAAACGCTCTATAATGGGGCCTGCTGTTCCATTCCCACAATTGGCAACAATCGAGAGTGGCTTTAGTGGGGAATCAGGAAGGTAGCTTAAGAGATGCTCGATATAATCGGTACGAGCATTTTGATAATCGATCATCTCCCCTCTTCTCTCCTGATCGGGAAGAGGCTGTTCCATCCTCTTTGCGATCTCTTCTAATCCTGAGCCGCTTGCGATCGGTTTTGCACCTCGACTCACTAATTTAAAGCCATTCTCATCCTTTGGATTGTGACTAGCGGTAATCATAATACCGCCACACGCTCCACTCTTTGCAGTATGAAAATAGACCTCTTCTGTCCCCGATAATCCGAGCGATAAGAGGTCCGCTCCCGCCTCTAGAATCCCTCTACTGAGGGCTTCAAAAAGGGAGGGGGAACTTAAGCGGGCATCAAAACCCACCATCACTTTTTCTGCTGAGTATCGAAAAACAAAAGCTTTGCCTAAACGATAGGCAAAGCTCTCATTAATCTCATCAGGATAGCGCGCACGAATATCGTACGCCTTAAATCCTGCTCGCTTCACACGTCAACTCCTAATCAAACGGATCACGTAATACCAATGTTTCACTACGATCAGGACCCGTTGAGATGATATCGATCGGCGCCCCTACAAGCTCTTCAATACGCTTAATAAAACGTTTCGCATTTTCAGGAAGCGCATCATACTCTTTTATCCCAATCGTCGATTCACTCCAACCAGGGAGCGTTTCATAGATCGGCTTACATTTTGCAAAATTATCCGCTCCGTAAGGAGGATGGGTCACCGTTTCACCATCGAGCTCATAATCAACACAGATTTTAACCTCATCCATGCCATCAAGAACATCGAGCTTCGTTAAACAGAGCCCTGTAATGCTATTGATATCAACAGAGCGGCGAAGAACAGGAACATCAAACCAACCACAACGGCGTGCTCGTCCTGTTACAGAACCAAACTCTTTACCACGCTCCGCTAATCCTTGACCAATTTCACACTCTAATTCTGTGGGGAAAGGGCCTGATCCGACACGGGTGGTGTACGCTTTTACAATTCCTAAAATATAATCGAGATAGAGCGGCCCAATGCCTGTACCTGTCGCAGCTCCACCTGCTGATGTATTACTCGAAGTAACAAATGGGTACGTTCCATGATCAATATCTAAGAAGGTCCCTTGTGCTCCCTCAAACATAATATGCTCATTATTACGCTGGCGAGTCCGAAGTTCTAACGCAACATCTGCAACGAGCGGTAATAGACGCTTAGCATGCTCCATCGTCTCTTCATAAACTTGATCAACGGAGATCGCAGGCTGATCTAAATATTGGGTTAACACGAAATTGTGATACTCCATCACATTTTCAAGCTTTTCACGGAATACTTTAGGGTTGAAGAGATCCGCTACTCGAATCGCTCGACGCGCTACCTTATCTTCATACGTTGGACCAATTCCACGCCCTGTTGTTCCAATCTTATGTTTACCAAGTTTCGCTTCACGCGCCTGATCAATTGCAACGTGGTACGGCATCACTAATGGGCACGCTTCAGAGATCTTAAGACGCTTATCCACATCAATTCCACGACTTAAGAGCTCATCCATCTCGCTCAATAGCGCTTCTGGGGAGAGCACTACCCCATTGCCGATATAACAGGTGACGTGGGGACGCAAAATCCCAGAAGGAATGAGGCGAAGAACCGTCTTCTCCCCATTAATCACTAAGGTGTGCCCCGCATTGTGCCCCCCCTGAAAACGAGCGACTGCCGTAGCTTTCTCCGTGAGAAGATCAACAATCTTCCCTTTTCCTTCATCGCCCCATTGCGTACCAATAATAACAACGTTATTACCCATATTTGATCGCCTTCCTATCAAATTAATTTTAATAAAATTTTGTCAAAAAGAGAGGATCTCTACTTATTGAACTTGGTGAAAATACTTAAAGAACTCCGTATCAGGATCAAGAATTAGGAGATCATTTTGACTATTAAATGAATTTCGATACGCCTCTAAACTACGGTAAAACGCATAGAATTCAGGATTTTTGTTATACGCTTCTGCATAGATTCGGGTTGCACTCGCATCCCCTTCCCCTCGGATCATCTCCGCACTCTCGTACGCTTTTGCCATCATAACGGCACGAGTACGATCAGCCTCTGAAACAATCTCAATATAGGACGCTTGCCCTTTTGCACGTAGCTCTTTTGCTACCCGCTCACGCTCTTTCTCCATACGTTGGTAGACACTCTGACGAACATCTCGTGGGAGCTCTACCCCTTTAATACGCACATCTAAAATTTCGATCCCTGAGCGTAACCCCTCCTGCTTAATATCTGCAAGAATCACCTCTTGAATATCGCTACGTACCGTACGGGAACGCTCTTTACTATAACCTGCCACAACATCTTGAAGATCGCGCTTACCAAATTCTGCACGGAATTTATCCTTCACAATAGGATCAAGACGGCTATTGAAGACCTGCGGGCTTCCTGCAACTCTTTGATAAAAGATCGCAGGATCAACTACTCGCCACTTCACAAAAGTATCTACAATAAGATTCTTCTTCTCACGCGTTAAGAAGCGCTCTGGCTGTGTCTCAAGCGTCTGAATACGAGCATCATACTTACGCACATTCTGAATAAATGGAATTTTAAAATGGAGTCCTGGCTCAGTGTGGCTCTCCACAATTCGACCAAACTGGAAGCGCACCCCTAATTCCCACTGATTGAGAATAAAGAAGGATTGACTCGCAAGAAAGAGCAGAGCCGCAATAATTGGCAGCTGTATACGGGTAAAATTATTCATCTGATTATCCTTTCTTTAACCTTATCGATTCAAGTTACCGCTGCGCCCCTGTCCACCAGTCCGCATGCCTCTACGCTCAGGCTCTTCTGCTTGTGGTGTCGCGCGAGGAGTTGATGAGGGTTCACTTGTCACCTCATTAAGACGCTCTTTCATGATCGACTCATCATTGTCACGGTTCGATCCACTATTCTTAGCGCTTCCCGCCCCTTTTAATACTTGATCAAGAGGGAGCATCATCAGATTATTATTCTTCCCCTGCCCCATAATAATTTTACTGCTCTTACCAAGCACACCCTCAATCGTCTCAAGATAGAGGCGCTCACGGGTCACTTCAGGCGATTCTTCATACGCCTCAAGAAGAAGAGTATAGCGGTTCGCCTCCCCTTGCGCTTGAGCCACTTTAGTATCTCGATACGCCTCTGCTCGACGAATCTCCCGCTCAACTTCACCTCGAACTTCAGCGATGATACTGTCGCGATAAGTCTCCGCTTCGTTAATGCGTTTCTGCTCATCTTCACGAGCACGAATTGCATCAGAGAATGCTTCTTGAACCTGCTCAGGGGGTTGCGCATCTTCAAGGTTAATGTTGGTGATAACAAGACCGATACCGTAACGATCTAAAACACTTTGAGAGAGCTCTTTCACTTCACGTGTTAAACGCTCACGCCCCTCTGTGAGGACATCATCAAGAATCATCTGCCCCACACGCTCACGAGCCGCACTCACAACTACCTCTTGCATCGTTACATGGGGGTTAATAGAGGCGAACCAGAACTTCTCGGGATGCTCTGCATCAATCTGATACTGCACTTCAATCTTAACGGAGACAATCGCCTCATCTTTTGTCAACATCGAAGCTTCATCACGCCCATTATCCCCCACAATTTTTTGGGAGAAGAGGCGCTGAATATCGATTAACTGATGATCAGCAATAGGATTAGGAAGGCGCCACGTCAAACCTGCATTCTTGGTTTTGCTATATTTCCCCAAGAAGAGTTCAACCGATTTAGTCCCCTCATTTACTTTATAAATTCCCGTTGCAAGCCACGCCAAGAGCGCAATTCCACCTACGACAAATGGAAGAGGACCAAGACCTTTTCCCCCTCTCCCTTGACGATAGAGGTTGCCCCTCTTATTGCCGCCACCTGCGCCACTCAAACGACGTTTAAGCCCCTTAAGCACCTCATCTAAGTCTGGCGCTTCACCTGGCTTTTGGGATGATTTTGGCTCATTTGGATTTCTCTCTCCTGTTGAGCGCTCATCTTGCGGCTCATTCCAAGCCATCTCTAGATTATCTTTTCTCATTAACTACCTTTGATTACTATCTCTAAAAGTAAGGGGCGTTATTTATTAACAGTCCATTAATCTACCAATTTTACCGCTATATTGCATCCCTAAATATAATCTACAAAATAGGCTTCTGCTTCTGGTTGAGCCTTAATCAGACGCTTAAGTTTTGCACGGTCAATGTAGAGTGAAAGCTGAGAATCCCCATTCTCTAAAAAGTGCTCCTCTTCAACAGCATTTAGATTGAAGAGCTCCCCTCGCAAACGCCCCTCGTGTGGCGGTAGTGTGAGTGAAATTTTAAGATGATTCTGTTGAAAATGGCCCGCAATCGCCTCTAAAAGAAGATCGATCCCTAAATTCTTTTCAGCAGAGATCCAGACGCTCTCAGCTACGCCACTCTCCCCCATCAAACAATCTGGAGTTAACGCTTCATCAAGATCGATCTTATTGAAGACTTTCAGACGGGGAACACGATCAGCATCGATACTCGCTAATACCTCATCAACCTCCTGCATCTTCATCTCCCGTTCTGGGTCAACAACATCAATCACCTCAAGAAGGAGATCAGCATCTGCCGCTGTCTGTAATGTTGAACGGAACGCCTTCACAAGATCGTGAGGAAGTTTTGAGATAAATCCAACTGTATCGACTAAAACAGCGCGCCCAATGTTATTGAGCTCAAAGGCACGGTGCGTTGGATCTAACGTTGCAAACAACTTATCTTCTGCATAGACATTCGCATCGGTAAGACGATTGAAGAGGGAGGATTTTCCAGCATTTGTATACCCTACAAGCGCAACTGTTGGCACCTCATTGCGTTCTCTAGAGATTCGTCCCTGATTACGCATCTTCTCCACACCCTCAAGGCGCTTCTCTAACTGACGAATTCTATGACCAATTAAGCGTCGATCCTGCTCAAGCTGAGTCTCCCCAGGTCCCCTTAATCCAACAGCTCCACCACGCTGCTGCTCAAGATTACTATGAAGACGAACCAGACGGCTCGATAAGCGGGTTAGCTGTGCCAACTCAACCTGTAATTTCCCCTCAAAGCTCTGAGCTCTTTGGGCAAAGATATCGAGGATGAGCCCTGTTCGATCCACTACTCGGCAATGGGTAAGCTGCTCTAAATTTCGGCTCTGACTCGGTGTAAGATCGTGATTTACAATCACAACATTCGCATCATGAAGCGCAACGCTCTCTCGCACCTCTTCCGCCTTACCGCTTCCCATAAAATAACGAAAATCAGGGCGATCTCTGCGCCCTGTAATAAAATCGAGCTCTGCAACATCTGCAGAGCGTACCAATTCTCGAAACTCCTCAAATTCACCCGCTTCACTCTCAGGCATCTCAAGTGCAACTAAAATAGCCCGATCAATAAAGCTTGAATCGACTCTCTTCTCTTCTGTGATGATCCACCTCTTAATCTAGATTCAAAATCGGTATAAAGGAACTAAGGGAATTACGCCTCTTCCTTCTCTGCGCCACTATCAATCGTAATTGCACGTGCAGGGACGATCGTCGAAACCGCATGTTTATAGATCATCTGACTAACATTCGAGCGCAATAGAATCACAAACTGATCAAATGACTCAATCTGACCTTGTAACTTGATCCCATTCATCAAGAAGATAGAGACAGGAACACGCTCCTTACGAAGAGCATTTAGGAAGGGTTCTTGTAGTGATTGCATCTTAGCCATATATCTCAGCACCTTATTTTTAATAAATTTTCTAATCTCAATCGAGCACCCGCTCGAAATTGCGCAGCGCATAGTATAAAAGAATTCTTCATTCTGCACAGATCTGTAATATTATAGTTCATCTACTGCTTAATGAACAAAGATGTTTATCAATAAATTAACCCTTAACCATCTGTTCTTTGCGCTGCTATTTCTATTGGCGCATTTATAAGCACTCTTTTCTTTTCAACCCCTCTTTTTTGGAAAAAATATGCCCTATAAAGCGATTTTTCTCGATCTTGATGGCACCAGTTTAAATAGCCAACATCAGCTCTCCCCCCTCTTAATTGCTGTTTTGCAAAGACTTCAAGAGCAATCGGTAGAGATTATCTTCAGCACAGGTCGCTCATTTGCAAGCTCTCAAAAATATGCTCACGAGGTGGGGAATTGCCGTTTTATCATCAACTACAATGGCGCATATGTGTATGATTTTAAAGAGCAAACACCTCTGAGCGATCTCACTCTACCACAAGAGATTGTGCAAGATATTCTTACATTTTCAGAAAAGAGCAAAAAAACACCCATCTTTTTCCATAACAATACGCTCTTTAGCTTTGAACCTGCGATGCCTTCAGATATCTATGAGGGGGAATCTTTCGTTCAGCTTCATGAAGCGACCAATTGGGAGAAGAAACGATTTACTAAAGCGCTCTTTATTATCGACCCTCAACGAATTGAATCGATGCGCCAAAGAGCGATTGAGCTCTTTCCTCACGCAAGCATCGTCACCTCTGCCGATAATTACCTTGAGATTATGCCAAAAGATGTCGACAAATCGGTAGGGGTAAAAAATGTACTAAAAAGACTCTCGCTCACACCGCAAGATGCGATCGCTTTTGGTAATCAACTCAACGATCTTGGAATGTTGAAGTCTGTTGCTAAGGGGTATGTGATGGAGAACTCCCCTCAGCTCTTAAAAGACTCCTTCCCTCAATCGAGGCATCTTGGAACTAACGATGAAGATGCTGTTGCCCATAAACTTATTGAACTCTACCAATTAGGATAATTTTATGAAGAGAGATATCCACTTCGCCTCAAAAGAGCGCGCCTTTGCTCGCTATATTCGCTGGTCTCCTCTAGCGCTTCTCCTCCTCCTTCTTGTTCCACTCTTTACATGGCTCATCGGCTGGAGTTGGGATGGGGGGCAAAAATATGAACGCTTCGACCATCTGCTCTACTACATTACAGAGACGGGAAACGCGCCTATCTACGCGTTGATCACCTCTCTTTGGTTTAGTCTGCTCTTGGCGCTCTTTCTTCGTCGTAAATTTCACTGGCTCTTCATCTTTGGTGCCGTCTTTCTGCTACAGGGGGGAACGCAGGTGATTAAGAGCTCGCTAAAGCTGATCTATCAAGAGCCACGCCCCTATATGAGTTATCTTGTTGAGCGTTCTGCGCTCGATATCGATAAATTTTATCAGTTAAAGCGGAGTGATCGTGCAATCGAAGTGCAAGAGAGTATGATCAATGAGCTCAACACCCCTCAATGGCTAAGAGAGCATTGGCAAGCTGAAACTGGCTACTCATTCCCATCAGGGCACACTATATTCGCTGCGTGCTGGCTCTTTCTCTATCTCGGCTTCTTAAGTTACCGCTGGAATTTTAATGCCCTGCTCGGCACCCTTTTTGTAGGGGCGTGGGCTTTCTTTATGCTGATTAGTCGCTTGCGGCTCGGAATGCACTTCCCGATCGATCTTTTTACCAGTATTTTAATCGCCTATCTTCTCAATGCCCTCTTCTTCT
>JASLFR010000079.1 GCA_030150565.1 Cardiobacteriales bacterium | reverse complement strand
AAATCAGGAGAAGATCTCTACTTAGAAGTTCCTCTTGGAACACAGATCTTTGATGATGAGACCAATGAGCTTCTCTACGACCTAACAGAACCTAACCAAACCGTTAAAGTCGCCCAAGGGGGCATGCATGGATTGGGAAATACTCGCTTTAAAAGCTCTACTAATCGTGCACCTCGTCAATCAAAACCAGGGACAAAAGGGGATATTCGCGAGCTTAGATTAGAGCTAAAAGTACTTGCGGATGTAGGATTGTTAGGGCTCCCAAATGCAGGAAAATCGACCCTTGTTCGAGCGATCTCTCGGGCTCGTCCAAAAGTTGCTGATTACCCCTTTACAACACTCGAGCCAAGCTTAGGAGTCGTTGCTGTTGATCCCCTAAATAGCTTTATCGTGGCAGATATTCCAGGCTTAATTGAAGGAGCATCAGAGGGAACAGGTCTTGGGCATCAATTTTTAAAACATCTTACCCGAACGTCAGTAATGCTCCACTTGGTGGATCTCTCCCCTTCAAGCGATACTCAAGACCCTGTTTTCGACTATGAAACGATTGTAAAGGAGCTTGAGAATTATAGCGATGAGCTCGCAGATAAGCCTCGCTGGTTAGTTATGAATAAGATCGATCTTATTCCAGAAGAGGATCGAGAGGAGCGTATTGAGTCATTCCTCAATGCGATTAATTGGGATCGCTCACTCCCCTACTTTACCGTTTCAGCGCTAGCAAAAGAGAATACTCAAGCGATGATCTACCGTATTATGGAGGAGATTAATAAAAATCGCGCTGAAGAGGAGGCGGAAAAAGAGCGCAAAGCGAAAGCGGCTCGCCAAAAAGAGCGGGAGAAAATCCTAGATCTTGAAGAGATTCACGGACCGATCGATTCAGAAGAGGAGTAATTTTCTCATCACTACAAAAAAGAGAGAATTACAAGCATAAATTATCAATAGCGCTAACCGTTTTTCGCTCTACTCCTAATAACAAAAAACCCACACTCTACTTAAAGAGGTGGGTTCTTTTTTGGGTTAGTTTATCCCATCCTATTTACGCTTTGGTGGTAAATCAGTGCAAGCGCCAGTAATATTGCCCGCAGCCATCCCTACCGATTCAATTAAGGTTGGATGTGGATGAATTGTATGCGCAAGATCGATATTATCTGCGCCCATCTCTACCGCAAGACAGATCTCGCCGATAAGATCACCCGCATGCGTACCTACGATTGCACCTCCTAAAATCTGCTTCGTCTCAGGATCATAGAGCAATTTCGTAAAGCCCTCATCACGATTATTCGCAATCGCTTTACCACTTGCAGCCCATGGGAAGACCGATTTTTCGTACGCAATCCCCTTCTCTTTCGCCTCTGTCTCCGTCAATCCTGCCCATGCAACTTCTGGATCAGTGTAAGCAACAGAAGGGACAAAACGTGCATCAAAGAAGCGCTTCTCTCCTGCACACACCTCTGCAGCAACATGCCCTTCATGAACTGCTTTATGCGCAAGCATCGGCTGCCCCACAATATCCCCAATCGCAAAAATATGGGGCACATTGGTGCGCATCTGTTTATCAACCTCAATGAAACCACGCTCATCTACATGAACACCTGCACGCCCTGCATCCAAAGTTGCCCCATTAGGAGCACGGCCAACAGCTACAAGTACTCGATCATAGATCTGAGGTGATTCAGGAGCGTTCTCCCCCTCAAATTCAACCTCAATCCCTTCATCTTTTGCTGTTGCACCAACCACTTTCGTTTTGAACATTACAGACTCAAAGCGATCTTCATTCTTCTTCTCAAAGACCTTAACAAGATCACGATCCGCACCAGGAATGAAGCCTTCAGTAAATTCAACAATCGATACTTTAGAACCGAGCGTTGAGTAGACAGTCGCCATCTCCAATCCAATAATTCCACCACCTACAACTAAAAGACGCTCTGGAATATCTTTCAATTCAAGCGCTCCCGTTGAATCGATGATTCTTGGATCTTCAGGCATAAAGGGGAGTTTAATCGCACGAGAACCAGCAGCAATGATCGCTTTATGGAAACGGATGTTACGGGTTGCTCCCTCTTGCTCAACAACCACCTCATGATCAGCAACAAATTTTGCAAAACCTTGAACCACCTCAACATTTCGCATCTTCGCCATTCCAGCAAGACCACCTGTTAACTTACCGATTACCGATTCCTTAAAACCGCGAAGTTTATCGAGGTCAACTTTAGGAGCTTCAAAAGTCACTCCTAAATCAGCAAAAGATTTTGCCGTATCCATCACACCAACCACATTGAGGAGCGCTTTAGATGGAATACATCCCACATTGAGGCAGACTCCACCGATAGTTGGATACTTCTCAACCATGATCACTTTTAAGCCTAAATCTGCCGCTCTAAAAGCTGCTGAATAACCACCTGGACCACCACCAATCACAAGTACATCACAATCAGGGTTTACCACCCCCCCTGTAGTAACTGCTTCATTAGCTGCTGGCTTTTCAGCGGTCTCTGTAGAGGCTACTTTCGGCTCCTCCTCTTTGACTAAGCGGGGAGCATCGCTCGACTCTGCTACTTCTGCTGCGGGCTCCATCATCCCGATGACATCCCCTGTTTTAACAGAATCACCAACTTTCACTCTCACTTCAGTGATTGTTCCTGCAATTTCAGCAGGAACATCCATCGATGCCTTATCCGACTCAAGCGTTAAGAGGGTCTCATCAATTGCGACAACATCACCCTCTTTCACCAGAACCTCAATGACATCAACCGCATCAAAATTCCCAATATCGGGTAATTTTATTTCAATTGCCATCTTCTCTCTCCTTTAAATTAATGCACGGCGCATATCGCTCAATAACTGATTGAGATAGACGATAAAGCGCGCACCTAAAGCTCCATCAATCACACGATGATCATAAGAGAGTGCAAGCGGCAACATTAAGCGGGGCTCAAACTCTTTACCATTCCAAACTGGCTTCATCTGATTGCGTGCAACCCCTAAAATTGCCACTTCTGGCGCATTAATAATAGGGATGAAGTTTGTGCCTCCAATCCCTCCTAAAGAGGAGATTGTAAAGGTTCCACCCTGCATCTGATCGGGTTTAAGCTTCCCTTCTCGGGCAAGCCCTGCAAGCTCACGCATCTCTGAAGCGATCTCAAGCACCCCTTTCTTATCACAATCACGAATTACAGGAACGACTAACCCATTAGGGGTATCCGCCGCAAAACCGATGTGATAATACTTCTTAAGAATGAGATTATCCCCCTCTAATGAGCTATTGAACTCTGGGAATTTCTGGAGCGCTTTAACTACTGCTTTAAAGAGGAAGGCAAGAATCGTTACTCGTGCACCCTCTCGCTCCATCTCTTTATTGAGCTGTTTGCGGAGCGCTTCAAGATCGGTAATATCCGCCTCATCGAACTGCGCAACATGGGGGATCTGTACCCAGTTACGCGCTAAATTCGCGCCTGAAATCTTCTTAATTCTGGAAAGAGGCGCTTCTTCAATCTCACCAAACTTAGCAAAATCCACCTTTGGCCAAGGGAGAAGATCAAGACCAATACCCCCACCACCCGATTTCGCAGCGGCAGGCTGGGTTGCCCCCGAAAGAACCTCCTTCACATACTTCACAACATCTTCACGAAGAATACGTGATTTACGCCCTGTTCCTGTCACTTCATTGAGATTCGCACCAAGCTCACGGGCAAACGCACGAACAGAAGGGGAAGCGTGTGCTGATGAGAGATCAAGCTTTGCTGCATCAGATTGTGAAACGGGAGCTACTGGAATCTGATCTCCTGCGTGAGGTGCTTTTAAATCCTCGCCTGAAGCAGTGTTATCTGCTCCCCGCTCCTCTTTAACCTCCGAAGTCTTAAGATCATCACTCTTCTCTTCAGAAGCAGGAGCTGCCGCCGCACCACCATCAGCCTCAATCGTAGCGATAAGGTCACCCTCTTTAATTGAGTCTCCAACTTTTATGAAGACTTCCACAATCTTACCTGCATCTTCTGCGGGAACATCCATCGATGCTTTATCAGATTCAAGGGTTGCTAAAACATCATCAACAGCTACGGTATCACCCGCTTTAACTAACACCTCGATAACATCAACATCATCAAAATTGCCGATATCGGGAACACGTAACTCTTTTAGAGCGCCCGCTGATGCACCTGAAGCGCTCTCTTCTACTTTTGGCGCCTCTTCAACATTTGTCTCTTTAGCGCTTTCTACAGAGCTCTCATCTTGAGGAGCAGCCTCGCTAGCCGCCCCCTCCTCTTCAATGCGTGCAAAGAGAGTTCCTGTCTTAACGCTATCACCCACTGAGACTAAAATCTCAACGATTTTACCCGCTTTCTCTGCCGGTACATCCATCGATGCTTTATCAGATTCGAGCACTAAAAGCGCATCTTCCACTGCAACAACATCGCCTACCTTAACTGGAATCTCAATGACTTCTACTTCATCGAAACTTCCAATATCTGGCACTACTAAATCTACTTTTGCCATAATCTATTTTTCCTTTAAAACTGTCTGATCGCTCAATTAAACCGTAAGGGGATTGGGCTTGTTTACATCAATATTGTATTTCTCAATCGCCTTCGTCACCTGTGAATGCTCAATCGTTCCTGCATCTGCAAGCTCTTTAAGCGCTGCAATCACAATATAGTAACGATCCACTTCAAAGAATTTACGGAGCTGAGCACGGCTATCTGAACGACCAAAGCCATCGGTCCCTAATACACGGTAAGGTGCTTTAACCGCTGGGCGAATCTGCTCAGCAAGCATCCGCACATAGTCGGTTGAGACAATCACAGGAGCATCAGAGTGGTTAAGCATCTCTGCAACGAATGATGCAGGTGCGGGTGTTTCAGGATGGAGAAGCGCTTGGCGCTCACACTCATGGAAATCACGCGCAAGAAGCGTAAAGCTTGGGCAGCTATAAACATCACTCTCAACACCCCAATCCGCATCGAGCAATTTAGCCGCTTCTAACACCTCTTGGAGAATCGTTCCCGCTCCTAAAAGACGCACTAGTGGCTTATCATTCGCTGCCGCTGGTTTGAGCAGATACATCCCTTTGAGAATATCTGACTCAGCCCCCTCTGGCATTGCAGGATGTGCGTAGTTCTCATTCATAATGGTGATGTAGTAGAAGATATCTTCCTGCTCCTCCACCATACGGCGAAGACCATCTTGCATAATCACCGCTAGCTCAAACTGAAGGGCTGGATCATACGGCATACAGTTAGGAATTAAACCTGCCATCACATGGCTATGGCCATCTTCGTGCTGAAGCCCTTCCCCATTTAGAGTCGTTCTTCCTGCCGTTCCTCCCATGAGGAATCCACGTGTGCGCTGATCTGCCGCCGCCCAAACTAAGTCAAAGGTGCGCTGAAGCTGGAACATGGAGTAACAGACAAAGAAGGGGATCATCGGGACATTAGAGGTTGAGTAAGCGGTACCTGCTGCGATCCACGAGCTGATTCCCCCCGCCTCATTAATCCCCTCTTGGAGGATCTGTCCATCTTTTGTCTCTTTATAGAACATCAATTGCCCCGCATCTTGCGGCGTATATTGCTGCCCTGCTTGTGACCAGATTCCTAATTGACGGAACATCCCTTCCATTCCAAAGGTACGGGATTCATCCACTAAAATAGGGACGATCCGCTTGCCGATCTCTTTATCACGCACAAGTGTATTTAAGATGCGCACAAAGCTCATCGTTGTGGAGATTTCACGCCCTTCCGCTGTCGCTTCAAGTTGCGCTTTAAAGGCTGAAAGCTCTGGCACTTTCAACTCTGTATCTGATTTCACACGGCGAGTCGGGACATATCCCCCTAGCGCACGGCGACGCTCATGGAGATACTCAAGCTCAGGTGAACCTTCAGGAGGACGGATAAAATTAACCGCCTCAAGATCTTCATCCGAAATCGGTACTTCAAAACGGTCACGGAAACGGCGAAGAGAATCAAGGCTAATTGTCTTCTGCTGGTGAGCAACGTTTTGCGCTTCACCATCTTGCCCCATTCCATAACCCTTAATGGTTTTCACTAAAATTACAGTAGGCTTACCAACTGTTTTTGTCGCGGCATCGTATGCAGCATAGACCTTATTCTCATCATGCCCACCACGATTTAAGCGCCAGATATCATTATCTGAAAGATGCGCCACCATCTCTTTTAGTTCAGGTGTATTGAAGAAGTGCTCACGAACATATGCACCATCACGGGATTTATAGGTCTGATAATCCCCATCCACACACTCCATCATGCGCTTGCGGAGGATACCATCCTTATCTTGAGCAAGGAGTGAATCCCAACCATTCCCCCAGATAAGCTTAATCACATTCCAGCCATTCCCACGGAAGCCAGACTCAAGCTCTTGGATGATCTTGCCATTTCCACGAACAGGGCCATCTAAGCGCTGTAAGTTACAGTTAATGACGAAGATAAGGTTATCGAGCTTCTCACGCCCTGCAAGAGAGATTGCGCCTAAAGAT
>JASLFR010000078.1 GCA_030150565.1 Cardiobacteriales bacterium | reverse complement strand
AAAACTACAGCTAAATAAAAATTCAGATGCGGCGTTTACCCTTAAGGGAGAGAATAAAGTTACATGGGATGGTATTAACGGTAATTCGCTCTATGATCCCAATAAGAGTATCTTTGATCAGCAAGAGATTGTTTCTAAGGACTTATTAGGGACAGCTAATAATCGAACAGATTGGGCTGTTGTAGAAGATAACGCCACCCTTCAAGTAAATGGGGTTGATGCGGTTATTGATCTTAAGAATGATGATGCTTCTGCTCAAAAAGTATTAAGTGAATCCGACCCTAATCAACTAAATAAAACAGAGTATAAAGGTGGCGATGACGCGCTTGTACACTCAGGTTTTGCTGCTTCACTCAATAATAGAAATTTAGGGGTAGCATCGGGGATTGTTGCGCTTGAAGCTTTAAAAGAGAATGTTCTTCTTGAAGCGAGCGCAGGTGAAAATGCGTTAGATATTAAGCTTACAGGTGATGGAGGTTTCGATTTCAGTGCGAACGGCGCTAAAGATGAGACTATCATCCTTAAGAATGAGCAGAATGATTTTACTGGCAAGAGCACAATCTCTAGCGGAACGGTACAGCTAGGTGCAGACAATGCTCTCGGAAAGTCTAAAGAGATGAGTGTTGCTGATAAGGCGGTGCTAGATTTTGACGGTAAAACTCAAACAATTGAGAATGATTCAGCTTTAACAGTTGAGGTTGGTGGTTCTTTAACTGGCAACGGAACTCTAAATTTAGCAAGCTCAACGGCAACATTAAATTTTAACTCAGAGAATGCAGAAACTTTAAATCCCAAAGTAACTGGTGAAGGGAAGATCAAGGTAAATCTTAATAACACGGAGAATGAGTTTACATTTGGAGATAATAAAAAAGACGATTTTAAAGGAACGCTCGATCTTGCCAATGCTACCTACGATATCGCTAAAAATGGGGATAAATTAGAGAGCGCTACCCTAAAAGTCTCTGATAATTCCATTGCTAAGCATGATTCAGAAAATGGTGGAAAAGTTGGCGCGCTCGACCTTAACGGTGGATCTTTACATTTTAATGGAACCAGTGCTCATCCTTCAGATAATAATGGAATCGCTGCATTAGAGACGGGTGATCTCACAATCACTGATTCTAATTCAACTATTATTCTAGGAGATGGATTAATCTTCTCAAATAATCAGATTGATGATTATAAAGAGGCGAATCAACACAAAAATCTTCTCGATCAGCAAGAAACGACAAATGTGCAGTTAGTTACTGCATCTGGAGATGTTAAGGGCGGTCAAGTAAAGATTGCTAACAGCTCAGGCACGCTCGCTGAAAATGGAGATAAAACAGAGGTTATTCAAGAGCTTGTGACTGGCGGAGAGAAACAAGGAACAGCAACTTACGATTTCCACGGTCAAGTTAATAAAGATGGTGCGCAAAAAGGGATCTCGCTTGCCTACGGTTTAACGAAGCTTTCAGTAGATGATGGAAAAGTGATTGAGATTAATCGTGAAGGCGCTACAAATGGAGATTTAAGCGCTCAGCTCACTGGCGATGGTGGTTTTGATTTTGTCGCTAAAGGGGATGGGGATGATGGAAAAATTACCATTAGCGGAAATGATAACGACTACAAGGGTAATACCACAATTTCTGGGGGAACTGTTGAATTAGCAGGGAATAATTCTCTTGGTAAAGGTGGCGATGTCACTCTTAAAGGGGATGATGCCCAACTTAAACTCCATATAGATGAAGAGAGAAGTATCGATACGGTCGGTGATAAAAATATTATTATTGCTGATGCAGGGAAGATTGAAATCACCTCTTCAGGCAAGGATTTAAATCATCTAAATGCCCAGATTAGTGGCCCTAAAGGAACAATAGATATTATTCCAGATGGAGCTAATGCAGGCACTCTTCAGCTTGATAAAGATTTTATCGCAGATACTACAAATCTTAAGGGTAAGGGGAGTGGTTTAGCTCTTAACGGCAATAAATTTGAGAGTAATCTTAATATCGATCAGGGAGCGAATCTTCTCTCGCGTGGCGATAATACCGTGAAGGGGAATATATCAAATAAGGGTGATATCTACATCGGCTCACGGGCAGAAGATCTACTTAATGGAAAGATCGATACGCCAACTTCAGAAAATTTCGCAACATTAACGATTGATGGCGATTATAGAGGTGAAAAAGGCTCTAATATCCATTTTGGAGGTAATTTCGCTGGTGACGACTCTAAGAGAGATAAGTTAGTGATCACAGGTGAATTAGAAGGTGAGGGTTCTAACTTAATCGTTAAGAATGTGAAGGGCGCAGGAGCTCCAACAAATGATGGTATTCTGCTTGTTGAGGCTAAAAAAGGTGAAGGGAAGGCCGATTACTTCACGCTTAATGGAGATGGACCTAATGAGGGGCTAACGGTTGGGGGTGCTTATCTTTATGAATTGAAGGATCCTTCAAAAGATGGAGAGTGGCGCTTACACGCAGTGAAGATTGATAGCTCAGGTGGAGATGGCTCTAATGGTGGAGGCAACTCAGGCGGAGCTGGCTCTAACGGAGGAAGTAACTCAGGTGGAGCAGGTGGGGGGCAGTTGGCAATCGCTCCACATACAGGCGCTTATTTAGCGAATCAGGCAGCCTCTAATACTCTCTTTACTCACTCACTGCATGACCGAAATTATTTTGAAAATACGCCGCATGTTTGGGGGCGCGTCGATGCTCATGTTGGAAACTTTAAAGATTCTGCAAAACAATCTAAAACAAAGACAGAGCGTTACGTTATGCAGATCGGGGGAGATATTCTTCAACTAGGGCAGCCAGATGACCCTGTCTATTTAGGATTGATGGGGGGAATTGGTCACCACTCCAGCACGACTAAAAATGCCTATCTTGATGGGCGTAGACACCGTGCAAAAGGGGAAGGTAACGGTTTTGCTGTTGGTACATATGTCACTTATGGTGAGCCAGAAGATTTCTACCTCGACGGTTCACTACAGTATGTTCGTATGAATAATAAGGTGAAAGCTGATTATCTCCATGGGGATGATAGCTATAAGTCGAAAGGATGGGTGGCTTCTGCAGAGGTGGGTGCTCCTTCAATGTTAGTGAGCGATACTGTTAAAGTTCAACCGCAAGGGCAGGTAACGTGGCAGGGGGTTAAGCAAGATCGTGTAAATGGGCATGATGGCGCTGAAATCTATGCAAATCGTGGGAATGTTGAGTTCCGTTTAGGGGCGCGAGCAACGGGCGTTGAGCTTAATGAGAATGGAATCAATCCTTATGCAGAGCTCAATCTTTATCACAATACGAAAGCTCAGAGCGCAACATTTGATGATTACCGTATCCATAAAGTAGGTTCACGTAATTTAGGTGAGGTGAAAGTGGGAGTTAACGGACAGATCATCGACCGCTCAACCTCTGTTTGGGGTGAAGTCTCTCACAAGCAAGGGGGCCACAGTTATCGTGATACTAAGCTTTCAGTTGGCTTAAAACATGTGCTCGATTAATTGATTGAGTGATTAAAAAAAGAGAAGCATCCATCTTTAGATGGGTGCTTTTTTTATTATTTAAGAGAGGAGGCATAAAAATAAAGTTTGCTATTTATAAAAATGGGGGCTAGTATCTCCTCTAATATTTTTATGAAGAGCAGCGATGCTCTTACATCCTCGTTAGGTGAGGCTCCTATATGGAGGCAAGCTACTGCCCAGAAACGTCGAGAGACACCAATGGGTCAGCAGAGACAATCGAGCTAAGGTTGTATCTAATGTAGCCGGTGAGATCACATCACATCCAAGCCATATAGTGCTAAAACTTTACGAAAGGGGAGAGATATTCAATGGCGCATCAACCTTTTTGGTTACGGTTCGCCAGTCGAATTTTAAGGTCTTCCCCGTCGGAAGACCTTTTTTATTGCCTAAGATATCTCAAAATATGTGATATCGATTCTCTTCGATATTGCGCCTCTTATTGGATAACACGATCGATAGGATTAGATTCCTTATCGAAAAAATATTATCGAGGACACTCAGAAATTGACTGTCGTTTTTACTTGCTAAAAAGATAAATAGGAGAATACGTGTGGTTATTCAAGATATCAATATGAAATTTGGGGCTGAAACAGCAGGATCTCTCATGACGAGCGATTACATCGCACTGCCAATGGATTATACGGCGGATGAGGCGATCGATTATCTGCGTGATAATTTAGAGGGGCGTGAAGATATCCACTACCTCTACGTTGTAGATAGTGAAGAGCGTTTGAAGGGGGTGGTGGCTGTTCGAGAGCTTCTAGCAGCGGATGGGCGCCATCTTCTAGCACGCATTATGAAGACAAAGCTTGTTAAGCTCGATTCTGAAATCGATCAGGAGAAAGCGGCAAAAGTCTTTAAAGATACCGATCTTGTAACGATCCCTGTTGTGAGTAGAGAGGGGTATATTCTCGGAGTTGTGCATGTAGATGCGATGCTCGATGTGCTTGAGCAAGAGGTGACGGAAGATCTCCACAAGATGGCCTCTTTAACAGGAAGTGGTGAGAGCTACCTCAATTTAGGTTTGCTCAAAGCACCAATCTCTCTTCTCTATCGTAAGCGTGTTTTATGGCTTGTGGTGCTTGTCTTTATGAATGTCTTTTCAGGTGCGGGAATCGCAACGTATGAAGAGCTGATTGAGAATAATGTAGCGCTCGTCTTCTTTCTTCCTCTTCTTGTGGATAGTGGGGGGAATGCGGGAGCACAATCAGCAACGCTTGTGATTCGAGCGATGGCGCTTGGTGAAGTGCGGATGCGTGACTGGTTTAAAATGGTAGGGAAAGAGGCGTTTGTTGCAGGACTCTTAGGATTTACAATGGCGCTTGCGGTCTCTTTAGTCGGCTTCTTTAGAGGGGGCCCTGAGATTGCAGTGATCGTTGCGATTACAATGATCTGTGTAGTGATGATCGGCAGCTTAATTGGATTATCACTCCCCTTTATCTTTACTAAATTTAATCTCGACCCCGCTACTGCAAGTGGTCCATTAATCACCTCAATTTGTGATATTGTCGGCGTCTTTATCTACTTTGGTATCGCAAATTTAATGATCGATATGAATGTAGAGGAGGTGGCTGAGATTGCTAATGGGGTAGCAGCTCTTCTCTAAAGAGTATATTTGGTGGGAGAAGTTATTTGGGCGCAATCGATTGAGTGATCGGTTGCGCTCTTTTTAATGGTTAAATTTAGCGCCACCAAAAGAGCCAATAGGGGGCATCGATAAGGCGTGAGGCGAACGGGCGAATCTTTTCCTCTTTTTGATGAATTAGGTTGCGACAAAATTGCGCATGCATCGTAGCAAAATTTAGCGCCTCCTCTTCCGATTGTATGGGGTGATCGAGTTTAAGCTCCCACCCATCATGGTTGATCATAAATGGGGTGAAGGGGTAACTTTCGCTCCAAAGCTTGAAGATTGCGATCTGCTCTGCAGGTGTTGGGGCTTCACTGAATCCCCCCATTGGGAGGTAGGCGGGGAGTTCGGCGCGATCTCTTGTAGGAACCATAACGAGAAGAAGCTCCTTAAATTGCTCCTCTTTAAGTAGGCTTAACATTGTAGGCTCATTATTGGGAGCATCGCTACTAAATTTCCCTAAATAGCGTTCAGAGAGGAGCTCCTCTTTTGGCCAAGACTCCTCTAAAAATGCTTTGGCATCGATAGTGGCAGCCTCTTTAAGAGCGAGGGGGGCAGCTTCCCTTAATGTGGTGCACTGACTCTCTTTGAGGGTGATCTCAAAGCGCTCTTTTAATGCATCATCGAAGCGGAGAAGAAGGGGAGTGAATCCCTCTTTTGTTCCTTTTACTTCATATCTTTCAAAAAGAGTAACAATCGCTTCAATCTTAGAGGGGGGCTCTGGGGTAATGTGATCGAAGTGGGCAAAGGGCTCAAATCTACTCGATTGCTCCTTAAGGAGCGCTTCAACGGAGAGGGCGGAGTAATCGAAAAAGGGGGGGAGCGGGGGATGGTGTGTCATGGGAAGGGTACTCCTTAAAGAAAATTCTCTGTATGATGAGGAAACTCACTTTATCTAACTTTTGAACCATTCATAATAATAACAGGGGGAAAGTGTGAATCGCACAATTTATCTTGTGTTGCTGATTGTTCCAATGGTGCTCTACTATCTACTACTTAATCGAGCGCCCGATTGGCTTGCAACGGGACGACTCTTCGGTTGGCCACTCTCTCTACTCTTTGGGGTGATGACGATGTTTTGGGGTGTCTTTATCGCAGCTCTATTTGCGTTAAAGCGGGAGGAGAGCCATGAAGAGTAGGGGAGATAATCAACAATTTTATCTTGCGAATCGTTCGATTGGAGCGACGCAGAACGCTTTTGCTCTTTCGGGAGATTATCTCTCAGCAGCGGCTTTTCTCGGCTCTATTGCGATGTATTTCAGTCAAGGGATGGATTCACTCTTCTATGCTGTTGCAACGCTTTTTGGGTGGCCTCTGCTACTGATTCTATTTGCCGATAAATTGCGCGCTTCAGGCGCTTTTACTGTGACGGGGGTGCTCAATCGCCGTTTTCAGAGTAATCGTCTAAATATTTTAAGTGGTACTACCTCAATTCTTATCTCGCTCTTCTACCTTTTGGTGCAGTTGATGGGGGCAGGTGTCCTGCTAAAAACGCTCTTTGGAATCAGTTATGAATTCTCATTACTACTAGTCTGCTCCTTAACTTTGCTTTTAGTACTGCTTGGAGGGATGCGAGCAACGACTCTGATTCAGAGTCTAAAGGCGGTTGTTCTCTTCCTCTTTGCGGGCATCATGATCTCTCTTCTCATGAGAGAGTACAATTTCAGCTTTACCCATTTTTGGGATGAGGTGAGGAGTGTTGCAGGTTCAGCCCCTTTTAAACCGAGCGAAAAGATCAGCTCAGGTATTGAGCAGCTCTCATTAGTATTGGGACTTCTCTTGGGATTATTGGGCTTACCTCATGTCTTGATGCGCTTCTTCACTGTGAAGGATGAGCGCTCAGCAACACGTTCTGCAGCGGGGGCGACGGCTCTTATCGCTCTCTTCTTCACCCTTAATCTAATCATCGGCTTTGGTGCTTACACCCTCTTTTATGGCGTTGATCTTGAAGGGGGGGCGAATATGGCTCTGCTTCATTTAGCGACCCTTTTAGGGGGAGATCTCTTTAAATGGATTCTCTCGATCGTTGTATTGTTGACGATCTTAGCGGTGATTGCGGGATTGATTATGGCAGCAAGTGCGAGTATCAGTCAGGATCTACTTCCTTTAATTTGGCCTGAAGCTCGAAATAATAGAGGGGTGGCGCGTCTTTCTATTCTTCTGCTCTTTATTTTGGGTGGAGGGTTAGCCTATCTTTTTGAGGGGGTGAATCTTGCATTTCTCTTTGGAATCGCCTTTTCATGGGCAGCAAGTGCTCACTTCCCACTTCTCTATTGCCAATTCTTTATGCCCTCTTTCAATGAGCGGGCAGCCTTCTATATGCTGCTCTTTTCAGCAGTGGCGAGTACACTCTTTATTGTAACGAGCCACACAATTTGGGTATCGATTTTAGGATTTGAGCAACCCTTGCACCCCTTCTATAGCCCTACGCTCTTTGTATTACCCTTCTCTTTTCTGATTGCATGGCTCTTGCGAGATAAAGGGGGACGTTGTTATGAAGATTGAGCAGAGACGTTACCCTAAAACAACCGCAATCCACCATCTTAATCGGTATAAAATAGAGTATGAAGTCTTCTACTATGAGCAGAAAGAGGAGGGGAGTGCTGCATTTACCGCCTCTGTTCTTGGGGTTGATTTGAGCGATATTGTTAAAAGTATTCTCTTTATCGATGAGGAGAAACGTGGAGTGATCGCCTTAATGCGGGGGGATTACCATATCAATAGCAAAAAGTTGGCAGAGCAGTTGGGGCGTAAGCGATTGGTTCCTGCTCCTTTTGAGTATGCGCACCGTTGGACAGGATACCAATTTGGAGGAACATCCCCTTTCGGTATTCGGGCAGAGCTTCCTATCGCTGTTGAGCGATCGTTAATGGAGAAACCTTATCTCTATATTAATGGGGGGAAGCGGGGGTTAATCTTGAAGATCCATCCAGATGCGTTAAAGATCCTCGATCCCATCTATGTTGAAGTGGGAGAGGCTAATTAATTAGAGAAGAATTGAGAGGCGTAAAAAAAGCGGGATCGTTATTGATCCCGCTCTCTTTTTCTCAATTGCTAATCAGATTGATTAGAACTGGATTGAAGTATACTTAGTCTCTAAGTAAGGTTCGATCCCTTCAGGACCACCTTCGCGACCCATACCACTATCCTTCATACCACCGAAAGGCGCTTGAGCAACAGTTACTGCGCCATTGTTCCAGCCAACGATACCGAATTCGATATTTTCGTTGAGGTAGAGCCCCTCTTTGTAGTTATTAGTGAAGAAGTAACCTGCTAATCCGTACTCTGTATCGTTCGCCATCTCAACCGCTTCTTCTAATGTTTTGAAGGTCATGATTGGCGCAACAGGACCAAAGGTCTCCTCTCTTGTGATAACCATATCTTTAGTTACCCCAGTGAGTACAGTTGGGTAGAGGTAGTAGATCTCTTTCTCTTCATCAACATCGTACTTATCGCCCGCTAAAACAGTCGCACCTTTCGCTTTTGCATCATCGATCTGTGCTTTGATCTTATCGAAGCTTGATTTGTTGATTAATGGACCGATATCAACACCCTCTTCAAGACCGTTACCTACTTTAAGCTCAGCTGTTTTTGCTGCTAACTTCTTACCAAACTCTTCAGCAACATCTTCATGAACGATGAAGCGGTTTGCAGCGATACACGCTTGACCTGCGTTACGATATTTAGCAAACATTGTCTCTTCAACTGCTAAGTCGATATCTGCATCTTTAGTTACGATGAAAGGTGCATGTCCACCGAGCTCCATCGTCATATGCTTGAGCGTATCAGCACCATTGCGTACAAGTAACTTACCAACAGGGGTTGAACCTGTGAAAGTGATCTTGCGGATATAGGGGCTTGAGGTGAAGAGCTCACCAATCTCACGGCCACCACCATTTACATACTGGATAACATCTTTAGGAATACCCGCTTCATGCGCAAGTTCTACTAAACGCATGGTTGAAAGAGGGGTCTCTGATGCTGGCTTTGTGATGAATGTACAACCCGCTGCAAGTGCAGGAGCTGCTTTACGTGAGAGCATTGAAGAGGGGAAGTTCCATGGAGTGATTGAAGCAACCATTCCGATCGGCTGACGCGTAACGAAAATACGCTTGTTCTCTACATCTGCAGGAACAGTGCGGCCGTAGATACGTTTCGCTTCTTCTGCATACCATGTGATGTATGAGTTACCTGATTTGAGCTCACCAATCGATTCAGCTAATGGCTTACCATTCTCTTTTGTTAAGAGTTCAGCAAGCTCCTGCATATTCTCTTCGATGAGTGCAACCCATTTGAGAATCAGAGCTGAACGATGATAAGCAGTAGTTTTTGACCAAGTTTTGAACGCTTTATGTCCACGCTCAATTGCGTCAAGAACTTCAGCTTCTGTGTTATTACGTACCTCTTCTACAACTTCGCCAGTTGCAGGGTTTAATACTTTAAATGTATCAGCCATAGCGCTAATTCTCCTTAAAAGTGTGATAGAAAAACTCGTTACTAAGATAGCAAATTTTCGCCTATTTGTAAGGCTTACTTTCGATAAAAAAGTGTATAAGAGAGTGCTTGCTCGATTCTTAAAATCATCACCGCTTAGCGATAAAAAATGGTTATATGTCGCCATACAACCATTTTTAGTCTTAGCGCCCTCAATCACTGCTTCTTACCCTATTAATGGGGGATTGAGAGCGCAATTTCAAGAGTGAGCAATTTTGTTCTCTTTAACGCTCTGATTATTTAATTTTATTGCTCTAATGTTGGATCAATTGAGTCACGCATGAAGAGCATCAATAAGGCCCCCAATCCATACCAACCAAAGACCATGCTCCACTCAACAACGCTGCCAAGTTGTGCAGGCATTCCTGGAAGATAGAGAATCAGGAACCCGATACTTAAAATCACCGCAAGCATACCGATCACTTGAGGCGATTTCACCTCATAAGGACGCTCCATCTCAGGCTCTGTTTTACGCAGTTTTAAGAAAGCGAGCGCAAAGATAAGATACCCCATGACGATGCCAACCCCCCCAGCATTTACAAGCCAAACAAGCGCCGAGCGCCCAAGAAAGGGTGCAAACATCGACATCACGGTTAAGAAGATAACCGCATTAACAGGAGTATTATATTTTGGATGAATCTTTGTGAACCATTGTGGAAGCATTCCGCGAATCGCCATTGCATAGAGAATACGGCTCGCACCAATAATAAATGCGTTCCAGCTAGTGATGATTCCCGCAATCCCCCCAATTACAAGCACTTTA
>JASLFR010000067.1 GCA_030150565.1 Cardiobacteriales bacterium | reverse complement strand
TACCCTCAAACCAAGTGATACGAATAATGATGTCAATATCAAACTCACCGGCGAGGGGGGCTTTGATTTAGCAGGTGGTGATAAACCCCTTATCCTAAACAACCCCAGCAACGACTTTAAAGGGGAGAGCCAAATCTCAGGCGGTACCGTTCAGCTTGGGGATAATAACACCTTAGGAAACGCCTCTAACTTAACCATTAAAGAGGGAGCGACGCTCGATCTTAACGATAAAGAGCAGATTATCAAAGAGGGTGATCTGATCGCCGATAAAGGATCTACGCTCCATACGGGCAGTGGGAGTGATGGCAAACTTATTATCGATGTTGGTGGCTCACTTACCCTTAATAATGATGGCATTACCGGTAAAGGGACGACCACAATCAATAAGCAAGGAAGTCTCTATGCACCGGGCAATACGAAGATCGAAGGGAATTTAGAGAATAATAGCCATCTCTATATTGGCGCAGCGGCGGATCGTCAAAATGGGAATGGTCCAAACCCCGATAGTGAAGATTTTGGCACCTTAACGGTTGAAGGAGATTATATTGCCAATAATGGCTCCAACATCCACTTTGCAGGGAATTATGCCAAAGATGACTCTCCCACCGATAAATTAGTCATTGGTGGAGATCTTAAGGGAACGGGCTCGAAAGTCCATGTAGAGAATATTAAAGGTCTGGGGGATCAGACAGATGAGGGGATTCTCCTTATCGATGCAGAGAACTCCAGTAATAAAGATGCTGGCTTCTTCACCTTAGAGGGGGATGGAGTCTCAGCAGGGGAGTATATCTACGACTTAAATGGGGCGGATGGGCAATGGCATTTACAATCGGTGAAGAAGAGCGATCCTAACCAACCAGGTAATGGTGGAACCGATCCAAATCAGCCAAATGGAATCGGAAGTGGGAATAGCTTAATCAACCCTCAAACTGGTAACTATTTAGCGAATCAGTACGCCGCTAACACGATGTTCAACCATAAGATTCATGATCGTCGTTACTTTGAAGATTCAACCGCCCTTTGGGGCCGTATCGATGGCCATTTTGGTAAGTTCAAATATGATGGCAGCCAAAATAGTGTCGATTACGATCACTACGTCGTTCAGATCGGGGGCGATATCTTCCGCCATAGCGAACACCCCTTCGTTGTTGGATTGATGGGGGCTTATGGACATACTAAGAGTAAAATTACTGAGCATGGTGCTAATGGCCGCTCCTACACCTCTAAAGGGCGAGGAAATGGTTATGCGCTAGGGATCTACGGAACGTATGGTTCGCTCGATGATTTCTATCTCGATGGCTGGATTCAATATGTCAATATGAGCAGCCGTGTTGAGAATGAGTTTGGAGCTCATAAGCATAAATCTGAGCGCTATAAAAATCGTGGATTCGTCGCCTCAATTGAAGCGGGTAAGCTCTTCCAAGCAACCGAAAACCTCTTCATTCAGCCACAAGGGCAGATTACATGGATGGGGGTGAAGCAGAAAGGGCATACTGGCCATGACGGATTTAGAGCAGAAACAACTAAAGATAATGTTCAGATCCGTTTAGGTGCTCGCTTTATGGGTGAATATAAGTCGGATGGCTCACTCAACCCTTACGCAGAGCTCAACTACTTCCACAATACGAAGCCGTTTGCGGTCTCTTTTGATGGAGGGCGAGAGTATCAGATGCAGGGGGCTCGCAATGTGGGGCAAGCGAAGATTGGGGTGAATGGTCATCTCAATAGCCAGACAGCTCTTTGGGGTGAGATCTCTCACGCACAAGGAAGCAAGCGCTATCGTGATACCAAGCTTTCAATAGGAATTCGTCACGAATTCTAATTAAAAGAGCAAAACTTAAAAAAGAGAAAGCACTCCTAATAGGAGTGCTTTTTTTATTGAGAAGATAAAAACACTCTTAATAGAAACATAATTATCACTATTAAGGTATGATCACTCTATCTCTAAAATTACAACCCAATAGAGAGGAGTCATACTATGTTCATTAATCTAAAAGAGAATAGGGAGAGGATCTCTGCAGCTTTTAAAGGGTGCACAATTGAGATTGAGAAACGGGATCAGACACCACTCTACACCCTTGTTAAAGAGCGCTTCTATCGTCCAAAAGGGGCGACCTTTCTCCCACTTCCTCTACAGACAGGGATAGGGAAGACCTACACAACAGTCTCCTTAATGCTGCAATTTTTAATCGATGAGAATATCCGTTTTGCAGAGAACCCCGACCATTTTCAAGCGAGAAGCTGCTACTACATCACCCACCTGATCGACAATGTAAGAGAGACCTACCACGATCTTAAGAAACGAATCGATCAACACAGAGGATTAAGCGCGGCACAGAGGGCGATTTTAAAAGATCAGATCCGCTATATCCCCGCTAATCATGAGCTGATGACCAATCTTCTAGAGAGAGGGGACGCATATCAGAAAATAATCACCACCTTCAATGTAGCGGAGAATCACAAGCTCTCTCAATTGTTAAAGGAGCTCAATCAGCTCTGGCGGCGGTTTAAAAATCTCCCTAAAACGGGAGTTGATCCCGATTATCGTCACTATTTAAGGGTAGGGTGCCAAGAGCATGCAGGGCGAGCTTACTCAGAATTGGCCTACCATATCCAGCGGCGACAGCGGGGGAGAGCAGCTGTTGCACTTGAAGCGATTCCAGAACTTTCACTCTTAATGCCAGCGATTCTCTTAGAACTTCAAGAGCCACAAGTGAGGCTCCTCTTCATGACGACTAAGAAGTTTCTACACGGCTTTAGCCAATCGAAAGCAAGCTTCGCCCCTTTGTACCATTTAGAGAATGAGATTCTCATTATTGATGAGATCGATCGGCAAAATAGCGAGATTCTCGATTTCTTAATTAAGGAGCAGCAACATAACCTGCTCTACATTGTCCGCACTCTTCTTGGAAATTTAGAGAATGGGCATCTCCCCGATAAGCCACGATATAAAGGAATTCAGAAACTCTTTGAGAAGTATTATAGGAAGCTGAAAGATTTTTACGATGAGCACCATCTAGAGTACTCCTTCACACTCGATGCTGAGCTTGAAACGCAACTCTCACAAGAGATGGAGCAGGTTCATCTCTTTAGCGATCTCTTAAGCCACCATCTATCAAGCCTCCAGCGCCCCTTAATCTACCGCACCGATCACACTCTAAAAGAGAATATTATCTCTATTCGAAAGGATCAAAGGGAGAAGAGGGAGGGTGAGAAAGAGCGAGGATTACCAAAATTGGTGGGAAAGCTCAATCGATTGGTCTACCAAGAGTTTAACTCTTTAATGAAGCGGGCCGTATCGCTCTACCGTGATAATCTTATCGATATGGGGAGAGAGCCAGCCGAGATAGAGGATTTTAGAGCGGCGGCAGAGTTGATTCTCCACCATTACTATCTCAACGCTCCTCTACTCTCACTTCTCGATGGAGATGCCTTCCCTCACCCTAGAACGGGGGGAAATAAAGAGTTAAAAATTAACTCTTTTCACAATATGGGGTTTAAATTTACACAGATCAGACGGGATATTAATGCCCACAATGTCACCTTCTACTACCACTTTCTAAAAGAGACCCCCACCAATCTTCTCATTAAGGCGGTTAAGGGGGGATGCAAAATTTTAGGGGTGAGTGCCACAGCCGAGTGTAGAAGCATTCTCCACAATTTTGATCACAACTCGCTTCAGAATCAGCTAGGGGAGCAATACCTCACTCTAAGCGATGATGAGGAGCGAAAAATCCATCAATACTATATTGAGCAGCGCAATTATGAGGGTGCGGGGATTGAGCTTCTCCCCCAAATCATTACAGGATTTGAGATCGATCTCGATGAG
>JASLFR010000036.1 GCA_030150565.1 Cardiobacteriales bacterium | reverse complement strand
GGGTAATGGCTTCTCAGAGCTCAATGATGCAGAAGATCAGCATGAACGCTTTATGGCGCAAGTTGCCGATAAGGATTCAGGTGATGATGAAGCGATGCATTACGATAAAGATTTCGTAACGGCACTTGAGTATGGAATGCCTCCAACCGCAGGTGAGGGGATTGGAATTGATCGTTTAGTAATGATCTTTACTGATGCTCCATCCATTCGTGAAGTGCTCCTCTTCCCCCATATGCGTAGCGCTGAGTAATCTAAAAAAAATCGACAAGAAGAGCCCTAAAGTGATTTAGGGCTTTTTTTATGCGTTTTAAAATGTGTAGGTTAATACAGAACCCCCCGCCGCCTTAGGGAGTGAGCGCTGCATCTCCTTAAGGAGTTTTGGGTCAGAGAGTTGAGCGCCTGCAATCTCGAGCGCACATCGATCAATCGCCTCGATTCCTGTTGAGCGATGGAGGCGAAAAGAACCATCGGGAAGAATGAGGATGGAGGCTTTTCGATTGCGTCCTACACGCTCTAAGCCTGCATCAACATAACAGCGTTTAATGATTCGTTGTACCCGCGTCTCAATCGGTAGGCGGCGCTCTTCTTCTAAGATTTTTTCTCTCTTCTCCCGCTCTATTTGCGCAACTCTTTCAGCCTCTTCTCGCTCTTTTTGAGCCTGCTCTCTCGCAAGCTCTTCTTGACGAGCACGCTCAATGGCAATGAGATCGATCCATTCTCCCTCAAGAGAGGTGGCGGATTCACTCTCTTCAACTGTTTCACCATAATCAAAAACGGGGAGATTCTCCTCTTCGCTCAGCTCTTCATGATCGGTTGCGAGGGGGGAGTGCTCCTCCTCTCTCTGCAATGATGCCTCCTCTAGAGAGGCAAGTTCGATCGGAATTATCGTACGCTCTGAGTGGTGTTCCCGCTCTTTTGAGGGGAAGAGAAGGTGCTCAATTAAGAGAAGATGGAGCAGGATAACGAGCGTAAGAAGGAGAAGCTGCTCAACTCTCCTCTTTAGCTTTATAAAGATCACTCTAAACTCCGCTCCATAATGTAGAGAAAGGGGGGATTATTCTTCTGATTGATAAATTGCTCCCTCTTTACCGTAAATTTTCGCTGATCGAGGTGGGAGAGATACTCTGTTACCGCCTCTTTCTCAGCCCTGCCCGCTTCATGCCCATGATAGATCGAGATTAGCATCAATCCATTAGGAGAGAGGAGCTCAAGCCCCGCCTCAATCGATTTAAGGGTTTCGGGCGCAACTGTTGTGATCGATTTATCCCCTCGTGGAAGATAACCTAAATTGTAGATAATGAGATCCACGAGCTCTGAAATTTTCTCCTTAAAATTGGCGTGGCTCATCTGGTAGAGAGCAAGCTGAGGGCGCATCTCTTTAGGAATCTCATCTAACCGTTTTTGACTATTTTTGAGCGCTTCTTCTTGAATATCAAACCCATATAAGATCCCACTTTCCCCAATTTTTTGAGCAATCTTAAAGGCATCATTCCCATTGCCGAGTGTGGCGTCAATCGCGCGCATCCCCTCTTTTAGATGCTGCTCGAGCCACCGATCGACAAGAGGGTGAATTGAGGTCGGGTAGTGAAAACGGCGCATAAAAACTCCTTTAATCGTGGGGGAAAGGGTCTAATTCACCCCCATTTACTGATAAGATAATCGGGTTATTTTATCACTAAGAAGAATCAGCGGAGTAGAGACTCCTTAAGGATTGATTGATGAAAAAAGTACGAATTACCGATCTGCAAAAAATGGTGGATCGTAAAGAGAAGATAGCGATGCTCACCTGTTACGATGCCTCTTTTGCAAAGATGATGGAGCGGGCAGGAATCGATACCATTTTAGTGGGGGATTCTTTAGGGATGGTGGTTCAAGGAGAGAATTCTACGCTCCCTGTTACATTAGAGGCGATGATCTATCACACCCAAAATGTCGTACGGGGAAATAGCAGCGCCTTTATTGTCAGTGACCTCCCTTTCGGTAGTTATGAATCGGGGAAGCAGGAGGCGTTCCATTCCGCTGTGGCGTTGATTAAAGCGGGCGCTGAGATGGTGAAGATTGAAGGGGATAGCGATTTTGCCCCGATAACCCAATTTTTAACTAAGCGCTCAATTCCTGTCTGCGCCCATATCGGTTTACTCCCTCAAGAGGTGAATGCGCTTGGAGGCTATCGCATTCAGGGGCGAGATGATGAGGCGGCTGAAGATTTAATTCAGGATGCGATCGCTCATGAGGCTGCAGGTGCAGGGATGTTAGTGATTGAGTGTGTGCCGAGCGCTGTCGCAAAAAGGGTGACAGAGGCGGTCTCGATCCCCGTAATCGGAATTGGCGCAGGGGCGGATACCGATGGGCAAGTATTGGTAATGCACGATATGCTCGGTCTTGAAGGGGAGGTATCGCCAAAGTTTGTTAAAGATTTTTTAACCGCTAAAAGTAATAGCGAGGGCTCAATTCTTGGCGCATTCTCAACCTATGTTGAGGCGGTAAAGAAGGGTGTTTTTCCCTCAATAGAGCATCAATTTTAAAGAGTGATATTAGAAGAGGCGTTATGCAGATTTTAGAAACGATTGAATCCGTTCGGAGATGGCGAAAGGGGGAGAGTGGGGCGCGTGTGGCCTTTGTTCCGACTATGGGGAATCTCCATGAGGGGCATCTCTCTTTAGTGAAGGCGGCAAAGATGGTAGGG
>JASLFR010000021.1 GCA_030150565.1 Cardiobacteriales bacterium | reverse complement strand
GCCAACCTCACCAAAGATAATGAGATCTTGGGGAAGAACAACGTTTCTAAAGCTTGAGTAGGCCGCCGCAAGCACTGCAAGATCGGAGGCGGTCTCTGTAACTTTCACCCCACCAACAGCATTGACGTAGACATCTTGATCCATCATGGAGATGCCACCATGACGGTGGAGAACTGCAAGCAGCATCGTTAAACGATTCTGTTCAATCCCCAATGTGACACGTCTGGGCTGGCTTCCGATTGAGTCATCTACCAACGCCTGAATCTCGATTAAGAGGGGGCGCGTCCCTTCACGGGTCACCATAATGACGCTCCCTGCGTTTGGCTCAGTCTGACGAGAGAGAAAGATCGCAGAGGGGTTGTTGATCGGGCGTAGCCCAAGATCGGTCATTGCAAAGACGCCAATCTCGTTAACGGGGCCAAAACGGTTCTTATAGGAGCGCATAATACGAAAGCGGGAGTCGACCTCCCCCTCAAAGTAGAGGACGGAATCGACCATATGCTCTAGAACACGGGGCCCTGCAATCGCTCCCTCTTTAGTCACATGCCCCACAAGAAAGATGGAGGTGCCCGTCCGTTTGGCAAAGCGGGTGAGGAGCGCTGTGCTCTCCCTTACTTGCGCTACATTTCCAGGGGCGGAGGAGAGATTTTCGGTAAAAATGGTCTGAATTGAGTCGATAACCATCACATCCGCTTTTAAGGGTTGTGCGATGTGGAGAATTTTTTCAACAGAAGTCTCTGATAGAAGCTGAAGATTCTCCCCTTTAAGTTGTAAACGCTCCGCTCTAAGGGCGATCTGGCTTGGGGATTCTTCCCCTGTTACGTAGAGAACATTCTCCCCATGATCGCTAAGGTGGATCATTGTTTGAAGAAGAATGGTGGATTTTCCAATACCTGGATCCCCCCCAATGAGGACCACTGAACCATCTACCAATCCTCCCCCTAAAACACGATCGAGCTCATTTAACCCCGTACTAATGCGGGTGAAGTGCTCTTTTGAGACCTCGCTCAATTTCTGCACGCCAACGCTTCCTGCGCTCCCTGCATATCCTGAAAGGCGGGTAGGGGTCTGATCCTCTATCCGCTCCTCAATGCTATTCCACGCTCGGCAGTCGAGACATTGCCCCGCCCACTTTTGACTAATGGCGCCACATTCACGGCAGACAAATGATTTTTTCACTCGGCTCATCACTTCACTCCTACGCTTAATCGTTAAAGGGGATATTATCGCCTATTTCCGATTAATTGTGCTGATGGAGGAGGCGTACTCTTCCCGATTAGGGAGAAGGAAAGAGGCAGTTGCACCGATAAGGAGGAAGACTCCCGCTGCGCCAAAGGAGATCCAGTGGGTGCCAAATGTCTCATATCCCCACCCTCCAAGCCATGTTGCAAAGGTTGCTCCAATCTGATGCCCAACAAATGCCCATCCATAGAGCATTCCTACAATCTGAGCTCCATAAATATCGGCGAGCATTCCTGAGGAGATCCCCATATTTCCTGCCCAAACGAGTCCACCAATCATAGCAACGGCATAGAGCTGCCACGGCTCTAAGACAGCAACGAGACCAAAGAAGGCGATACCACGCACAGAGTAGATCGCAACGAGCAGAAGACGATGCTGTACTACTGCTGCAATTCTCCCTAAAGCGACGGTACTAAAGATTGCGACCAATCCGATAAGGCTGACACCAAAAGCGGCAATCTCTCTTGAAAAGCCGTGATCTTGAAGCATAGGAACAGCGTGCGTTCCTAAAAGATTCATACTAAAGCCGCAGGAGAAGATACCGATACAGATGAGCCAAAATGGACGAGTGCTCACCACCTCTTTAAGTGTGAAGGCAACGCCACTCATCCGCTCTTTCCGTTTCGCTTCTCTTGCTTCATACGCTTCAATCTCCTCTTGAGAGGTGAGATCAGCATAGCGAGGGGGTTCACCTTTGATGATGACAAAGGCGACAAAGAGGGTTAGGAGTGAGAAGAGTGCTGCATAACCGATTAGTGTCTGCTCCCAGCTAAACGCTTTAATGGTGTAGCTAAAGAGTGGAGTCATAATTGCGATTCCCGCCATCGATCCTGTGGAGAGGAAGAGTAGCGACATCGCACGCCGTTTAATAAACCAGCGGCTGATGAGTTGAGTGAAGGCGACAGGGCTTGTAAAGGCGAGTCCAAAGGAGAGGAGAACGCCGTAAGCGAGGGTGAACCCTAAACCTGATCCCGCTTTTACCGTCCATAAAAGGGAGAGAGAGACCATAATCGCCCCCGCAATGAGGACAAATCGAGTCCCTCTTCGAGCAACGAAGTAGCCAGCCACTGGCATCCCAAAACCATACATCATCATGCCAAGTGCAATGACATTTGAGAGATAAGTACGGCTGATGCCTAATCCTTCACTCATCGGGATAAGAAAGGGGCCGATGCTCATTCGCATCCCAACCGTAATCATCGTAAGGAGAGCAGCGGCAAAGACGATCGTCCAGCCGTAATACCATGGCGTTATGTTCTTTTTCATATTATATCTTCTTATAAAGTATTAAAGGGGAAAAAAGGCGGAGATCGCTCCGCCCTTCGAAAAGCTCATTCTTCTTGTTTGATTAAAGCATATTTTTAGAGGGAGTGGGCTAGAGTCCCATCTTTAAGCTCGCTTCAATAAAGGGATCGAGTGCACCATCAAGAACGGCTTGAGTGTTTCCAGTCTCATGATTTGTTCTTAAATCTTTAATGCGCGCTTGATCGAGAACGTATGAGCGGATCTGTGATCCCCACCCAACATCCGCTTTATTATCCTCTTGAAGATCAGCGGCCTCTCTTCGTTTCTGTAACTCAAGTTCATAGAGCTTAGAGCGCATCTGATTGAGGGCTGTTTCACGGTTGCGATGTTGTGAGCGTTGATTTTGACACTGCGTCACAATTCCTGTGGGAATGTGGGTGATTCGTACTGCTGAATCGGTGACGTTTACGTGCTGACCTCCAGCACCTGAAGCGCGATAGACATCGAAGCGGAGCTCTGATGGATCGATCTCGATCTCAATATTCTCATCAATCTCGGGGGAGACGAAGACGGAGCTGAAGGAGGTGTGCCGCTTATTGTTTGAATCGAAAGGGGATTTACGCACTAGTCGATGGACACCTGTCTCTGTTCGGAGCCAGCCATAAGCGTACTCGCCACTAAATTTAATGGTTGCTGATTTTATGCCAGCGACATCTCCCGCTGACTCTTCGAGCATCTCCGTTTTAAACCCTTTCTCTTCCCCCCAACGAAGATACATACGGAGAAGAATTGAGGCCCAATCTTGCGCCTCTGTCCCACCTGCGCCTGCTTGAATCGTTAAGAAGGCGTTATTTGGGTCCGCTTCACCTGAGAACATACGGCGAAATTCAAATCCCTCCACCTCTTTTTGGTACGCTTCAAGATCTTCAGCAATCGCCTCAATGGTCTCCTCATCCTCTTCAAGCTCAGCAAGCTCTAGAAGCTCAGCGGCATCTTTCAATCCATCGCTTAAACGATCCATTCCCGAGACAAAATCATCTAAGGCGGCGCGCTCTTGCCCTAGCTCTTGCGCCCGTTCAGGATTCTCATTCCAGATATTGGGGTCTTCAAGCTCCATTAAGACTTCATCGAGTCGATCTCTCTTCTCATCGTACTCAAAGATACCTCCGGAGTTGATCGATGCGGTCGGTTAAATCTTCAATCATATGATGCTGTGCGTTTACCAATTCCATTAGGAGGCCTCCAAATTAGCTAATTATCGATGGATTAAAAGTGTGAACGAAAGAAGCCTAGATAGAGAACTACCTAGGCTTTAAAAGAGTGTGTTGCTGCTTAATTAGATGTGAGCGTCAACAAATTTAGCGAGTTGATCTTTGCTTAATGCGCCAACGTGTTGACCGATCACTTCACCATTTTTAAAGATCATAAGGGCTGGAATTCCACGAATTTGGAATTTTACCGCAGTCTCTTGGTTATTCTGTACGTCGAGCTTTACCACTTTTAAGCGATCAGCATACTCTTCAGCAATCTGCTCAACAATAGGACCAACCATACGGCAAGGCATACACCAATCTGCCCAGAAATCTACAAGAACGGGAAGATCCGACTGGCCGACTTCTGCATCAAATGTTGCGTCTGTTGCATCAAAAATTTTACTCATAACTGGTATGCTCCTCTTTAGACGTAAATATTTAAGTTGGAATTATCTTGTAAAATGAAGATAATGTACAACGCTTATTAAAGCGGATTACCAGCTAAATAACAAGATTGAGGCTGGTAAAGATTTTAAATATCACCTATAAGCAAATCTTATACTTTTTGCACTACTACAGGCACATAATTAAGGCAGGTTATTATAAACAACATGGCAAAACCGCATCTTACCTCAACAAAATTTAGCGACCTAAAACTTCACGACTCTCTCCTTGAGAGCCTTGAAGATAACGGCTATCAAAATTGCACATCGATTCAAGCGCTCGCATTGCCGAAGCTACTTGAAGGTAAGGATATTACTGGTCAGGCACAAACAGGGACAGGGAAGACAGCAAGCTTCCTTTTAGCAACGCTTAACCATCTTATGACAACGCCTGTAGAGCGTAATAAAAAGGGGCCTTATGCGTTGATTATGGCGCCTACGAGAGAGTTAGCACTGCAGATCTATGATGATGCAAAGATGCTCGGCGCTTATACAGGCTTAAAATATGCGCTTCTCTATGGCGGAGCTGGGTATGGAGCTCAGAAGCGTCAATTGGAAGATAATGCTGATATTGTAATCGGAACCGTAGGGCGAATTTTAGATTTTCACAAACAGCATCAGCTCGATCTTCGTAATATCGAGGTTTTAGTGCTTGATGAAGCGGACCGAATGTTCGATCTTGGCTTTATTAGTGATGTTCGCTACTTGATGCGTAAAATGCCCCCTGCAGAGAAGCGACTCAATATGCTCTTCTCAGCAACATTCTCTCAGCGAGTATTAGAGCTTGCCTATGAACATATGAATGATCCTGAAACAGTTCAGGTAGAGCCTGAGCAGGTGACAGGGGAGCGCATTGAGCAGAGCCTCTATCATGTGGCATCTGATGAGAAGATTGCGCTCCTTTTAGGATTGTTGAAGCGTGAAGCACCCGAGCGCACCATCATCTTCGCCAATACTCGCTATTCGGTCGATAATATCGCAAATTATCTTGAAGCGAATGGGCATCCTACAGCTGCGCTCTCTGGAGATGTGCCACAAAATCGTCGAGAGGCTCTTTTAGAGGAGTTTAAAGAGGGGAAACGTCGCGTTATGGTGGCAACTGATGTTGCTGCACGAGGCTTACATATCTCTGATGTAACTCATGTGATCAATTACGATCTTCCCCAAGATGTTGAGGATTATGTGCACCGTATCGGTCGCACAGCACGAGCGGGAGAGCGAGGAAAAGCGATCTCATTTGCGTGTGAAGAGTATGTCTACTCACTCCCCGATATTGAGGAGTATATTAAAGCGGAGATTCCTGTATTAGTGATTGAGGATGATCTCTTAATTACCCCAGAAAAACCTTCACGTGAGGCTGTGCGTAATCGTAGAGGGGAGGGGAATCGCAGAAATACGCAGAATAATCGGAATCAGAAACAGGGCTCAGCTCAAAATAATCGTCGTCGTGTGCGTCGCCCTAGACCGAAGGTTGCAGAGGGGGAGCGTGTAGAAGAACCAAATGGAGCTGAAGGTGAAGCGAAGGGGGAGGAGCAGAATCGTACCCCTCGCCGTAATAATCGTCGTCGCCCTAATAATCGAAATCGTCGACCCAATAATCGTACGCCCCAAAAAGGGGGAGAGGGTGAAGGTCAAACCCCTAAAAGTGATGAGTAGTCGTTTTAAGATTTAAAAGATAAGCCCTTTCTCCTATCGTGAGAAGGGGCTTTTTCAGTAAAGGAGAGAAGAAATGAAAAAAATAATTATCTTAACCACCCTTACACTCTTAGTGGGGTGTGCCTCAACAGGGAGTGGCGAAGGGGGGAGTAGTTACCGTGGAAGTGGGAAGATCGTCTCTATTGTGATTAATGGTGAGGGGCATCAAGAGATTGGGCTCATTAATGATGTAGGTGAGCATATCTCCGTCACCTTAAAAGAGCCAAATCATGATCTCTTTCCTGATGAAGAGGTGCGCGTTAATCGTCGTGCTAATGGATTTGGAACGGTTAATCGATAGAGATTGAGGAGTGATAATGAGCGAACCGAAGACTCTCCCAAAACCGACAGCAGAAGAGGTGGCCCACTCAGAAGCGCTCGCTTTTGAGATCGTTAAAATGATGGATGAGAATGGGGGATCGATCCCTTTCTCTCGCTTTTTTAATGAGGCGCTCTACCACCCTAAATGGGGCTATTATACGAGTGGCATTCCGATCTTTGGAGCAGAAGGGGATTTCGTCACCGCCCCCCTCATCTCTCCTTACTTTAGCTTTGCGCTCGCTAATCAGTGCGCAGAGATTCTTCCCCATTTAAATAATCCGAAGATATTGGAGCTTGGCGCAGGAGATGGGACGATGGCGCGCGATCTTCTTTTACGTTTAGAGAAAATTGATCAATTGCCTGATGAGTATTGGATTATTGAAGTCTCTCCCCAATTACGAGAGCGTCAAGCGCAGAGAATTAAAGCAGCTCTACCCCAATATTTCGATTCTGTTAAGTGGTTAGAGCATCCTCCAGAGGAGGCGTGGGAGGGGATTATCGTTGGGAATGAGGTGCTCGATGCTTTAGCGGTAGAGCGCTTTACTATCCACGAAGGAGAGCCCCACTACATCGATGTCACGCTAGAGCGAAATGAGGAGGAGAAGAGCTTCCGATTTGTCTCAACTCTCCGTAAGGGGGATGCTCGTTTAATACAATTTATTGAGGAGCAGAGAGAGGCGGGGCGAACGTTTCCTGAAGGGTATCAGAGCGAATTTTGTGCCACCTTAAATGAGTGGCTACCAAAGCAGTATGAGCATTTAAAGAGAGGGGCGCTCTTCTTCATCGATTATGGGTATGAGGAGGCGGAGTATTACCGACCAGAGCGTAATAGCGGTACTCTTCTTGCCCATTTTAAACATCATGCGCATGAGAATTTCTATCTCTATCCTGGAATTCAAGATTTGACCGCAAATGTGAATTTCACACAAGTTGCAGAGATCGCTCTTAATGATGGATTGGAGTTTATGGGGTATACCACTCAAAATTTCTTCCTTTTAGGGAATCAATTAACAGAGATGCTTGAGGAGGCGCACGCCTCAATTGAGAGTGATATTGAGTGGTTTAAGATCTCTAAAGCGACACAAGAGCTCGTCTCACCTGAAGGGATGGGGGAGCGTTTTAAAGTGATCGCTTTTGGGCGTGAAATAGATCATCTCTTTGAAGAGGATCTTCAAGGATTCTCATTAGCAACTTATGAGTATCTTCTTTAAGAATTGAGAGAGCATGAAAAAAGAGCCTCCCTATTTGGGGGGCTCTCTCTTTTTATAGGAGCTATGTTTAATCCTCCTCTTTAGGGAAGAAGATCCCGAGGGCTTGGCGATCCTCTACCGCAAGAATTGTAAAAGTGCGGCAGAGCGATTCCGTAGGCATAGTATCGATCCCGATTCCTCTTTGATTAAAATAGGCGACCCATTTTGGATCGAGAAATTGCATCTTATCTCCCGTACTCACCAAGATAACGCTCGGTTTTAGAGCGAGCCACGCTTCAAAATGGTGCGCTTCTAGCGCTTCAAAACGCTCGGGGAGAATATCGGTGTAGATCGATTGATTAAAGAGTGCAATCGGTTGCTGATACTCCTCCTCATTATTGAGCATGAAATAGCCTCGGCTATAGCGCTTAATATGTAGATTATCGGTGGTTTCTCGTTGAATATTGGAAGTTAAGCCGTCCATTTACACTCCGTAGACTTCAATTAGTTGAAAGAGTTCAGCCTGATTTTTGGCTCCATATAGGCGCTCTGCAGGAATTGTTACCCCATATTTTTTAGCAAGATGCTCATATCTCCCTAAACGGTGCTCAATTAAGTGGGGGAAAACCCACTGTGCAAATTGTTGAGGATCGATCATCTCCCACCCTGAAAGCTGCTCAATCTTGGCAAATTCTGCCAATTTGGTAAGGAGAAATTGGCGATTGTAGTAGAGAGGTTTTGGATGTGTCTGCGCCCGCTTGATCACCTCTTCACGAATAGAGGGGCTCGCTTCAAGATAGATTAAGAGCGAGGCGTTAAAGAGCGCCTCCCACGTCTCCTCATCATCAATTTCACACAGGCTTCCACTGCTATCACAGATAAAGTTGGGGTAGCCGTATATCTTCTCTGAGCGCTCCATAAAGAGAAGAGCATCACGAGTGGCTGCTATCTCTGCTTGCCGATGCTTTTCAAGACGCTCTAAAAAGGCCTCAAGCGGTAAGCCCCCCTTCTCTAAATCCCCCACCATCCCAACAAAGTGGGAGAGAGGTTCGAGGTTATCAAAACTCAACTTTGATTCAATGGTGATGGAGTTATTGCGAAGAAGGCGCGCAAGGGTTGGGTTCTTCATCGCCTCTATCTTAAGAATATTGTTGATCTCCTCCCCAAGATAGCGGGTGCCGATTCGATAATCCACCGAGTAGTGGAACCATTGGGCGCGGGGGAGAAGTTTAGAGAGGTATGTCTTTCCTACACCACTCATCCCCATCAGGGTGAGCCGTTTTTTGGGAGCATTAAGAAATTGATCTACTAATGAAGAAGCCATAATCGCAAACAATCCTCTAAAAATGGGGGGAGAGAAGGGGAAAACGCTTAAATAAAATTGTCTAAATTGTAGCCCAAGAGTGTAGATGAAGAAAGTTTAAAAGCGCTCTTAGGAAGCTCATCGGGTAAAGAACGAACAATAAAATTGAAGCGCCTTTAGGCAAAATCCTCTAAACTATCCCCCCAACATCTGGATTAAATTTAAGCGCAGGGGTAGAGAAGAAAGGATGATCGAATTAAAAGATATCAATTACTATTACGGTTCTACGCAGGTATTGAGAGAGGTTTCGATTGAGGCAGATCGTGGTGAGGTGATTGTGCTTCTTGGACCAAGTGGAGCTGGAAAGAGTACTCTTTTGCGCATCTTTAATCTTTTAGAGCAGCCAACGCAAGGCTCTTTAACGATTGGGGGCTTTCATTTCGACTTTAGCGAGAAGATCTCAGAGGCGACGATTCGTCAGTTGCGCCAAAATGTAGGTATGATTTTTCAGCAGTACCATCTTTGGCCCCACCGTACAGTACTGCAAAATTTAGTATACGCCCCCATTCATCTAAAAGGGGAGGAGCGGGAGAGCGCTGAGAAGCGTGCGTATGAGATTTTAGAGAATCTTAAGCTCAATGGGTTTGAGCATCGTTATCCCCTTAAATTATCAGGCGGACAGCAGCAGCGAGTAGCGATTGCAAGAGCATTGATGATGGAACCAAAGGTGCTTCTTTTTGATGAGCCAACTGCTGCGCTCGATCCAGAGATCTCCTCTCAAGTGGGGAATATTATTAAAGAGCTTGCACAGTATGATATTACGCAGATTGTTGTGACGCATGATGTTGAATTTGCTAAACGTATCGGCACATTTGTGGTATATCTTGAGGGGGGAGAGATCATCGAACAGGGGGGGATGGAGATCTTCACTAATCCGCAGACTGAAGCCTTTACCCAGTATCTCTCTCACTCATAAAAATTGATTAAAAATTAGTTGGACGAAGGAGTCTAATCATGAAGAAGACGTTAACCGCTTTAGCGATGATGGCTGCACTTGCAGTGAGCCCAATCGTTGCAAAAGAGCTAAAAATTGGTACCAATCCTCAATATGCCCCTTTTGAGTATAAAAATGAGAAGAATGAGCTTGTTGGATTTGATATTGATGTGATGAATGAGCTCTGTAAAGTGATGGAGCGTGAGTGTACCTATGTAGAGCAGAGTTTTGACTCACTCATCCCTCAACTTCGTCAGCGCCGTTTTGATCTGATTATCTCATCTATGGATATCACTGAAGCGCGCGCAAAACAGGTGCGTTTCTCAGACCCCTACTATCTTAACTACTCTATCTATATCGTGAAGAAGGAGAATGAGGATAAGATTGGAGATCTCAATAGCGAAAAGGTTGGGGTTCTTTCAGGCTCAACGCATCAAGAGTATGTAAATGCGAACCTCAAAGGGGCGAACATCTCAAGCTACCCTGAGTACCCTTCAGCGATTAATGATCTTTTAATTGGTCGTGTCAATGTGGTCTTTGGTGATGGAGAAGTTGTTTACGATTACATCAAAGAGAATGATCAGCTCACTGTTTATGGTGAAAAGGTGACTGACGCTGCTTACTTTGGTCAAGGTTTAGGAATCGCAGCTCGTCAAAATGATGCAGCAACTATTGAAGCGGTGAATGCAGCGCTTAAGACGGTAAAAGAGAATGGCCGTTATGACGAGATCTACAAGAAGTGGTTTGGTGATCGTTAATATCCCTCTTTTTGAGGGGATTATCCCCTCATTTTGTTGATTGAATAGGAGAGTGGAGAGGAATCTTCGCTCTCTTTTAACGCTAAGGTTATTATTGTGTCCTCCTTTGAAGCTCTATTTGGTTTTATGACGAGCCCCTATTTTCTCTCTCTCCTTGAGGGATTGAAGTACACGCTCTACCTCTCATTAATTGCAGCAACGGTAGGCCTCTTTCTAGCGATGATCTATGCGCTTTTAGAGCTAAGTCCGTTGAAAATTATCCGTTATCCCATCACCCTATTTGTTACGTTGATTCGTTCGCTTCCTGAATTGGTGGTGATCTTTCTGATCGGATTTGGAATTCCTCAAATCTACTATAACCTTCTGGATAGTGGTGTTGGATGGGTGCTTGCGATCGATGAGTATTTTGGTGGCGTTCAATTCTCCTACTTTCTTCTTGGGGCATTTGCTTTGGCGTTAATTTACGCTTCTTACGCCTCCCAAACTTTGAGAGGTGCGCTCTTAGCCGTACCTAAGTCGCAGTGGGATTCTGGGGCAGTTTTAGGGTTGTCGAAGGGGCGTACATTCTTCTATATCATTCTTCCCCAAATGTTGCGCCACGCTTTTCCAGGACTTGGAAATCAGTGGCTTGTTCTTCTAAAAGATACGGCGCTCATCTCGCTTATTGGTGTATATGAATTGATGGAGGGGACGAGAAAGGTCTTTAGTGCAACGGGAGATGGATTTACATGGTTCACTGTAGCGGCGCTTCTCTATCTATCTGTTTCGCTTGTGAGCCAATTTCTACAACGAGTGCTCTATCAGCGTTTAACACATTACGATTCGGCAGCAGATTAGGGGTAGGGGATGTTAGATACAGTTACGGAAAGTCATTGGCAAAGTTTTCTCTATATTTTAAAAGGGCTCCCTTTAAGTTTAGGGATCACCCTTGTAGCACTCTTTTTTGGATTCGTTATTGCAGCGATTTCAACCGCAATCTTAACGCTTAGGGAGGGGAAACCATCTGCATATTTAACGAGAGGGTTTATCCTCTTCTTTACAGGAACTCCTCTGCTTGTTCAGCTCTTTTTAATCTATTTTGGACCAGGACAATTTGAGGCGTTTCGAGAGAGCATCTTTATGGTTCTTTTTGCTCAGGCGTGGTTCTGCGCTGTGTTAACTTTCTCTCTCAATTCAGCCGCTTATACCACTCAGATTTTTCACGGTGCGATGAAAAACATCTCGCCAGATCAGTGGAAGGCGTGTTTAGCATTGGGAATGAGCCGTTTTGAGGCATTTAAAATCCTCTTTCCATTAGCGCTACGCCGTGCGATTCCTACCTACTCAAATGAGATTGTTCTTGTCTTTAAAGGAACATCACTCGTGAGCACAATCGCTCTTTTAGATATTATCGGTCGAGTGAATATGTTAGTCGGTTTTACATACGATCAGCTCACTTACTATCTAATGGCGGGAGCAATCTATATTGTGGTTAATGGATTGCTGATTATTTTAGCTAAGGTGATTGAGCAGAAAGCGTTAAGTTTCCAGAATTGATCTATTAATAGGCTTTACAAAAAATAAATCACCGTTACAATAGTGTTCTTCTTTTTAGGAAAAGTGGCCGAGCGGCTGAAGGCGCACCCCTGCTAAGGGTGTATACGTTAATAGCGTATCGAGGGTTCGAATCCCTCCTTTTCCGCCATACCTAAAGCCCTTGTAACATAATGTTGCAAGGGCTTTTTTATTTTTAGAGTTTTAGGGTAGGGGACTAGGGGCTATTCTGAAAAATGCAATGAATAATTTTTTAATCATATAATTGATTGTTGTGTTTAGAATCCGTTTAAATTGTGGTATTATTTATGTTTAAGATATTATATATAGCAAGAACTATTGGATTTTAGATGAAAGAGAGTTTTATTGAGATAGCTGTAATCGCTACTATGAGTGCGGGGAAGTCAACTTTAGTAAATAGTCTGCTTGGAGCTGAACTCATGCTATCTGCAAATGAAGCGACTACAGCAAAAGTTACAGTAATTGAACAAGAGAATGAATTAGATAAGTATTATGGTTCGGTTGAACATAGAAAGAAAGGACTTATTGGTCCATCTGTTATATCAACTGAGCTTTTAAAGTCTTGGAATAGTGATAATGATGTTATTGGGATATTTTTAAAGGGAAGATTTCAAAATATTACGTTATTAAGTAAACCTATCCGCATATACGATACGCCTGGTCCGAATAATAGCCAAGATAGTAGGCATCAGCAGATTTTAGAAGCATTTATTTCAGAGAAAAAGTTAGATTTAATCCTATATGTTATTAATGCCACACAGATAGGTATAAATGATGATAAAGATTTGCTAAAAAAAATTCTTAAAAATAAGAGGAATGTCGGAAATATAATATTTATTATTAATAAAATCGATGTATTGGATTCCGAACGAGGTGAAACTATTCAGTCTGTAGCTGAGAAGGTTAGAAGATATCTGAAAAAAAATGGCTTCGGTCACAAGCATCTTAAAAATATTGTGTGCATGTCATCGGAAACAGTATTGGTGGCCTCTAAGTATTTAAATAACGAACGGTTAACACGGAGTGAAAGGCATGCGTTGATGAGGCTCGTAAACGCAGATAGCAAAAAAGAGGTAATAACTTATCAGCAATTGGATTCATTTTCTCAAAAAAATAAAAAAGATGTTTTTATTAAAATAATAAGAGATAGTGGTATTTTAGATTTAAATTTAAAGTTACTAAATTTATTTGCACGGAAAGGCAAAAGTAAATGATTGATGTATATATTGAGCATAATCCCTTTACGGTTGAAACAAAGATAACAGTTAACGGTACGACGCCTGCTGATAATTCTGCGCTTTCTAGTTTTACAAATCGAAGATTGCAGTTTTGGGTGGATGATTTATTTGCGGCGCTTTATCAAATATGTGGTGGAGAACGTAATTTCAGAGTTGAATTTAAGGGTGTTGATACGGATTGTCTTGATATTGAAGAGGCGGTCAAAAAAGCGAATGAGGAAGGGTTTAATATTCAATTAAC
>JASLFR010000001.1 GCA_030150565.1 Cardiobacteriales bacterium | reverse complement strand
AAAAAAACCCATTTTAGAACAATCTAAAATGGGTTTTCTATTTAATTCTCTCTCAATCGATCGATTAGAGATTATCTCCTGCTGCGATAAATTGCTTAGCTGCAGCGATCGCTTTACCACCGTAAGTTACTGAAGGACCACCACCCATCAATACAGCAACCTCTACTGTTTCAGCAATCTCTTCAAGCGTTGCACCAAAACGTAAAAGTGCTGCAACGTGGGTCAAAATACACCCTTCACAACGTACAGCAATCGCAATACCGAGTGCAATAAGCTCTTTACTCTTCTTATCGATTGCACCATCTTTCACAACAGCGCTAAAGACGCCATGCATCGCTTGGCCAACCTCTTTCGCTTCATTACCAAGAAACTTCTGCTCTTCACGAATTGTTTTTAATGCTGCTACGTAATCTGTCATGATTAAACTCCTTTTCTAATTAAACTATCTATAAAAAGATATAATATGAATGGATAAAGCGTAATACTCTACCGATAACTGAGGAAAAAATCTATCCTCAAAATTTAAAAAGGGATTAAAAAGAGCTAAATCTGAAGCGTTAAAAAAGATTCAATAGCTTAAAAAGGGCGAGGAAACCATTCACCGCTGCAACCCCAATAATGACGCTTAAAAAAACGTTTCTCCGCCAAAGATAGCTAAAGAGAACCACAAAGAGCGCCCCCGCTTTCGCCATAATCTCCGCCCAGTTGAGATCATTCGGCGTGATATTGAGGCTCGCTAAAATCAAGACCATCATCACACTTAGAGGGAGAGCGAAGTTAAATTGTCGTAAGATTGCCGATTCTAAAATCTTCTTAGGCACAAATGTGGGAAATGCCCGTAAAAGGTAGGTAATCCCCCCCATTAACAATACAGCCAGAATCGAGATGAGATAGAGTGAGGAATTCATGCTTGCTCCCGTAGATGATTTAAGATCATGCTCTGAATTAAGATAGCGATGACACAGATAATTAATGCTAAAAGGAGCGCCTGTTGAGGATAGATAAAGAGCACACCAAGATAGCTAATAATCGCCAACATTGTCGGCCATACCACTCTTTTTAAACGCATCTGTTCAAACCATAAAATGACAAAGAGGGACGCTAATGCAAAGTCGAGATGGGGAATCAGCTCATTCAATTTCCCCCCAATCATCACCCCTAAAAGGGTCGCAAATACCCAGTAGGATTGGCACAAGAGCGCAATACGGCTAAAGAGGGTTCGTTGCTTCTCTTCTGGCAGCGTAGTCATTAATGAGAAACACTCATCGGTAAGAGCGAAGAGGCAGTACCACCGCTCATGCCTCCTTTTAGGAAGCACTTTTAAGAGGGGAAGCGCATAGAAGACATGGCGTAGATTGATGACAAAGGTATTGAGCGCGATATTAATCACCCCAGCTCCCGATGCAATGAGAGGAATCGCAGCGTATTGAGCAGCACCAGAATAGGTGATAAGACTAATAAAGAGGGAGAGCCACCATGGAATGCCCGCAGCACTTGCTAATACCCCAAATGCCATCCCCGCAGGAAGATACCCCATCGCAATGGGGAAAGAGGTCTGCAACGCTTCACGCCACAATCCTCCACGCTCTTTTTTCCAAACTACATCACTCACAGCCACTCCTTAATCGACTCGATAAAAAAGAGGAGTAGACAGATGCCACTCCCCATATTTTCTCCTAAATGTTAAGAGAGATTGATCACTTTAGAAAGTGAGATAACGCACGATCTAAACGCTCAATCGACTCATCGATCTCCTCTTTTGTAACGATCAATGCAGGGATATAACGAATCACATTCTCCCCTGCTCCTACAAGAAGAAGTCGCTCCTCTAACGCTTGAGTTACCACATCTCCCGCTTTAACAGAATCGTTCAGCTTCAACCCTAAAAGTAAGCCTTTTCCTCGCACCTCTTCTACAAAATCGTACTTCTCTACCAATGTTTGTAGTTGAGCTTTGGCGTATTTAGATTGCTCAAGCACATTCTCTAACACCCCATTTTCACTAATCTCTGTTAAAACAGCGTGTGATACCGCACAGACAAAAGGATTTCCACCATAAGTAGAGCCGTGATCCCCCTGTACTAGCACCTCATTTGCACGCCCCCGTGTTAAGCAAGCCCCAATCGGCACACCACAACCGAGCGCTTTAGCAACCGTTACCACATCTGGAATCAGCTCTAACTGCTCATATGCAAAGAGGGTTCCAGTTCGCCCCATACCGCACTGAATCTCATCATAAATCACAAGAGCATTATGCTTCTCAGCAAGTCGCTTAATTGCGCTAAGATATTCTGAAGTGGCTGAGGTTAAGCCCCCCTCCCCTTGAATCGGTTCAAGCATGATGGCGCAGACTGAATCATCAAATTTCGCCTCAAGATCGGCAATATTATTGAATTCACACTCACGCGCATACGGCATCAACTCCCCAAACGGTTTTTGATACTTCTCCTGCCCTGTTACTGCAAGCGTCCCTGTTGTACGGCCATGGAATGAGTTCTTCATATAGAGAATCACATTTTTATGCTCATCAATCTCACGACCAAACTTACGTGCAATCTTCAATGCAAGCTCATTCGCTTCAGCACCACTATTGGAGAAGAAGACCCGCTCATGGGATCCCTTCTCTGTCAGAAATTGAGCAAGGCGCATCTGAGGTTCGTTGTAGTAGAGGTTAGAGATATGAACTAAACGATTCGCCTGCTTGGTAATCGCCTCAACCATAACAGGATGAGAATGCCCCAATCCGTTAACTGCAATGCCTGAAACAAAATCGAGATACTCCTCCCCTTTATCATCCGTTAAGTAGAGACCTCTCCCTTCTACAAAAGTGAGGGGGTAACGGCTATAAACATCTAATAACATTTAATATTCTCCTATGATCGATCTATTTTTCATTATCTATTGGTGCAAAAAAATACGCACTCGAAAGTGCGTATTTCATATCAAGCTACGCTTTCGCGGTTGAGAAGAGATCCTCCTCACCACGATAGAGCATCGTTCCACACCCCTCTTCAGTAAAGAGCTCGAGCAGAATAGAGTGGAGCGTCTTTCCATTAAGAATCACCACATTATCCACCCCCTTCTCAATCGCTGCGAGACAGGTATTCACTTTTGGCAACATTCCGCCACTAATCACGCCACTCTCAATATAATCGAGCGCCTCTTGACGACTTAGATCAGCAATAAGGGTCGATTTATCGTGATAATCGCGCAAAATTCCATCTACATCAGTTAAGAAGATGAGGCGGAACGCTCTCAATGCTCCTGCAATCGCGCCTGCGACATAATCGGCATTAATATTGTAGGTCTGCCCATCACGATCAACCCCAATCGAAGAGATGACGGGGATATAATCCTCCCGCACCAGAATATCGATCAGCTCATGATTGATCTTGGTCACCTCTCCTACAAAGCCGATATCGATCTTTTCACCCTCTTGCTCGATATACTTCTTCGTCGCGGTGATGAGCCCCCCATCTTTACCACTTAAGCCTACTGCCTTCCCTCCAAGTTGCTGAAGGTCGGTTACAATATTTTTATTGATTTTAGCGGAGAGCACCATCTCAGCGATATCGACAGTCTCCTGATCGCTCACACGATTTCCACCAATAAACTTTGTCTCTTTCCCTAAGCGATTGAGCATGGAGTTGATCTCAGGACCACCACCATGAATGATGATGGGATTGATGCCGATATACTTCATCAAAACCACATCTTTCATAAATTCAGCGCGGATCTTCTCATCCACCATCGCAGCGCCGCCATACTTAATCACAATGGTGCGGCCTGAGTATTCACGAATATAGGGGAGCGCTTCAACTAAAATCTGCGCTTTATTATGATTGGTAATCATTCTCTATTAGGTCCTGTAATCTGCATTAATTTTGACATAATCATAAGAGAGATCGCAGCCCCAAGCGGTTGCTTGCTCATCCCCTTCGGCAAGATCAATCTCAATGATAATTTTATCCTCTTTTAGAAGATTGGCTAATTTCGCCTCATTGCTATCTGGGCCTGCTTGACTCTCCACTCCACGCCCGTTTGCGATGAGAGGAACAGAGTAGTCGCCCCCCTTCATCCCAACGGTAATTGCGTTAGGGGTAAATTTCGCTCCTGAATTTCCAATCGCGCAGATGATTCTGCCCCAGTTGCCATCTTCACCAAACATCGCCGCTTTCACAAGGCTTGAAGTGATCACCTCTTTCCCTACGTTACGCGCCTCCTCTTTGGTTGCTGCTCCTGTAACGACAGCCTCAATCAATTTAGTCGCCCCTTCACCATCACGAGCGATCATCTGTGCAAGGCGAATATTGACGAAATTGAGCGCCTCTTTAAACTTCTGGTAATGCTCTGAGTCTGCAGAGGTGATTTTGGTATGCTTTGCTAATCCATTGGCAAGAATCATCGCCGTATCATTGGTGCTGGTATCTCCATCGACAGAGACCATGTTGTAAGATTCATTAACACTCTCTGAAAAGAGCTGCTGAAGCGTTACTTTATCGATATTTGCATTGGTGGTCACAATCCCGATCATCGTCGCCATGTTGGGGTGAATCATTCCCGACCCCTTCGCCATCCCTCCAATTGTGACGGGAACGCCATCGAGCTCAATAGTGACTGAGAGATTTTTATCGAAAGTGTCAGTGGTGCGGATCGCATTAGTAGCATCAATCCCCCCCTCTTCACTCAAAAGGGGCGCAATTGTCTCAATCCCCTCTTTAATCTTCTCCATATTAAGGGGATGACCAATCACACCAGTAGAGGCGACTAATACCGACTCGGTTGCGATATTGAGTGCTCTTCCCACCTCTGCACACATGGTGCGGGCATCCTTTAAACCTTGCGCTCCTGTACAAGCGTTGGCATTACCACTATTGACCACAATCGCTTGCACATTTTCAGAAGCGATATGCTCAAATGAGATATCAACTGGCGCAGCACGAAAGCTATTTTGTGTAAATGTTGCCGCTGCTACCGCTGGCACTTCACTATAGATAAGCGCTAAATCTTTTGCGCCACTCTCCTTAATACCAATCGCAATTCCTGCTGCTTTAAAGCCTGGTACATCGGTAACAGTCCCTTTAAATAAGACGTGCATCTTCTCTCCACCCCTACTGAATGATCTACAAATATTCTGATTAAAATACTCAAAGTCGCATCGATGCGACGCTTCACTTCTCTATCGATCCGTCACGATCTCTTTTTAAATCTTTTTATAGAGCGATAAAATCCCCCTATAGGGCGCTCCTCTATCGATAAGCCCTCTTTATAAGGCTCATAACTCTATAAAATTAGCACCTCTATAAAAATAGGCAACCAATTATTTTATAGAGGTTGGAGGGGAGCTTCTCCTCGATTCTTATCACCAGCGGCGAGATGAGCGATCAAATTTATCAGAAAGATAAGCACAAAAAGCGCGCCATAGACCTAAAATCGAGACTTGATGCATTCGATAGAGCGCCCGATGCATGATAGAAGCGATGATCCCTTTTAGAGAGATTCGCTTAAATTTGGTAGCGCCAAAGACTCCAAAGGAGGCGTAACGCCCAACAGATACGAGCGCACCACTATCTTTAAAATTGAATGGTTTTGGAGGCTTCTCCCCCCGCAGAAGAGATGGGAGATGTCGCCCAAGATAGAGCGCTTGCTGACGAGCGACCTGCGCCGTTGGTGGAAGGGGCTCTCTCTCCATTAAACTACAATCCCCAAGGGCAAAGAGGGTGGAATCATCGATTGATTGAAAAAATTCATCGACAACTAACTGATTAGAACGACTCAACGTCACCCCTTCAATCGATTTCATAAGATCGAGAGCTTTGACCCCTGCCGTCCAGACGGTCATTGAGGCGGAGAGTCGCTCTCCACTCTTCAAGTAGACCCCCTCATCCGTCACCTTCACAACCATCTCATTAGTGCGCACATTGATCCCCAGCTTCTCCATCGCCTTTTGAGCATTTTCACTAATTTTAGGGGTAAACGTGGGTAAAATTCGGCTATCAGAATGGACAACCGTTACATCGATAAAATTGGTAAGGGGCTCTTTTGCAAAGCTAGAGGCGCGCTCGAGTGCACTCATCAACTCCCCTGCAAGCTCAACCCCCGTCGCACCTGCTCCTACAATCACTAAAGAGTGCTTCTCCCCTAAAGTGGCCGCTCTTAAACTCCGCGCCATAAAATCTTCATGAAAAAGATCGGTCGCATTGAGATCATCAATGGTATAGGCAAACTCTTTCACCCCTTCAGTACCAAAGTCGTTAGTACATCCCCCAAGACTTAAAATAAGATAATCGTAAGAGAAGGTCCGTGCGGGAAGAATGACTGCTCCTTCCGATGTTCTCAACGCCTTAAGGTTAAGCTGCTTCTCTTTACGATTGATACTTGTAATCTCACCTGGAATATAGGTAAAGCCACTCTCTTTCCCCTGCCTGACAAACGAGATCCCTTGATCTTCTGGCGTTGTCGAGCCCGCTGCAAACATATGAAGCATCGGTTTCCATGTGTGAATGGGGCTCTTATCGATAAGATAGAGCTCATCATTCGCCTCTAATTCTCCCCCTAAATGGCGAGTAAGGCGAGTGATGAGCTCAATCCCTGCAATCCCTCCCCCTGCAACCACAATACGACGCCCACCCTGCTCCCTCTTTTCACTACTCATTAATCTCTCCCAATCGATAGAACGATGAAGATTAATAGTTAATAATCATCTCTATTAATTATTAATCCCCGCAAGCACTCCAAATTAATCCTTTTAAATTGGAGCTATTGCTTTTTTATATCACTCTTAATAGGCGCTTTCACTAAAAAAGAGGGGCTGAAACTGGCTATTTTTCAGGCGATGCGGGAGGAGCCCTCTCAACTAAATCATTTAAGATGGTATCTCTTTGATCTTAAAGAGCGGTATTAAAAAAGCCTATATGGGATCCATTTCCAATATAGGCTAATAATTAAAATCTAATAATATTAAGAGATAATATTATTAGATTGTCATAGAGCGGAACGTTAATCCTTCATTCTCATTAAATCCAAAAAGAAGATTCATATTCTGCACCGCTTGCCCTGCAGCTCCCTTAATCAGATTATCGATCACAGAGACAATCACAACTCGCTCACCCCGCTCATCCACCCGTAAGCCGATATCGCACAGATTGGTGTGCGTTACATGGTGCAATTCAGGAAGCGCCGATTGAATGCGTACAAAGGGCTCATTTTGGTAGAAATCTCGATAGATGCTATAGAGCTCCTCCTCACTCTTAGGCTCAATAAGCGTTGCATAGATCGTGGAGAGAATCCCCCGATTACAGGGAAGCAGATGAGGGGTAAAAGTGATATTGACCGATTCTGATCGATTGCGCCCAGCAAGACTCTCACGATAAACATTTGTGAGCTTCTCCTCAATTTCAGGGCGATGACGATGATTTAAGACACCATACGCTTTAAAATTCTCATTCACTTCGCAATAGAGAGAGGTCGTTTTTGCTCCCCTCCCCGCTCCCGTTGTTCCCGATTTTGCATCAACAATAATTCCATTTAACTCAATCACCCCAGCATCAATTAGAGGAGCCAATCCTAAAATAGCACTCGTGGGGTAACATCCTGGAGAAGCAACAAGAGGCGCCCCCTTAATCTGCTCACGATTCAGTTCTGGAAGCCCATAAACAGCGATACCATTAAGATCCTTCTCACTATGAGTTGCGTTGTAATGTTGCTCATAACTGAGCGCATCATCAAATCTAAAATCAGCACCCAAATCGACAACCTTTACACCACTATCAAAAGCAGCTTTCGCTAAGGGTTGCGATAAGCCGTGGGGGAGCGCTAAAAAGATCAGATCAAGCTGAGGAATCTTCTCTGCAAACCCCTCATCACTCAAGAGAAGCTGCTCAACTCCTACACGCTCTTCCCCCTCACCTGAATAGGCGTAACTTGGAAAGACCTCACTCACACACTGCCCTGCATAACTGCGGGATGAGAGCGCTGCAATCTCAACATTAGGGTGCTGAGCTAAAATCCATAACAATTGCTGACCTGCGTATCCCGTAACACCAATAATTCCTACTCGCTTCA
>JASLFR010000125.1 GCA_030150565.1 Cardiobacteriales bacterium | reverse complement strand
TTTACCATGGATGAAAATAAAAACCATCACCACTTTGGTGTGATGGCGGGGTATAGCCACGGCAAGGTCGATTTTTATGATAAGTTCCGTGCAGAGAATGGGGTAGTCACTGCTGAAAAGCAGACTGGTAAAGCGGATATTGATCTCTTTACCATCGGTGCGTACAGCACGTGGTACCGCGCTAACGGGGCCTATCTTGACCTTGTAGGGCAGCTCTCTTATAGCCATAACAGCTATAAAGAGTATGGTGGAAACCTTACACAGAATGGGTATGGAATTGGGCTCTCTGCGGAAGTGGGGCGTCCCTTCCAGATCGGTTCAAGTAATTGGTTGATCGAACCACAAGCGCAATTGATGTATCAGTATATGCATCTCAATAGTGCTAATGATGGGCCAAAGCATATTACGGGCCAATCCGCTGGTACCTTACGAGGCCGTATTGGCGCTCGCTTAGCGTGGAATGGAGATAATGGAAAGCATCACACCAATACCTTCTACGCAAGTGCGCATCTGCTTCATGATTTTAATGGTTATAAGAGCAGAGCGCAGATTGGTGCGGACCGCATTGAAGAGCGTTATGCCCGTACATGGGGTGAGGTTCAGTTAGGGGCTCAGATCGCTACTAGTCGCTCTACCTATGTTTATGGGAGCGTGGGCTATCAGCGCGCGATTGGGGGGCATAAGAACCGCATCCACCGGAGCAATGATCGCTCTCGTGAGGGCTTCAAAGGCTACCTAGGAATCCGTGTTAACTTTTAAGGGATGGGGCCTAGTGCCCCACCTGTTTTCAATAAAATGGAGAGAGAATTTCTTATGAATCGAACAAAAAAATGGATGCTTTCAGCAGGATTTGGCTTATTGTTGACAGCGTGCGCAGGGTTGCAGGATGTAGATAATAGTTGGTGCCCTGTCGATGAGACCATCACCTTAAGTGCGGATGCTCTATTTGCTTTTGATGGGAGCCGTTTAGAGGATATGTTGCCTCAAGGACGGGCTGAGTTAGATGCGCTGGCAGAGAAGCTCAATAACAATTATGCCCAGATTGATGCGTTGAGTTTAGTGGGGCATACGGATCGCTTAGGCTCTGCGGAGTATAATCAGCGCCTCTCAGAAGCGCGAGCTAATACGGTGAAAGCCTATCTTCTCTCTAAAGGGGTGAATGCTCCTATTGAGACGGCAGGGCGTGGAAAGCATGAACCTGTGACGAGTGGTTGCAGCGGCAGTGGGGAAGCGTTAATCGCTTGTCTCCAACCTGACCGCCGTGTCGATCTCCATATTAAGGGGTTACGGAAGTAGTTTTAAATTTTAACTGATATTTATAAGGGCCCATCTTGGGCCTTTTATCGATTTTATAGTTAATCTCTTTTTTCAGAGGGTGTGAGGATGAATAGAGTTTATAGAGTTGTAAGAAAGCGGGGGAGTAACCAATTGGTGGTTGCTTCGGAATTAGCGAAAGGGGCAAAAAAGGGTGATAGCCGTGGAATGGTTAAAAAGATCATTGCGGTATCCTTGGTAGCAGGTTCTCTTTTAGGCGTGGGAGTAGCTCAAGTAACGGAGCACTCTTTGCAGGACCAGTACCGTCCTTCTAAGCGTACTGATCATGCTGATGGTAGTGTCACTTTTGAGACACTCTCTAATCATAAGAACCATGCGATAAAGGTTAATGATGGAGGAGAGCATCTTCTCAATAACTATAATCATTCTGATACGCAGATCGATAAAGAGAACTTGAATGTACAACTTGAAACGACACGCAAAACATATGGCACTTTGGTTGACGAGGGCTCTTTAGTTGTCTACAAGGCAGAAGATTGGGATAGCAAGTTAAAGCAACCTAAAGAGGGGGCAACTCCATTGAGCAAGGAGGAGGCTCTTGAACTTGGTAAAAACGGGACTCCTCCAATACAACGATATGAATTGGCGCAGAATGGAACTTTTAAGTTTATTGATGAAAGTGGTGCTGAGCGAGTTGTAGAGAAGCTTGGGGTTAAAGAATATAACGGCGGAATAGGTGTTTATCATAATGTAGATATTGCTTCTAAGGTTCCTGATGAGCCTTTTTATGATCTCTCCTTTGCTGAGGTAACCGATGGCACTCTCACGCTCGATAGCGGTAAAAAAGAGGAGATTAAGTGGGATTTTAAAGACACTGGAATTAAAAATAGTGCTCTTTTTACAGCAGATTCTACTGTGAGTGGAGAAAAAGCAACGATTATTGTCTCTAAGAATACAGATATTACGGTTGATTTCTCTACTACTGGAAAAACACTAGAAGAGGGGGATTTCAAGGTAGACCCTCATGCGGACGAGATAAAACGTAATAGTGTTAGAAAGTTTATTCATGATGTTGATCCGGATAAGCCACCACTAGAAGTAACGTATCGTGAGGGCGGGATAACCAAAACCGAAAAGTTTTGGGTTAAGGATGTAGAGAGTTTTAATAAATATAACGATTTTATTATCGAGCTCATCCGATCCAATCAGATTAATCAAGATCAGTATAAGAAATTAGTTGATAATCAAAAAGTTTTTATAGAGAGTTCTATTCCATTATATGTAAAGCATTATACCGGTGGAGGTAATAATAATGCGGAGTATCTCACCGATGCTCATAAGCTAACTGGAAAAAATGCAATTTTTAAAGCATCAGGAAAGGATGCTTCCATCATTATTGAAGAGGGAGCAAAACTCTTTAGTGAGGCTAGGATTGATGGAAGATCAACGGGGCGAGTGCTCCAGCTCGAAGATGGTGCTACAGGCGTCGATTCTGCACATAATATTGTAGGAAGGGGGGGGAATGTCGATATTAATGGTGGCTCTTCCTACACTCAAAAAGGTACTAAAGTTTTTGGGTATAACCAAGTTGATGGAAAGTATCGTGAAGATGAAAATGAGAGAGTTTTTTCTGTAGAAGAGAATATTGACTCAGGGAAGTATATCAACGAGGGTAAAATTTTTTCCAATATTGAGAAGACCTTTTCATTAAATAAGGGCAATAGTGAGTTACTCAATAATGGGGAGATGCATTTTTATAGTGCTTATACAACAGATCAAAACGGTAATAAAAATGGAAATGACAAACTTTTAAAAAATATTGAACTCAATTGGGGAGGTACATTTGTTAATGGTGAGCATGGAAAGATCACATTAGGGATTGGATATAACGATGCTGGTGAAGAAATAGGGTTAAGAAATAAGCGTGGTAAGAATGATGATGGGCATTTTTTAACAAAAGATGTACATAACATTATCCATGTTGCAGATGGTTCTGGTGATTTTAGAAATGGACATATTGATAATAAAGGTCATATACAGATTGGGGTTAAGCCGAAGACGGGCACACCTGATGAAGAACTTTTTGCAAATGCAGTTGCGATTAATATTGGTAAGAGGGTAGTTGATACCAGCAGTGTAACCAATAGTGGTGTTATTGATCTTGGTGGAGAGGAGACATTAGGGATTCGTGTTGCCCGAGGTGATGGTAAAGATAGAGGTAATGTAGGTAATACGGGAACGATTAATGTCCATGGTCGAAATAGTATTGGAATGTTAGGCCTTAGTAACTCCGTTCTTTACCATAAAGGGGAGGGGGTTATTAATGTAGGCAATAGTGAGGATAAAAAAGAGAATATTCGTCGAACAGGTATACAGGTTGAGGAAGGTTCACGAATTCTGTTGCAGGGCAAATCTAAGATCAACCTAGTTGGGGATAATGCAATTGGCGTTTATGCTCGTAATGGAGGAAAGATTGAGGTCTCCGATCAGGCTACAGTATTAGGCTTAGGGAATAAGGATCAGTTTACGAATCAGACGCTCTTTTGGACTTCAGGTTTTGATGTTAAGCAGGGGAGTTCCAATGTCTCCTTTGCTGAAGGTAATCCCACCTTTAACTTAAATGCACAAAAATCGACTGTCTTCCGTGTTGATGGTAAAGGTTATTTTGGTGTTGATTCTAATACCGCTAATCCCTCTGAATACACTATTAACGTTCACGGAACTGAGTCTCGTGGATTTTATATCGCTGATGCAGGGACAAAAGTGTTAGCAGATGGCTCTATTAATCTTAACGTATTAGGGGATGGCGCAACTGGATTTTTCGTTACCTCTGGTGCAGGTTTTGATGATGTAGGTAATGAAGATGGAGAGAGAGTTAAGTTAACTGAAGATGTGGAAATCTCCCTTAAAGGGGAGAAGGCAACAGCCATGACCGTTGATGGTAATTACTATGATCTTTATGGCAATCCACGAGAAGTGAATGGGAAGGAGCATACCCTGACAATCGCCCACTCCAGTGCCCAACTTGATACTCAGAATGTAGATACCACAAAAGGGGCGTATGGTTATAAGTTAATTAATGAAGGAAAGCTTATCCATAGTGGTTCGATCGACTTTAGCGATGCTAAAGATGCGATCGGAATCTATGTGAATGGGGGGCAGCTAGAGAATCAGCAGGGTTCGAAGGTGGTCGTTAATGGGGTGGGATTGGATCTCTACCAAGATAACAAACATAACCTAGCCTCTATTGTCGAGACAGAAGGGGATATTATTGCGACCGATGGCACTGCAGCGATCAGAATGAATGAGAATACCGAGCTGACCCTATCAGGTGAAGGAATCGTAGAAGGTGCCGGTAAAGCAGATGGTGT
>JASLFR010000024.1 GCA_030150565.1 Cardiobacteriales bacterium | reverse complement strand
AATCCATCAGGAAGTTGAAAGATAATGGAGTAGATGATTAACCCTGCACTCATCGCAATAATCTCAGGATTACTATTGAAGAGTTGTGGCAGATGGTAGCGAGCATTAAAGAGGATGATACTGGTCATCAACATGATGCCCATCACAGTAAAACGCCCCATGTTCCCCACTCTTCGAGCAGCGTACGTATCGCTACGCCCCATTCTCTGCCCCACTAAAGTTGTGAGCGCCATCGACATGCTAAGAGGGATCATGAAGGTCATAGAGGTGATTGCCAGCGAGATCTGATGGCTCCCTACAACAATCTTTCCAAACTGCCCTAAAATTAAGCCCGCAGCTGAAAAAATTGCCACTTCTGCAAGGAGCGTCATTCCTGCAGGTAATCCAATTCGTAACTGCTCCTTCACCAACCCCCCAATCTTTATAGGTGTTGAGAAGAGATTTAACTGCTTTAAGCGGTGATCTTCACGGGTAAAGTAGATTAAGAGCGCTAACATCACCCAAAAGGTGAGTCCTGTCCCTACCCCTGACCCTGTCGCTCCAAAAGATGGAATCCCAAGAGGGGCAAAACCGTGTACCAGTAGGTAGTTAAGAATCGCATTCACAATAAATCCAACCCCACTCACAATCGTAATGGGGAGTGGACGTGCTACCCCCTCACAGACAGATCGAAGCGTATTGAACAGAAATATCGCAGGCACGCCGATACTGAGCGCCTGAAGATAGTGAACAGAACCCTCAAGTAGCTCTTCATCCACCCGAATAAGGCGCAAAATCGGTTCAGAGAGGAAGATCATCACCCCCATCACCAATAGAATCATCACCACCCCAATCGCCACTCCGTTGTGCCAGATTCTTGCAACATTTTCACTCTTCCCCGCCCCATACTCATGAGCGGTTAAGATAGCGATGCTCATAAAGACCCCTGCACAGAAGAGAAGGAGAGGATTCCAAACCATCACCCCCAATCCGATCGATGCTTGCACCGCATCATCAAAATGCCCCGCAATCGCAATATCCACAACTCCCATCCCCACTTGAAACCATTGGGTGATTAGGATCGGTAGTGTGAGCGCAATTAAAGCACGAAACTCATCTCCTCTAAATTTTCTTCGGCTCATAACTCCTCCTCTATCGCATGAAAAAAGGCTTTCCTATCTAGAGAAAGCCCCTCACACATTGTTAACGATTAAATGAGTAGTGATTGTTACACTTAAATCACAAAATAGGCAAGACGCCATTGTAGTAACTCACCGCACTATTGTAGTAACCAATCATCTGCTCAAGTCTCCTCACCTGTGGCTCAACAAAGGCGCTCTCATAACTCTCAAGTAGCGCTGTGAGCGCAGTAAAGACCCCATGATAATTGATCGCTTCATGCTCTATTCTCATCTTATTTGCTGGATCATTGAGCGCTGCCTCTAAACGATCGAGATGCAATTTGAGCTGCTCTGCCAGCCGCAGGCTCTTATCCCGCAACTCTTCCGACTTAAACGCCTCAACATGGGGAAAGAGTTGAACCAACTCCCCCCCTCGTTCCATTGCAAGGGTTGTATGGGTGAGTAATTGATCATCGCTCCCCTCCAGCTTCTCAATAAAATCCGCCTTCTGCTCGATACTACTCTCTTCAACAGCATTACTAAATGCGAGCCAATAGTTGCTGATCGCCTCCCGCGCTTCAATATATTTCGGGAGTAATTGGCGCCCCTTCTCCCCCCCATCATCAGCATAATGATCGAGCTGAATATACTCTTGAAGCTCTCGCCAGACGGGCAACCCCTCCTCCAGAGCACGATTGAGAGCGTAGGCGTGCTGATCGACTCTTGCCACTTCAGCTTGAGAGAAGCGATTTAAGGTCTGAGAGAGCTCTTGGTGGAGCTGCTCAAATCCATTAATGGAGCGGATGCGGGTAAAATCCCCTTGTGCAACCGCAACTTCTGAAAAATCGTAAAGAGGGCGGGGCTCAAATGCACCTTCTCCAAACCGCTCTTGCGCCGAACGATTCCAGAGCTGTGAGGCCTCGTTGAGCTCCATAATCTTCTGATCTTCCGCCCGCTCCTCCGCCCAGAGCTGTAGAAATGCATTATTAATAGCAACATAACTATTGCGTTTACTATTGACCAGATGGAGTTGATCGACAGGGGCTTGAAAATCCCGCTCTGCACTCAAATGGGGGGTACTCTCCCGCTCTACATCGGCATCATTATTACTACAGGCGACCATGAAAACCAATGCACTTCCCATAAGCGCATGACGCACTATCTGCTTTCGCATACCTCTGCCCTTTCTCATCATAAACAATTTCGAATCACTCCATATTATAACGATTATTTAAAGAGAGAGAGGCAAAGAATCCTCTCTTGCACATGTAGCGACAGAGCTACTTTTCAGGGTTGAGCGCCTCATAGACACGAATCGCTAAACGTTCACTAATCCCCTTCACCTTCTGAATATCAGCAACCGAGGCGCGCTTTATCTGCTCAAGCCCTCCAAAATGGGTGAGTAGCGCTTGCCGTTTCACCTTGCCGATCCCCTCAATATCTTCAAGGAGTGAGCGGCGGCGAGCGCGATCTCGACGAGCCCGATGCCCTGAAATCGCAAATCGATGTGCCTCATCCCGTATCTCAGCTAAAAGATGGAACGCAGGGGAGTGGGGATTGAGGGTGATAGGAACATCTGAGCCGATCTGCCATAAAAGATCCGCCTCTCGAATCTTTCCCGCCCCTTGAGAGAGCGCATAGAGAGGGATCGATCCATACCCTAACTGCTCTAAAAGAGAGTGAGCAATCTTCAGCTGCCCCTTTCCCCCATCGATCAGTAGAAGATCGGGGGGCATCTCCCCCCCTTGCCCTGAAAAGTAACGACGAAGCGCCTCCTCAAGTGCTCCATAATCATCCCCCCGCTTCGCACCCTCAATATTGAATCGGCGATAGAGCGAAGGGGTTAACCCCTCTTCGGTGTAACTCACCTTTGCTGCAACAGTTCGCTCCCCAAAAGTGTGGGAGATATCGAAGCAATCGATCCTTGTAGGAATCTCCTCTAAAGCGAGTTCCCTCTTAAGCGCTTGCAGACGATGCTGAATCGTTGCCACACCCGCTAACTTCACCTTAAGGGATTGCTCCGCATTCTCCTCTGTCATCTTGAGCCAACGAGCTCGACTCTGCTCAAGGCGAGTCTGAACCTTCACTATTCGATCGGCAAGAGCGGTAAGTGATTCTGCTAACAGATCACGCTCCCCCTTCTTCTCAATTTGGGGCGCAACAACAATGGGAGGAGGGAGGCGATGATCCCCATAATATTGAGAGATGAAGCTGCTCAATATCTCTGATTGTTCAGTATCAGGGGGGACTTGCGGCTCATAACTCCTTGTGCCCAATACGCGCCCCTCTCTTAAAGTTAAAACCTCGATTAGATTCCACTCCTGTAGCTGGCGCAGAATGAAGATATCGAGCGATTCCCGTCCGCCGCTACTCTCCATCATATTACTGCTCTGAATTTCATTGATCTGCTGAATCTGATCCCGAATTGTTGCAGCTGCTTCAAACTCGAGCGCCGCACTATGCGCCTGCATCTTCTCCCCAAGGGAGGTGATGAGATCTGAAGATTTCCCCTTCAGAAAGAGGCGAACCGCTTCAACATCTTCACGATATCGCTCCTCACTAATCTTATGAACACAAGGGGCGCTACAACGATCGATCTGATACTGCAAGCAGGGGCGAGAGCGGTTTGCAAAGAAGGTATCATCACACTGCCTCACCTTAAAGATCTTCTTCATAAGATTGAGCACATCAAAAACAGCGCCAGATGAGGGGTACGGACCGTAGAGCTCCCGATCCCGCTGCCGATTTCCCCGATAGAATGAGAGGCGTGGGTAGCGATGTTTTGAGAGCGCAATGTAAGGGTAGCTCTTATCATCAATCAAACGGACGTTATAGCGGGGACGATGCGCTTTTATGAGATTACTCTCAAGTAGAAGCGCCTCCCGCTCCGTCTCAGTAATCGTCAACTCAATAGAGGCGATATTCGCTACCAATGCCCTCGTTTTAGGGGGCAATCCACTTTGGCGAAAGTAGGAGCTAAGGCGATTTTTAAGATTCTTCGCCTTCCCTACATAGATAATCTCCCCCTCCCGATTCTTCATGCGGTAGACGCCCGCAAGTTTCGGAACACTTTTTAAAAAGTGTGTGGCATTAAACGTTAATGGATCGCTTACATCTCTCTCACTCGTCTTACTCATCGCTCCCCTCCTCTAATCTACTCCCCCAATTATAGAGCAGATTTAGAAGCGCTTTCGATCGCTTTACAAAAGTGCTCAAGTGCGATTAGCATGGAAGACTATTTAATCAAAAAGGAGAAGAATCGTGCCAACTGTAACAATCTCAATGCTTGAAGGGCGCTCCGATGAGCAGAAAGCTGCCGTTGCCAAAGAGGTGACAGAGACATTAAGCCGCCACTTAGGGAGCGCACCAGAGCATATCTACATCACCTTTTTAGATGTTCCCCGCAATAATTGGGCAGTGGGGGGAGAATTGATCTCTAAGCGTGATCCTGAAAAGGAAGAAAACGCATAAATCACTCAAAAAATATCAAAAAAAGAGAGGGCAAAAGCCCTCTTTTTTATTGATCAATCGTATTGAGCAATAATCGTTACTGCCCAACACTCTCAAGCCACATCTCAAGAAGCGCTGCGTGCCAAACTTTTGAGCCTTGAATATTGGTAAAGCTCTCAGGCGCCTCTGGATTCTCAAGCAACTTCTCAAGATAGCTCTGGTTGAAGAGTCCCCGCTCCTTCGCCTTCTGACTTGTTAAGAGATCACGCATCATCTCCAAAAACTCACCTCGCACATACTTAAGAGCGGGCATTGGGAAGTACGCCTTAGGACGATCGATAATTGAATCGGGAACACGCCCACGAGCAATCTCTTTAAGAATCCCTTTTCCGCCGTGCGACAGCTTATACTCAGTCGGCATCGACATCGCAAGCTCAACCAGTTTTAGATCGAGGAAGGGCATACGCGCCACAAGTCCGTGCGCACGAGTCATATTATCAACCCGCTTTACAGGGTCATCAGTAATCAGGGCGGTTACATCTAAACGCCACACCTGATCCATAAACTCATCAGCACCTGGTGCCGTTAGACGATCCCGCAGGAACTCCCCTGTAATATCCCCTGTGTGGTAACGGGGGGTGAAGAGCTCGAGCCACTCATCATGAGAGCGATCAACATAATATTGAGAGAAGCGCTCAACGGGATCTTGCACTTCGCTTGCATGCATTTTGGGGTACCAGAAATACCCTCCAAAGAGCTCATCCGCCCCCTGCCCACTCTGAACGATTGAGGTGTGCTTTCTCACCTGCTCAGAGAGTAGGTAAAAACCGATCGCATCCTGCCCAAAAAGGGGCTCGCTCATCTGTCCTACCGCTTCAGGGAGTCGGCGAAGCGCCTCTTCATTGGAGATGATAAATTTATGGTGATCAGTCTGGTACTTATCGACAAATTGATCAGAGAATTCAAATTCTGAACCCGCCTCTTCAGGTAGATCGTCAAAACCGACAGAGAAGGTCTGAATCCCCTTATGCCCCCCCTCAATCGCTAACGCTGTAATTAATGTGGAGTCTAATCCTCCTGAGAGGAGCATGCCCACTTTGTCATCTTTCGACTCCATATAGCGATTAACTGTTGTGGAGAGTTGCGATTCAATCGCCTCACGCCACTCTTCATGCGTATACTCCTCGGCTGGACGCTTCGCTTTTAAGAACCAGTAACGCTCTTCACGCTGAACCCCATCCTCATCGATCCAAAGATAGTGAGCAGGGCGCACCTTTCTCACCCCTCTAAAGATGGTATAAGGCGCAGGCACCACCGCATGCAACGTATACATAAAGTGGAGCGCATTCTTATCGAGCGTTGTGTTGAGATCTCCCCCTGCCAATACCGATTGCATCGTAGAGCTAAAGTAGAGTCGATCATCACTCTTACCATAGTAGAGCGGCTCCACCCCAAGATGGTCACGAGTTAAGAGAAGTTGCTCTTTTTGACTATCCCAAAGCGCGATGGCGAATGTTCCATCGAGCTCTGTCATAAACTTCTCACCCCACACGTAGTAGGAACGGAGCATCAATTCCGCAATACTACGTCCGATAAATTGTTGCCCCGCATTGCGCAGGCGCTCCCGAAGCTCCTCTTCGTTATAGAGCGTTCCACTCATGGTGACCGCATTCTTTGTCTCAGGATCGACAAAAGGGCTCGGCACCATCCCCTCTTGCTGTTCAGGGTGAATATGGATTAAGCCCACCATCTTGTCGTAAGCGACACGGGCAACATTCACCCCTTTATTCTTTAGAGGAGCCGCCATGCGTGAGAGCAACCCCTCATCAGCCCGATTCTCTTTAAGATTTAACACTCCTGCGATTGCACTCATTAGCTCTCCTTTCTTATGATTTTTTTAAGCAAAATTACTACAACATGAAGCTATCACCACAGCCACACTCCCCTTTAGCGGCGGGGTTTTTAAATTTAAAGCTACGATTCAAGCCCTCTTGAATATAATCTAGAGTAACATCTTTCAAAAAGGGCATGGTCTCATCTTCCGTAATCACTTTAACGGGAGACTCAGCAAGCGAGATGTAAGATTCGGGCATCTCTCTTGCAAAATCAAGATAATACATATAGCCAGAGCACCCCGAGCGCTTCATTGCGATCTTGATCGCTTCCGCCTCTGTCTCCCCCATAATTTTGACCAATTGTTGTTCAGCCGCTGCTGTAATTGTAAACATTTAAGAACTCCTTCTTCCTCAGTACTATTGCGCTCTTTAATATAGAACGATTTCCGTCCTAATTTTATCGAAAAAGAGAGGCTAAGGCGAATTAGCCAAAGCCCCATCCATTATAGTCTCTATTAAGAGTGTTACCCTTTCAGCTCCTTACTTAGCTGTGAGATATCGACAAAAACCTCATTCTCCCCCTGCCGATTCTGAATCACACCAACGGTTGCATCTGCATAGAGCACATCAAAACTCACCACATAGTGCGTTCCATCATGAATCGAGAGAAGCTGCTCCTTTACCCGCTCATACCAACGGGGGGTACGTAATCCCTTAAATGGTTTAAATGGGCGTCCTGCAACAACTCGGGCATCTCGAAAGAGGGTCTCTAATCGCTCATATGTAAGATTGATCTTCTCAATAAAGAGCACACTATTTTGAAAGCCAAGCCCATGCATAAAGTTGCCTAGATCTTCAATATCGGGAAATCCATTGATACGAACTCCCCCTTTATGGCGCATGTTGGGGAAACTTCCAATTCCAATTAGGGTAAAGAAGAGGCGCCCATCACGATTGAGTAGCGCTTGATAGCTCCGAATCTTCTCCTCCATCTCCTCTAAATCGTGAAGATAGAGATTACTCACAATAAGATCGAAGCGCCCCCGTGCATTCTCTCCGTTAAGGTGATGCTCACCCCACTTCTGCTCAGTAACTACCGCTTCAGGAAAGCGCTCTTTTAGGGCATTGGTAAAGTAAGCATCCACTACCCCATCATTTAAAATCGTGTTAGGTCTCTCATCTTCAGGGAGATAATCGATCATGCGACGCGCAATTTCATGGTGTAAAAAGCCGTGATCTGCATAGAGCTCACGATTATTGTGTAGATCTTTACGGAGACCAAATCGGGACATTACCATTACCTCTCTCTCTTCAAAATGAAGCGTTATAATAGCCTTTTTGCCTCTTTTGACGCAAAAAATGGCTATACTAGAGCGACAAAAATGCACACCTGCATTTAAAGTAGAACTAAAGGAGATAAAACTTATGGCACAACTCTTTACAGATCGTCTCTTTAAACGGGTAGAACCAGTTTGGCGCGGCTACCTCTCCCACCCCTTTGTTAAAGGAATTGGAGATGGCACGCTCGATCAGGAGAAATTTAAGCACTATATGCGTCAAGATTACGTCTATCTAATTGAGTACTCCCGTCTCTTTGCAATTGGTGCGGCAAAATCCCCAAATCTTGAGATTATGACCCACTTTGCAAACCTCCTTCACGGCACGATGAATTTTGAGATGGATCTTCATCGCGCTTACGCTGCCCGCTTTGAGATCTCTAATGAAGAGTTAGAAGCGACTCGCCCCTCAGCAACGATGACCGCATACACAAGCTATATGTTGCAAGAGGCGTATAAAGGGGGCGTTGAAAGTAGTATGGCTGCTGTTTTAGCATGTGCATGGAGCTACAACTTCATCGGGCTTGAACTCGCTAAAAATGAAGCCTCTAAAGAGCACCCCTTCTACGGTAGCTGGATTCAGACCTACTCCTCAAAAGAGTTTAGTGAACTTGCCGAGACCTGTAAGCGCCTCATTAATGAGATCGCTGAAGGATTACCTGAGTGGAAGCTAAAAGAGCTTGAAGAGATCTTCATCAAAACAAGCTACTTTGAGCATATGTTCTGGGATATGGCCAACGAAGAGTCGATGTGGCCCCTTGAAGAGGTGTAATTTTAAGTACCTCACCCTTTATTAATTAATCAATAGACGCCATCCTCTTTAGGGTGGCGTTTTACCGCAATAGGAGCCCCTATGCATTCCCCAATTGCCGTCTATCCAGGCACTTTTGACCCCATCACTAATGGGCATATCGATATTATTCTGCGCGCCTCACAGATCTTTCCCCATCTGATTGTTGCTGTTGCAGGAGCGACAGGGTCCCGAAAAACGCCCCTCTTCACCTTTGATGAGCGCCTTAAAATTGCCCAAGAGATTTTTGATGATCATAAAGGAATTGAAGTGATCGGTTTTGAGGATCTTTTGGTCGATTTTATGGTGCGAATGAACTCCCAAATTTTAGTGCGAGGATTACGTGCTGTCTCCGATTTTGAGTATGAGTTTCAGATGGCGAGCCTCAATCGCCACCTCAAACCAGATGTTGAGACGATCTTCCTCACCCCAAGTGAGCAGTACTCCTTTGTCTCCTCAACAATGGTTAAAGAGGCTGCACGCCTCAATGGTGATGTGAGCTCTTTAGTCCATCCGTTAGTTGCAAAGGCTCTAAAAGAGAAGTATGGATTTAAATAGATGAGAGGGGCGGATTCATTCCAAGAGCGACTCTTTGAGAAGGCTCGCTCTCTTGGCATCTTCCATATTGGAGCGACCGATATCGATCTTACCGAAGCAGGAGAGCACCTCAATGCGTGGCTTGAGGCGGGATTTCACGGCTCACTCGATTATATGGCGCGCCATGGAGAGAAACGTTACCGCCCCGAGCTCTTAGTAGAAGATACAATCTCAATCCTCACCTGCCAGCTCGATTACTACAATCCTGATGCGCATCCCAAAGAGCGGCTCGATGCTGATGAAGAGGCGTATATCGCCCTCTACGCACTTGGGCGGGATTATCATAAAGTGTTGCGCAATGCGCTCAATGAGCTTGGAAAATGGTTACAAGAGGAGATTCCCGATCTTCAATTTCGCGCCTTTGTTGATAGTGCTCCAGTGATGGAGCGCGCCTTAAATGAGAAATCTGGGCTCGGATTTATCGGCAAAAATACAATGTTGATCGATCCTGAACGGGGCTCTTTCTTCTTTTTAGGGCAGATCTATCTCAATCGAACGATCACAATCGAGCGAGAACCGATCGTAAACCACTGTGGTCGCTGTCAGCGCTGTATTACCGCTTGCCCCACCGATGCGATCGTCGCTCCGTTCCGTTTAGATGCTCGGCGCTGCATCTCCTATCTCACTATCGAACATTTCGGCCCCATTCCTCTCGAATTTAGACGCTTAATGGGGAATCGTATCTTTGGTTGTGATGATTGCCAGCTTGTCTGCCCATGGAACCGATTCGCCGTCAAACATAATGTGCCCGATTTTGAACCACGCAATCAGTTTGAATCTGCAAAATTAAGAGAGCTCTTTAAGTGGAGTGAAGCGGAGTTTCTAAAAAGAACGGCAGGAATGCCTATTCGCAGATTAGGGTACGAGCGCTGGATGCGAAATATTGCTGTTGGAATCGGTAATGATCGTTATGATAGAGCAAATATTGCGCTCCTAGAATCGAAACTTGGGCTCATCTCCCCTCTTGTAGATGAACATATTGAGTGGGC
>JASLFR010000093.1 GCA_030150565.1 Cardiobacteriales bacterium | reverse complement strand
GAAACAGCTCACCCTGAATTAGCAAAAGAGTTCTTACGCCGTCAACATGGTGAACTGCCTGAAGATTTTGAAGCAACCTTAAAAACAGCAATTGAGGCTGTTAATGCTAAAGAGGAGAATATTGCAACTAGAGTGGCGAGCAAAAATGCGCTCGATGCGCTCGCTTCAAATTTGAGTGAAATTGTAGGAGGTTCTGCCGACTTAACTCCCTCCAACAACACCTTCTTTAAAGGGAGTGTTGATTACAATATCGAAAGTGGTGAAGGAAACTATATCCGCTTTGGAGTACGTGAGTTTGGAATGGCAACCCTTATGAATGGGTTAGCGCTCTATGGCGGTTTTATCCCTTATGGTGCAACCTTCCTCGTCTTCTCAGATTACGCTCGTAATGCGATCAGAATGAGCGCGCTTATGGAGCAGCGGGTCATCTATGTTATGACGCACGATTCTATCGGTCTTGGTGAAGATGGTCCAACGCATCAACCCATTGAGCATGTAGAATCGCTCCGCCTAATCCCCAATTTAGAGGTGTGGCGCCCTTGTGATGCTGTAGAGACACTTGTAGCGTGGGGCTCAGCGCTCAAGGCGAAAAAAGCTCCCTCACTCTTAGCGCTCTCTCGTCAAGGTCTTCCCCATCAAGAGCGTGATGAAGCGACACTTTCAAATATCGAAAAGGGGGGCTATATCTTAAAAGAGGTTGAGAATGCGAAGCTCACCATTATTGCGACAGGCTCAGAGGTTGCACTAGCGATGGAGGCCGCTGAAGAAGCAGGTAATATCCGTGTTGTTTCGATGCCTTGTGTTGAGCGATTCCGTATGCAATCGGAAGAGTATCAAGCAAGCGTTTTAGGGGATCAGAAGCGTCTTGCTATTGAAGCGGGAGCAACTGCTGGCTGGTACCAGTTTGCAGATCGCGTGCTTGGTTTAGATCATTTTGGCGCATCAGCTCCTGCAAATGAACTCTTTAAGGCGTTTGGATTTACCAAAGAGAATGTTCTAAAAATTGCTCAATCGATGCTCTAAAAAGAGAGATCACACAATTTAAAGACCGATAAAAAGGGGGAGGAGCTCAATAGTTCCTCCTCTTTTTTATTCTCTAAAATCTCTGACACCCTAAAAAAACATGTTATTATAGAGCGTTTGAAAAGCTGCCTCTTACTTATTGATATGGGGCCCTTAAAATGATCAGGAGATATTGAATGAAACGTCTATTAACCGCACTAATTGCGCTCTCCCTCTCACCGATGGCCTTTGCTCAAGCGGCACAGCAGCCACAGAGCATCGTTCCCACACTGATTATGTTTGGGGGAATGTTTGTATTGATGTACTTCATCATCATTCGTCCTAATCAGAAACGGGTGAAAGAGCATCAAGCACTCATCAACTCCCTAAAGGTTGGTAATGAAGTGATGTTGCACTCAGGCTTTGTTGGGAAGATTGTGAAACTTGGAGATAACTTCATTGAAGTTGAGATTGCTAAAGGGGTAAACGTACGTGTACAGCGCTCCGCAATCGGCTCACTCCTCCCTAATGGAAGCTACAACGGTACGTTAGCGTAAGCTATATATGACGATTGAGCGCCCATCTTTGTATGGGCGTTTTCTCATCAGATCGACTCTCTACTCTCCAATGGAATTTTTATGCTGAATCGTTATCCACTCTGGAAATATATTCTCATTTTTGGTGTGATCGTTATCTCCACCATTCTTGCCCTCCCCAACCTCTTTGGGGAAGATCCATCTGTTCAAATCTCCTCAAAGAGAGAAGCGGCGATCGATGCTGCTTTTACACAGCGGGTTGAATCGCTGCTCGATAAGGAGGGGTTTGCACCAAAAAGAATTGAGCTGATTGAGGATCAGGTGCTTATCCGCTTCACTAACCCTGAAGAGCAGCTTCATGCTAAGGATTATCTCACCACCCAATTAGGGAAAGATTATACGACAGCGCTCAACCTTGCACCCGATATGCCCCGCTGGTTCAGCAAATTTGGCCTTCAGCCGATGTATTTAGGGCTCGACCTTCGTGGAGGGGTTCACTTCCTTTTAGAGATCGATATGGATGGGTTGATCGATCAGCTCACCCGCAGCTATGAAGATAGTTTGCGAGATGCCCTTACAAAAGAGAAACTTCATGGCAATCTCACCGTTAAAGATGCTCAAACGTTAGTTGTCCGCTTTGAGAGCAATCAAGAGGCTACCCAAGCGTTACAACGCTTCAAAAGAAATGCTTCATTTGGAGATTTAAGCTTCACCACCTCTGGAAAGGAGCTTATCGCTTCCATTACTGATGATGAGATTAATGAGCGTAAAGAGAGCGCTGTTAATCAGAACATCACCACTCTGCGCAATCGTGTAAATGAGCTAGGTGTTGCAGAGCCGATCATCCAAAAACAGGGGGTTGATCGCATTGTTGTTCAGCTTCCAGGAATTCAAGATACTGCGCGTGCAAAAGAGATTTTAGGAACAACGGCAACACTTCAATTTAGAATTGTTGATGAGAATCGCACCAACTCAGCGGCAGATATTAAACGAGCAATTGAGCGCCGTGCACCATTAGGGACAGAGCTCTTCTACACACGTGATGGGCGCCCAATGCTCCTAAAAGATCAGATCATCTTAACTGGGGATTCTATCGTCAGCGCAAGTGCTGGATTTAACCCCGAAACTAATGGCCCTGAAGTCTATATTCGCCTCGACTCAAAAGGTGCAGATCGCTTTGGAGCGCTCACCAAAGAGAACGTTGGCAATCTTATGGCCACTGTCTTTATTGAGAATAAGATAGAGACTGAGATCGTTGATGGTGAAGAGGTTAAACGCCAAGTAACTACCCGCGAAATCGCTAACGCAGCGACGATTCGCTCACAACTCTTCGATCGCTTCTCTATCTCTGGCCTTAGCAGTATTACAGAGGCGAACAATCTTGCAATCACCCTAAGTTCTGGTGCTCTTGCTGCCCCTATTCAGATTATTGAAGAGCGAACAGTTGGCCCAAGTGCGGGGAAAGATAATATCGATCGTGGTATGAATGCTGCCCTCTTTGGTCTTCTGATGGTGATGATCTTCATGGCGGTTCGTTATCGTGCATTTGGACTCGTTGCTGATGTTGCGCTTGTGGCGAATCTTGTGCTTATTTTGGCCGCTCTCTCCCTTCTACAGGCGACATTAACGCTTCCAGGAATTGCGGGGATTGTTCTCTCTCTTGGTATGAGTGTTGACGCAAACGTCCTCATTAATGAGCGAATTCGTGAAGATCTTCGTAAAGGGGTAAGTCCTCACAATGCAATTGATGGTGGTTTTGGCCGTGCTTTTGCAACGATTATGGATGCGAATATCACAAGCCTCTTTGCAGCCTTTGCCCTCTTCTATATCGGCTCTGGCCCTATTAAAGGGTTTGCGGTAACGCTCTCCATCGGAATTATCACCTCGCTCTTTACAGCGGTCTACTTCAACCGAGCGCTTATCAATCTTATCTGGGGTAAGAAAAAGATCACCAAACTCCCCATTGGCGAGCGTGAGACGCTTAAAATTCTGCGTGGAGATACAACCTTCGACTTCATGAAAAATGCTAAAGGGTATGTGATCGCTTGTGGCGCAGTCATTCTATTAGCTCTTGGAATCGCTGGTATTAAGGGCTTCAACTATGGGCTCGACTTTACGGGCGGAACGGAAGTGGTTCTCGACTATGAGAAGAGCGTTGAGATTGAGCCGATCTATCAGAAGCTAGAGGAGGCGAATATCGATGCCACTGTACAGCTCTTTGGTACAAGTAAGACAGTTCTCATCAGTCTCTCAACGGATGAGGATGCCGATAGCGTTGAGATTAGCGATATGCTTCTCGAAGCCTTAAATAGTGATGAGAATCCTGTTGAGGTGCAACAGATCAACTTCATCGGTTCAAAAGTTGGCGATGAGCTGGTTTCAGGAGGAATTATGGCCTCTGTGATTGCAGTGATTCTCATTCTTGTCTATATCTGGGTTCGTTTTGAGTGGAAGCTAGCGCTAGGCTCAATTCTCTCAACGATTCACGATGCGCTCTTTGTGATCGCCTTCTTCTCACTTGCAGGGTTGAGCTTCGACTTAACTTCGCTGGCGGCGATCTTAGCGGTCATCGGTTACTCGGTGAATGATACCGTCGTTGTTCTTGACCGTATCCGTGAAAACTTCCGCTCAAGCCGAAGCGGAACGCCTTATGAGATTATTAATGCTTCTATTAATCAGACTCTCTCACGTACGATTATGACATCGGTTACCACCTTCCTTGCAGTGCTTGCACTCTATATCTTTGGAGGAGCGGCGATCGATTCATTCTCACTCATTATGTTGATCGGTATTGCGGTGGGAACTTACTCATCTATCTTCGTTGCAGCTGCGGGTGCTCTCATGCTTGGGCTTAAGCGGGAAGATCTTCTCCCCCCTGCGCTTGAGAAAGAGGATGATGTTGTTCTTAGCTACGAGCAACCTCAGTAGAGAGAAAGATTACTAAAAAGTGAGCGATATAAACCTCTATAAAGTACGCTTTTATCAGGTACTTTGTAGAGGTTTTCATATTTTGTAGCTCCCCTATTTCTGTTAAAATAAGAATCATTTATACGCCTCTCTATTTTCTAGAGGCTGAAATTACTTTTAAATATTGAAGAGAGTAAACCCTTGTCCCAAGCTGAATATATTGTTGAAAAAGAACCCTCCGTTCTCCTTACACTGATCTCGAAATGGCTCCGCTTTGGTCTCTTTGGCCTTGTCTGCCTATTTGCGGTGATCCTCTATATTAGCCTCTTAACGCACGATGCGGGCGATCCTGCGTGGACAGGAGTTGCACAACATCAAATTCCTAAAAACTGGATGGGCTCTTTTGGCGCCTTCTACTCCGATATCACCTTTACGCTTCTTGGGCGTATCGCCTACCTTATTCCTATCACACTCATTCTCTTTGCTTACCAATTGATTGTGAATAGACGAATTTTTCACCTAACAACACAGAGCATGGTGATGGGTATTTTAGGGACACTACTCCTCCTGCTCTCTTTAAGTGCATTTACCGATCTTGTTCACAATAGTGGCATTGAAGGGGGGGTTATTGGGCGCTGGCTTGGAAGCATCTTAGTAACTCTCCTCTCTTTAGGTAACTCCTCCTTTATGATGGTTTTTGCGCTCTACTTAAGCTGCGCAATCTTCGCTATTTTAGCGTTAGTAGGCATCATGATGATCACCCGCTCAACTCCTCTCCGTTGGGCCGACTATTTAGGGGCACTTGCGTTGAATAGAATCGCAATTTGGCGCAATAAAGAGCCTCTCTACTCCTACCATCTTACTTCTCCAACAATTGAGAAGAAGATGGAGAGTAAAGAGACGATTCATCATCAAGAGCCACAACTCTCACTCAATCATGAGGAGCCCATCTTCGCCCCCACATTAGAAGAGGAGATTGCTGATGAATTTCAAGAGCCGATCTACTTCAAAGCGCCTGAAGTGGAAGAGACTCCATTCACCCCTAAACCAGAAGCCCCCCTCTCCCTAACACCAGAAGAGATTACTGTAGAGGAAGAACTCCCCATAAAAGCGGCTCCAACACTTGATGAGCTCCTTGCCGATGTACTCGATGAGGAGGAGAAGACTCCCGCTCAATTGAAAATTGCCCCCACCCCCATCCTTGAGGAGAAGACAGAAGAGCCTGAAACACTCCCCATCGATGAAGCGATTTTTGCAAGCCAGAGTGCTCTTAAAGAGGAGCAGAAAGCGCCAATAGCTCCAACCTCTTCCGATGCACTCTTCACTCAACCTACTTCTCCAGAAAAGAAGAGAAGAGAAGAGAGAAAAGAAGAGAAAGCTCCTCAAGAGAGACAACAATACCGATCATTGCGCCAATCTCCCTACTATGAGGAGGTCTCCCATTGGGCACAATATATGGAGATTCCCAATCTTAATGCACCCAAAGAGCCTGCACAACCTGCAAAGCGCTCTAATCAGGGCTTCAATCTAATCACTGAACCAGCTACTTCTACCCCTCTCCGTTTTGGAGCTGCAAGCGAACTTCCCCCCGCACAAGCCGCACTTGAAGAGGAGCTAAAACTCGCTGCAAAACCGAAAGAGATGAGTGTGGAGGATTTTATTAAGCGAAGCCTTCCCAAACTCGATCTCACTCAATCAAGCAAAACAGCTCAAGAGTCGAAGCGGGAGAGCTCTTCTAAAAAGCGGATTCCATTTGCCGAGATGCGAAAGAGTGAAGCCCCCATAGAGCCAACACTCGAGCCTATCGCTCCAACGCCAGAGACTCCCCCTTTTACAATCAGTGATGCTGACTCTTTTCAAGAAGATGTTGCGCTTCCCGAGCCTGAGGAGAGCTTCAATTTCGTCACCAATAGTACCGAGCGGGATTTAAATCTCGATGCAAGCGACGATTTGAGTGATGAGTTACCAACGCTCAATTTTAGTCCCCATTTTGAAGTGGAAATTCCCGAAGAGGAGCCCCATTTTGAAGAAGATGAGGAAGCACTCCCCTTCACTGCCAATAATGAACCGTTAGAGATCATCACCCCCGATTTTTCAGAAGGGATTACCGCTCTTCCCGATTCTCTACCAACACTCACCCCTGAGCCTGAAGAGATAGAGGAGATTCATGAAATTAAACCGATCGATGAATCTCCCGCTTTCGAAGAGCATATAGCGCTCGATCCCCATACATTTGAATTTAATGCGATCGATGAACCGTTGATCTCTTTTGAAGAGGAAGTGCTTGAGTCACCATTTATTGAAGCGATTGAGCCCCCCTTTGAGATTCAAGAGGAGGAGCATTCAAATCTAATGGATGAGCAAAAAATCGAACCAGAGCCCTTCTCAATCGAGATTGATGATGAACCCTCTTTTGAATCCGCCTTAGAGATTGAAGAGAGAATCGAAGAGGAGATTGAGGAAGAGGAGGAGCTCGATGAAGAGAGTTATCGAGAGCGTTACCCCCATGCTGGTAAGCTACCGCCACTCTCACTGCTGAAAGATCCCCCCATTCGGGAGAGCCACTACGATGCATCTGAGTTGAGCCGCTTAGCAACTCTTGTGGAGAACGCTTTCCAGAGCTATGGCATCGATCTTTCGGTGGTTGATGTGGAATTTGGCCCCATTATTACTCGCTTAAGTCTTGAACTCTCTCCAGGCATTAAGATTGCTCAGATCAATAATCTCAGCAAAGATATTGCCCGTGCACTCGCTGTCACCAATGTTCGTGTACAAGATGTCATTCCTGGCACCTCTTACGTCGGTTTAGAGGTTCCAAATGCGGTGCGTGAAATTGTTCACTTTAAAGAGGGATTGATCTCTGAATCATTCCAATCGGCAAAACATCCTCTCACCATTGCGCTTGGGCAAGATATCTCGGGGCAAGAGGTGATCGCAAATCTTGAAAAAATGCCTCACCTTTTAGTGGCGGGAACAACTGGTTCAGGAAAGTCAGTTGGAATCAACACGATGCTCCTTAGCCTCCTCTTTAAGGCTCGCCCTGAAGAGTTACGGATGATTCTTATCGACCCGAAGATGTTAGAACTCTCTGTTTATAACGATATTCCCCATCTCTTAGCGCCTGTTGTGACAGATATGAATGAGTCCGCCAATGCGCTGCGATGGTGTGTAGCTGAAATGGAGCGTCGCTATCTTCTCCTTAGCCAACTCAAAACTCGTAATATTGGCCGCTTTAACCAGATGGTTCGTGAAGCGAATGAAAGAGGAGAACCCCTCAAAAACCCACTCTACAATAAGCGAGGAGTTGAGCTCTCTGAATTTGCTCAAGAGGAGTATCTCAAAGAGCTCCCCTATATTGTGGTAGTAATTGATGAATTTGCCGATATGATGATGATCGTCGGTAAAAAGTGTGAAGAGCTGATTGCTCGTCTGGCACAGAAAGCGCGCGCCTCAGGGATCCACTTAATTTTGGCGACACAGCGCCCCTCTGTTGATGTTGTTACAGGATTAATTAAGGCGAACGTCCCTTCACGCATCGCTTTCCAAGTATCGGGACGTATCGACTCCCGCACGATTTTGGATCAGCAAGGAGCGGAAACCTTACTCGGTAATGGTGATATGCTCTATCTTCCCACTGGCGCCTCGGATCCTCGCCGTGTCCATGGTGCGTTTATTAGCGATGAAGAGGTTAATAAAGTTGTGGAGTTTATTAAACTGACTGGTGCTCCCGATTATATTGATGAGATTCTTAATGAGCCGACAGAGCCGATTCCTGGGCTCTCTGAAGAGGCCTCAGGTGTTGCCGCAGATGAGGTTGACGAGCTCTATGATGAAGCCGTTCGTATTGTATTGAGCGACAATCGCCCCAGCGCCTCCCATATTCAGCGCCGTCTACGAGTTGGTTACAATCGCGCTGCCCGAATTATTGATCAGATGGAGCAAGATGGATACGTCTCCGCTGCTGGCTCAAATGGTACTCGTGAAATTTTGATCGCTCGCCACTCTGATGATGAATAGAAAAGAGAGAATAATGAATAGTAATATCTACAGTAACGCCCCTTTTTCCGAGCTCTTTGAGCGCCTCTTCTCTAAAGAGGGGGAAAAAACGGTTCCGATTCGACTTCTTCCCTCCTTAGATAGAGAGCAACTCTCCCCTTTTGCGCAAAAATGGCTCGAAAAAATAGAGGGCTTTGAGCAGTTTGAAAAGGGTGAGCCTCTCTTAATTCCTACTTCTGAAGGAGAGAGTGATGAGGTCCTTATTAAAGCGGAATCTGAAGAGCCCACCTTCCTCTTAGCAGATCTATCTAAAAAGCTTCCTAAAGGGAATTATCGTCTCGACCTCTCTGCGCTTAATCAGATGGATGAGAAGGCTCAATCAGCCCTCTTTTTAGGATTTGGACTGGGCGCTTATCAATTTACTGCTTACAAAGAGCAACCTCAAAATGGGGTAAAACTCCTACTTCCCGAAGCACTTAAAAAGAGTGTGAAAGAGGCGCTCTACGCCCACTACCTTGTGCGCAACTTAATTAATGAGCCTGCTAATATCCTAAATCCAGATTACTTTGCAACACTGGTTCGAATGCAGTTTGCAGATCAAAATATTAAAGTGAAAGAGATTAGTGGGGATGCACTGATAAAGGAGAATTTCCCCCTCATCTATACCGTTGGGGCTGGTAGCCGCTATGCGCCTCGCTTAATTGAACTCTCTTTTGGTGATGAGAATCACCCAAAACTTACCATTGTAGGGAAAGGGGTCTGTTTCGATAGTGGAGGCCTCGATATTAAGCCCTCTAACGGTATGCGACTTATGAAGAAAGATATGGGAGGAGCTGCTCACGCTCTCGCCTTAAGCCGTTGGATCTTAGAGAGTGAGCTCCCCTATCAAGTACGCCTGCTGCTCCCAATTGTGGAGAATAGCATCTCAGCCCACTCAATGAGACCAGGAGATATTGTTAAAGCACGCAATGGGCTTAATGTAGAGATCGATAACACCGATGCTGAAGGACGCTTAATTCTTGCAGACGCTCTTGCCTATGCAGGAGAAGAGCCGTACGACCTTCTCATCAACTTTGCTACTTTAACAGGTGCGGCTCGTGTTGCTCTTGGTCCTGAATTGCCTGCCCTTTTTAGCAATAGCGATCCCCTCGCCCAACAATGCATTAAGAGTGGGGAATCTGTTGATGATCTTCTTTGGCAGCTGCCACTACATAAAGGGTATCAATCTTGGATTGAACCGATGCACGCCGACCTTCTCAATGCATCAAAATTCCCATTTGGTGGAGCGATCACAGCCGCTCTCTTCCTAGAGCGTTTTATCAATCCTCACGCCCCCTTCTTTCACATCGATGTGATGGCTTGGAATATTCGGGAGCGTAAAGGACGACCGATTGGTGGGGAAGCGATGGGGCTTCGCGCGATCTACCATCTTCTTGAAAATTTAAGTGAAAAGAATTACTTTAAATCACCCCAATAATTTTTATAGAGAGGGGGAAATGCTCTGATGATCGGCTCTCTCAGAAAGAGAGCTACGAGAGAATTTTTTCTCTCCCCCTCTATCGATTTAAGGATTTATGCTATATTTTATGCTCTTAACTCTTCCCAATTAAGATGATTGACCTATTATGAATAAGATTAAATTTCTGTTTTCAACCCTTCTTCTCAGCCTCATTCTTTTCACGCAGAATGCCGTCGCTGAGACAGGCTTTGCCGCCTATATTGTCGATCATAAAACAGGGCGTGTTCTCTTTGAGCATGATGCTTATGAGCAACGCTACCCCGCCTCAATCACAAAGGTGATGACCCTCTATCTTGCGTTTGAGGATCTTAAAAGCCGACGTGTTAAGCTCAATCACCCAATCACCTTCTCACAAAATGCTGCGGCGCAACCCCCCTCTAAACTTGGAGCAAAGGTGGGTGAAACTATCACGCTTGAATTAGCGATTAAGGCGTTAATCGTAAAATCTGCCAATGATGTAGCGACTGCTGTTGCTGAGAATCTTGCAAGCAGTGAACAAGCTTTTGTTAATCGTATGAATCAAAAAGCGAAACAGCTTGGACTCTACAATACCCATTTTGTCAATCCTCATGGGCTCTTCCATGAGCGTCAAGTCTCAACAGCGAGCGACCTTGTCAAACTAGGAATCGCCATTCATGAAGATTTCCCTGAGTATTACCCCCTCTTTAAGACAGAATCATTCCACTTTGGTGGAACACAGTTCACTTCCCACAATCGGGTAAATAAATTTTTCCCAGGTGCTGATGGCATTAAGACAGGATATATTCGCAAGTCTGGTTTCAACCTCTTAACGAGTGCAAAGCAGGGAAATAGCCGAATTTTTGCAGTTGTCTTGGGGGGAAGAACGACTCAATTGAGAGATGATCTAATGATGGATCTCCTCTCTGCCTCCTTTGATCAATTACAAAAACGACGAAGCACCCCTATCACTCCGCTAATTACCTATGATATGACGGTTCTCTTCACTCCAACCAATGAGAAGAAAGAGGATAAGCGGGTTCTCCTTGCACAGAGTCCAAGTCGTCCAAATCTCCCGCAAGTGAGCCTTATGGCGCAATCTGAAAGTACAATTCATCCCAATATGAGTGCCGCAATTCAAGTGGGCGCATTTAGCAGCTATCAATCGGCGCAGAATCAAGCTCGATTAGTTCATCGTCAAATTGGTGAAGGGCGAATTGAGATCGATAACCGTGATCAGCTCTATCGTGCGCTGCTCGTTGGATTTGATTATGCTCATGCACATAATACTTGTGAACGCCTCAAACGGAGTAATACCTCCTGCTTTGTTCTTGCCCTATGACCCTATTAATCTCTGCTGACGAACTCTATCAACTTCAAGAGGAGAATACCCCTCTTGTAATCGTTGATTGCCGTTATGACCTGAATAACTTTCGGGCGGGCTACCTCGCCTATCTTGAGGGGCATATTCCCGATGCTTGGTATGTGCATCTGCTGGATGATCTTACAGATTCATCACAAAAAGAGCAGAATCCTTACGCTCTGCCACAACCTGAGCAATTTCGTGATCTACTTCAGCGGCTTGCCCTCACCCCCAACTGTAAACTAGTTATCTACGATGGAGGATCACAACTAGCAGCAGCACGCCTTTGGTGGCTTGCGATTGCTTATGGGCATCGGGATGCGGCGATTTTAGATGGAGGAATTGAGGCGTATCGACAAAAATATCCTCTCTCTCGAGGAATTATCCCTAATCGTCGAAGCAGTTATGGTTTGAGAGCCTTCACACATCTTCCCCACCTCAATAGTGAGGAGCTAATTCAAGAGCTCAAAGAGCCCTCGATGACGCTTATTGATTGTCGTGATCCGATTAATCATCGTGTAGAGCTTAAGCTCTATCCCCCCTTAAAAGGAGCATACAGCCTCCCCTATACGCGTCATCTAAATGAAGAGGGGCTCTTTCTTCCTAAAAGAGAGTTACTCAAAAATTTTAGAGAGCTGATCGCACTCGACCGCCCCCTTCTCTTCTATAGCCAAGGGGGGCTTGCCTCACAATTGAGTTATTTTGCCCTCTCTTTAGTTCAACTTGAGGGAAATGCAGCGATCTATACTGGCAATATTCTTCAATATTATAGGAATGAGAGCGCATCCCAATAGATTGGGGTTAATCCACGTTTCTCTAAAATCTCATTGCTCTTCCTGAAATGTCCCGCTTCGAAAAAACCTTTATGGGCGGAAAACGGAGATGGGTGGACGGACTCCAAAACAGTATGGCGAGAGCGATCAATTCTATCCCCCTTCTTCTGTGCGTAGCGCCCCCATAAGAGAAAGATAACTCCTGTTCGATTGTGATTAAGCTGATCGATCAAAGCATCTGTAAAACGCTCCCATCCCAATCCTTCATGCGCATTTGGCTTCCCTCTCTCTACCGTCAAAACGCTATTTAAAAGGAGCACCCCTTGCTCCGCCCATCCGGTTAAATCTCCATGATTGGGAGGAATAAAATCGGGATAATCCTTTTTTAAGGCACGAAAAATATTTCTCAATGAAGGGGGAATAGTAACCCCACGCTCAACAGAGAAAGCTAAACCGTTAGCTTGCCCCACCCCGTGATAGGGATCTTGCCCTATAATCACCACTTTTACTGATTCAAAAGGCGTTTTGTTGAGCGCATTAAAGAGTTGATGACGAGGAGGAAAGATCTCCTTTCCCGCTCTCTCCTCCTCCCTTAAAAAATGCATTAAATGTTGAAAATACTCTTTTTGAGATTCTTCCTCAATCACCTGCTCCCAATTCAAGATAGCCCCCTTAAATTTTACTCAATAAAAAATCCTCTCAATACTAGATTAAGAGGATTTACTCTATAAAATAATTCGTCTAAACATTAAAGCGGAAGTGAATTACATCCCCATCATTAACGATATAATCTTTCCCTTCAAGGCGCATTTTACCCTTCTCTTTAGCGCCATTTTCACCCCCAAACTCAATGTAATCATCATAAGCGATCACCTCTGCACGGATAAATCCACGCTCGAAGTCCGTATGGATCACACCTGCTGCTTGAGGAGCTGTTGAACCCGCTTTAATGGTCCATGCACGAACCTCTTTTACACCAGCGGTAAAATAGGTCTCAAGATTGAGCAGATTATATCCTGCACGAATCACACGATTTAGACCAGGCTCTTCAAAGCCCATATCATCGAGGAACATCTCACGATCCTCTTCATCAAGTTGAGAGATCTCAGCCTCTATCGACGCACAGATCGGCACAACGAAGGAGCCTTCACTCTCCGCATAATCACGAACCTTATCGAGAAGTGGATTATTCTCAAATCCATCTTCATCCACGTTTGCGATATACATGACAGGTTTGATAGTTAGAAAATGGAGATCTCGCACCAATAACTTCTCATCACTGCTTAAATCGAGTGAACGAATGCTGCGCCCCTCATCAAGAGCGGGGATAATTTTAGAGCGGAGCAACTCAGCCTGCGCAATCGCCGTCTTATCTCCCCCTTTTGCAACCCGCTCTACACGCTGTAAAAAGCGTTGAGCAGAAGCTAAATCGGCTAATCCAAGCTCTGTGTTAATCACTTCAATATCAGAGATAGGATCGATCTTTCCCGAAACATGCACAATATCATCATTCTCAAAACAGCGAACAACATGCGCAATTGCGTGCGTCTCACGAATATTAGCAAGAAACTGATTTCCTAACCCTTCCCCTTCCGATGCTCCCTCAACTAAACCTGCAATATCGACAAAATCGATAAAGGTCTGCTGAACACGCTCAGGCTTTACAATCTCAACGAGCGGCGCAAGGCGGGGATCGGGAACATGAACTCGCCCAACATTTGGCTCAATGGTACAAAATGGGTAATTTTCAGCATCGATGCCTGCATTTGTTAATGCGTTAAATAGGGTCGATTTTCCGACATTAGGTAAACCAACAATTCCACATTGAATCGCCATTTTCTATCCTCTATCTATCAAAAAAATATAGTGTGATTAGCGACGATGAAGCTCATTCATCGCACGCTCACGATCTCCTGAAACATAAGTCTCAAGAAGAGCACGTGCATCATATATTGAATCCATAATAGCGCTCTCATCACTACTTTGAGGACGACCAAGCACATACCCTGAAACCTGTGGCGCTGAGCCTGGATGCCCAATGCCAATTCTCAATCGTGCAAATTCACGACTTCCCAGTAGATTGATGATGCTGCGAAGGCCATTATGCCCCCCATGACCACCCCCTACTTTAAAACGGGCTGTTCCTGGCTGAAGATCGAGCTCATCATGAACAACTAATATCTCTTCTGGTGCAATTTTATAAAATTGAGCAAGCGCAACCACCGCCTCACCGCTCTTATTCATATAAGTATTGGGCATTAAAAGATGCACTTTCTCCCCTCCCAAGATCAATTCGCCACACCAGCCTTTAAATCGATTATTGGGGAGAAGCTCGCTATTTCTAATAGCATCAATAAACCAAAAACCCGCATTATGGCGGGTTTTTGCATATTCAGGACCTGGATTTCCCAAGCCCACAATCATCTTAATCATACGCTCTCACAAGGGAATGATTACTCTTCGTCATCAGATTCAGCGTTGATCTCTTCATTTGCTGCTTCTGCTGCCGCTTCAGATTCTGCTGCTGCTTCCTCTTCCGCTTCTTCATCGTATACATACGCTTCAGAGATCGTTACAACTGCCTGATCGTTAAGCTCTTCCTCATTCATAAGGTCAACAAAATCGACGTTAGGAATTGCAGGAATATCTGAGATCATTAGAGTCTCATCAATCTTAAGATCTGCAATATCGAGCTCAACTTCGTTTGGAAGATACTTCGGTAAGCAAGAGACCGCAATCGCTGCTAAGTGTTGTGATACCTGACCATTGTTATGAACAACACCGTGCGCTTTATCTTCATTGAGGAGTACAATTGGAACCTCAACAACAATCGCTTCGTCAGCACGTACACGCATGAAATCTAAGTGCGTTACGAGTGGCTTGAAAGGGTGACGCTGAACATCACGTAAGATTGCGCTATCTTCTTTACCATCAACTTCGATAGTTACGATACTAGTGAAGATATCTTCATTACGGAAGCATTTTAATACTTCGTTATGATTTAAAACAATGCTCAATGCTTCTTTATCAGCACCATAAACGATTGCAGGAATGTTTCCTTCGCGACGTAGGCGGCGGCTCGCTCCTTTCCCTAAATCGGTACGGACGGTTCCTTTAAATACTAAATCTGTCATTTTTTAAAAACTCCAAAAATATAAATAAATGTGGGCAACCGCGACCAGCGCCCACTCATAAGGTTCGATATTATACGGGCAATCTCTACTCATTTGCAATCGATATTGCAGTTACTTTGAGATTTTTGCGAATCTCCTCCCCTCTTTTTCCTCGCTCTCCGATTAGGGGCTCCCACTCCGATGCTTTTAATGTAAATTCCCGCTTTCCATACGTTACCCTTACATCATCTTTAGCGGTGAGAATCAATGTTGCAACGAGTGAGTCTTTCCCTGATTTAAATTGCGCTCCTGGCATCTGAATTAACTGATTACCTTTCCCTCGTGCAATGATGGGTAATTCGCTCACCTTAACCACTAAGAAGCGCCCTGTTGCGGTAACAGCCATTAAATAATCCTCTTCAAGATTATTCACCTTTTGAGGGGGTAGGAGGATTGCTCCATCATTCAGATTGACTAAATTCTTCCCCCCTTTTTGACGGGTCATCATCTCCTCATACTGCACGATAAACCCATAACCGTTAGTAGCACTTAAGAGGTAGTGGCTCTTTGGATCATCGAGAATAATCTGCTCGATAGTGCGCCCATTATCGAGATTAATCCGCCCTGTAATCGGCTCTCCGCTACTTCTTGCCGTTGGTAGATCGTGCGTTGAGATCGTATAAGAGCGACCACTATCATCAAGAAGAATCAGCGGCTGATTTGTACGCCCAATAGCTGAGAGAAAGAAGTGATCCCCAGTCTTATAATTTAAGGTTTCAGGATCGATATCGAGCGATTTTGCCCCCCGAATCCACCCCATCTTAGAGAGTACAACCATCACAGGCTCAGAAGCGACAAGCGCTGATTCATCAATCGCCTCAGCCGCCTCCCGCTCAACAATCTGAGAGCGACGCTCATCTCCATACTTCTTCGCATCCTCTAAGATCTCTCTCTTCATCAATTCATCCATTTTTTTGGGATGATTGAGATATTCAAGCAACCCTTTAAGCTCCTTCTGAAGCTTCGCCTCCTCCTCTTTTAGCTTAAGCTCTTCAAGACGTGCAAGCTGACGAAGACGCGTCTCTAAAATGTAATCGGCTTGAGTCTCAGAGAGGGAGAATCGCTCCATCAAGACCGCTTTAGGGCGCTCTTCAAAACGGATGATCTCAATAATCTCATCAAGATTTGCAAAAGCGATTAAAAGACCCGCTAAAAGATGGAGTCGACGCTCAATCCGCTCCTTATGGAAGGTTAACCGTTTAGTCACCGTTTCACGTCGGAAGATGAGCCATTCAAAGAGAATCGTACGGAGACTCTTCACCTCAGGTTTTAAATTGAGGCCGATCATATTTAGGTTAACCCGAAATGTCTTCTCTAAATCGGTCGTTGCAAAGAGATGACTCATCACCCGCTCTAGATCGACTCGATTTGAACGGGGGACTAACACGATCCGCACAAGCTCATCATGATCCGATTCATCCCGAATATCCTCAATCATCGGTAACTTTTTCGCCTGCATCTGCTCAGCGATCTCGATCTGAATCTTCTCCCCTGATGTCTGATAGGGGAGCTCATAAATCACAATATTGCCCGATTCAATCCGATAACGAGCCCGCATTCTTACCGATCCGCGCCCTGTCTCATAGATTTTGGCAAGATCCTCTTCACTCGAGATCACCTCCCCACCTGTTGGATAATCGGGCGCTGGAATATAATCCATCAATTGACGAGTGGTAAGCTCAGGGTTATCAATCAAAGCCACAACCCCTTCTGCAACCTCCTGAATATTGTGAGGTGGAATATCGGTCGCCATTCCAACGGCGATCCCCGATCCTCCATTAAGCAGAACATTTGGAAGGCGAGCAGGAAGCAGTTCGGGCTCCTCTAAAGAGCCATCAAAGTTAGGTTGCCAATCGACTGTCCCCTCTCCAAGCTCTTGGAGGAGAACTTCTGCATAGGGGGAGAGTTTAGACTCGGTATAACGCATCGCTGCAAACGATTTGGGATCATCTAAAGAACCGAAGTTCCCCTGCCCCTCCACCAAAGGATAACGGTATGAGAAGGGTTGTGTCATCAACACCATCGCTTCATAACAGGCGCTATCTCCATGAGGATGATATTTTCCTAATACGTCCCCTACCGTACGGGCTGATTTTTTTGGTTTTGCACTTGCAAGCAATCCAAGCTCGCTCATTGCATAGATAATGCGCCGCTGAACTGGCTTCAATCCATCCCCAATATAGGGCAATGCACGATCTAAAATGACATACATTGAGTAGTTAAGGTACGCCTCTTCGGCA
>JASLFR010000009.1 GCA_030150565.1 Cardiobacteriales bacterium | reverse complement strand
TTGGTGGAGGCGGCGGGATTTGAACCCGCGTCCGAGAACTATCCATTCTTGGTACTACATGTTTAGCCGTATCTTTAATTTAACTGGTTTTGATCCGACCGGCAGGATAAAACTCAGCGGTTCTAAGTTAAGTTTCGCGAGGCACCCCCTAGAAATGATGCCGGGCTAGTCCGTTTAAGTTGACTGTTGTTAACACCGAACGAACACAGTATTAAGAACAGTTAGCAGGCTTAAGCTGCTAAAGCGTAGTTGTTATCGTTTGCAACTATACAATTTGCCGCGTTTTTACAAGACTCTCGACCATCTTGACATGCACCTCAAACTTCAACATCCCCGTCGAATCCAAGAACGCCCCCGTTTGGGTTTACTACCCTATAAGTATAGGGATTTTGCCCCTTTGACGCAAATTTATCGCTTTGAGAATCACTTGAAGCTATCAGGGAAATTGAGGGTTCCTACATACTCATTGAGCGCAAAAGGATTCTCCAATCCTTTTTGAATCGCTCTTTTGGCTGAGAAACACGCCTCTTTTGGGGTTAATCCTTTAGTGATGAAGCTTGCAACGTGAGAAGCGAATGTACAGCCTAAGCCGTGTGTGTGAGTTGTATTGATGAGCTCCCCCTCTATCAAGGTGAATTCTTTACCATCGTAGAAGAGATCTGCTGCGCTATTGGGGCTCATGAGAGAGCCGACCCCCTTAATCACCATTGTTTGGCAATTTCCTTTCTCTGCAATAATTTTTGCCGCCTCTTTTGCATCATCAAGTGAAGTAAAGGGTTTTGTCTGAGCAAGCTGTGTCGCCTCAAAGAGGTTAGGGGTGATGATTGTTGCGTATTGAATCAGCTCATTGCGGATCGTCTCTGCATGCTCTGGAAAGAGAGGCTTATCCCCCTTACAGACCATAACGGGGTCGATTACGATCGGCATTTTCCCTTTTAGCTCTTTAAGATATCCTGCAACTAGATGGATGATTTCAGGAGTTGGAAGCATACCTGTTTTGATGGTGTCGGGGGTGACGCCAAGAAGGACGGTATCGAGCTGTTCCCGAATACTCTCGACAGGAATTGGGGTAACGCCATGCGCCCAACCATTGTTGTAATCCATCGTGACGATGACGGTAAGCGCCGTCATGCCGTAGAGGTTATGTTTAGCGTATGTTCGAAGATCGGCTTGGATCCCCGCTCCACCTGATGTATCGGAGCCTGCAATAGTTAAAATCTTTTTCATCAATATTCCTCAATTTAAGAATCGTTAGGAGTCTTACTTTATGCCGAATAGGGGGCTATTTCCATCAAAAAATTGAAGAGTTACGCTTTCTCTTGTTCAATAATATTTTGAAGGAGAAGGGCAGAGCTATTACTTTCAGCTTCCTTCTCTAATAATGCTCGGATCTCCTCTTTTTGGTAGAAGTTGAGCAGAATTTCACGAGCAGGAGCATAACCGCTATTGAGCGCATCAAAAAGGAGCTCTTTACCCACCTCATAAGTCCGTTCCACCCCTAAACGGCCATAGAGATAGAGTTGTCCAAGTTGCGCTTTAGCTGGGGCGTAGTCGAGATTTACACTAGCTCGATAAAAGTTTTTCGCCTCTTCATAATTACGCTCAATATGATTATCGTTGCCATACATGTAGGCGATTTTGAAGTAGAGCTCAGCAAGCTCTTGTCGATTATCATCTCTAATTGGGAGCGATTTTAGATGGGCGAGTAGAGGGGTGATCGCATCAATTGCTCGCGGCTCAGAGCGTCGGCTTAGCTCTAAATAGCGGAGCGCCATCAATAGATTGGGTTCGCTCTTCTCCTGCTCCATCAATCCTAAGTAGTAGAGCGCCCGTTTCTCTCCAGAATCGGAAGCCTTTTCGAGCCAGTAGCGCGCTTTTTTATCATTCTTCTTCACATATTTTCCAAGATAGTAATACTCCCCTAAACGAAAATAATCCTCTTTATGCTTTAAGAAGGCGGAGAATCGAGTAAAGAGATAGGTGAGCGAAAACATAAAGACTCCTTAATTTTTGATTTTGCAATAAAAAAGCTATCCCGTATAGGATAGCTTCTCTCACTCTATTGAGGGATTACTTCTCTTCTTTATTTGATGAGATGCCAAGAAGAGGGTAGAGGGGGCAGTAGCGGAAGATTCCTGTTAAGAGGGGAACAAGCCCAATCCAACCCCAAATACCAATCACATTGAAGAGTGATAAAAGAATTAAGAGCGCACCAACACCAATACGTGCGTAACGATCAATTCCACCAATATTTGCTTTCATAATTGACTCCTTTTTAAAGCCTGCGGGTGATCCAGTACCACTCGCTCATTCTTAATATTATACCTAATTCTTAACTGTTGTATCTTTAGATTCCTCTATTAGAGATTGATTTTCGTTAAGAGGAGTTCATAACGCTTCCCCTTATCGTAGAAAGCGATAATTGCAGGGAGAAGATAATCCCCTTTCAAGAAACCGAGCTCAATTCGATCATCACCAGAGCCATTAGTGTAGAGAGTCACCTCTTGCGATTTACCATTAACGCGAATATTGCGGGTGCTCCCTTTTGAGAAGGAGTTACGTTGATAGAGCTTTTTGCCATTCGTCGCAACAACCCCCTCCCTTAAGATCCCATCATTGAGCGCCATCTCCCAAGCGAGTGAGAAGAAATCTTTCGTTGGGCGGGTGATTTTCGATTTTTTAAGCGCTTGTCCAGAGCGGCCGTAAGAGACTTCCCCCCCGTTATAATCAAATCTCGCTGTCGCATAGAGTGAACCGCTGCGTCGATCTTCGTAGAGTGTGGGATTGAATCGACCATGATTAATCGTCCCTTCGGCATTAAATTCAATCGCTTTAAAAGGGATGTTAACTCGGGTTTTAATGGAGTATCTGCTCCCATTATGTTGAAAAAGCATCGTTGCGGGGACTCCATAAGGGCCGCTGTAGCGTAATTCGATCTGCTTTGGGAATGGAATACTCTGATCTGTTTCTCCCTTTTGGGGAGTAGATGATTGGTTTGAGGCAAAAAAACGCCCCCCATTGTGGGAAATACTTTGAGTTGCCCCCTCTTTTAGGGCATTATTTTCCTGAGCATATAGAGGGTTATATGCAAGGAGCGCTATGCAGAGAGCAATCATTTTGGAGATCTGTTTCATTCTTACGTCTCATTTAGGTCTATGTTTATTAGTCGATACGCTTATTATAGAGCAGATGAGCGAGAATCTCCCTTAACCGCTTCTCATTTTTAGCACCTTTTTCTGTTAACCGATAAGGAAGGTTGGAATGTCTATCAATTTACGCAATCGCCATTTTTTAAAATTGCTCGATTTTTCTCGAGAGGAGATTCTCTATTTAATCGATTTAGCTGCAGAGTTGAAGCGCGCAAAGATGCTCGGCAATGAGAAGCCGTTATTGAAGGGGAAGAATATCGCACTCATTTTTGAGAAGACTTCAACCCGAACCCGATGCGCTTTTGAAGTAGCGGCGGCAGATCAAGGAGCAACAACTACCTATTTAGGCCCTTCAGGGTCCCAGATTGGGCATAAAGAGTCGATGAAAGATACGGCGCGTGTTTTAGGGCGTATGTATGATGCGATTGAGTATCGCGGTTTTTGTCAGGAGATGCTCGAAAATGAGTTAGCCGCTTATGCAGGAGTCCCTGTCTATAACGGTTTAACCGATCAGTTCCACCCAACACAGATGTTAGCGGACGCCTTAACGATGAAAGAGACGAGTGGTAAACCGCTTCATAAGGTGAGTTACGCATATCTGGGTGATGCTCGTAACAATATGGGAAATTCCCTACTAGTCTTAGGGGCTAAATTGGGGATGGATGTTCGTATCGGAGCACCAAAAGCGCATTGGCCTGAAGAGTCACTCGTTGAGACGTGCCGAGCGATCGCAAAAGAGAGTGGCGCAACCATCACATTAACGGAAGATGCAAAAGAGGCTGTGAAAGGGGTTGATTTTATTCATACCGATGTATGGGTCTCGATGGGGGAGCCAGAAGAGGCGTGGCGTGAGCGGATTGAGCGTCTTCTTCCATATCAAGTAAATCAGGAGTTGATCGATTCAACAGGAAATCCTGATACTAAGTTTATGCATTGTCTCCCCGCTTTCCATAATCGTGAAACCTCAACAGGGGAGTGGATCTATCAAACCTTTGGTTTAGATGGAGTTGAGGTGACGGATGAGGTCTTTGAAGGGCCAAGAGCGGTCCAGTTCCAGCAGGCAGAGAATCGTATGCATACGATTAAAGCGATAATGGTGGCGACGTTACGCCCGTAAACTGATCTCCCTTATTATATATAGGGGCGCTGTGAGTTTAATAAAGAGAGAGCCTAACGAAAATCTTCGCTAGGCTTTTTTATTGCTCTCACTTTTATCTTTTTTAACGAATTATTATCAATTAGGACGATACTTTCCTGCCGCTTTAAAATGAGCTTTTGAGAGTCTTTTATCAACAACGCCTGTTAAGCCATCACGATAGAAGAGCCCTAAAGCGTAGTGGGCTGGTTCAAAGTCTTGTTGAGCGGCGGCCTCAAAGTAAGATTTAGCGCGTGGAAGACTTACAGCTGCATCGGCTTGTGTGCTGTAGTAAACGCCAAGATTGTAGAGTGCTCTAGCATCTCCTAAATTTGCAGCTCTCTGAGTATAGTGATGGGCACGCTCTAGGTCCTGAGGAAAGTGATCCCCATTTTTATAGAGTTCAGCCAATATGTTGAGCGCTTTCAGATCATCCCCTTCTGCAGCACGGCGAAAATGGTATTCAGCAGCATCGAGATCTCTTTTAACTCCATAACCATTAAAATAGAGAATACCTAAGTTGTAGTTAGCTTTTGCATCTCCTCGATCTGCTGCGAGTGTCCAGTAGTGACGCGCTTTTTTATAACTCTTCTTAACATCTGTTCCCGTAAAGTAGAGTGTACCTGCATCTCTTTGCTCTTGTGGCGTTCCAAATTCTGCCTCTTTCAAGCGCTCATTAAGATGTTTAGCGTACCAGTTCCCATCTAAAGTAATACTATCTCCATCTGTAGAGATAATATTTGAAGAGTGGGAGGAGCAAGAGAGGAGGAAAAAGAGGGGAAGTATTAAAAAAGTCGTTCTCATAAATTTATAGGCTTGATAATAAAGATAACCGTAAATAGAAAAAGGAATCTCTCTATAATATAAGAAATGGAGGGTTGAGGAGAGATTTTTATCAGCATCTCTATTTGCTTGAAGTATGTTTAAAATAGATCGGAATTTTTTATACTTCACAAACAATTAGTTAATGAGAAAACTAGAAATATTCTCTATTTTTCTTCAAAAAAGATTTGCGCTTTCTATTTTGGGTGGTAAGATTGTTCACCTGTTCTGGCAACGGAGCAGCGATTGATCAGCGCAACGGCTTGATAGAATCGCGTTAGTCACAG